>CAIRCP010000136.1 GCA_903877095.1 uncultured Actinomycetes bacterium | reverse complement strand
GGCGATCTCGGTGTCAGACAAGCCCGACTCGATCCCGACCGCGATGTCCGCTCGATCCTCGAACGTCAACATCCTGCGCGCCAACCTGCAACTCCCTCCCGCTCAGTGGGTCTGTTGCTACGACGCTATGACACCGCCAGGGTTTACCGGTCAGGAACGGGAGGGTTTGTGAGTTTGCCGCTCGCGTGCGCTTTCCCGATTGCCCGAGCACGTCGCAGCTGTTGGTCGACGCGTATGGGGGCGAGTTGCGGAGGAGCAGCCAAGAGTAATCCTGATGGTGCTGAACCAAATTGAACAAAAGCCGAGTCCGCTTATCTAGCAACCACCGCGCGGGAGAAGGTTCTCCAAATTGTCGATCATCAATGAAATTCGCGTGTCGAACTTTCGGTCGATAAAGGACGCTCGTATCAACCCATTGAGCGGATACGAGCCAATCATCGGCTTAAATAGCGCAGGTAAGTCGAACTTGCTCCGCGCCCTAAAGCTGTTCTTCACAGGGTCCGTCGACGAGGCAGGCTCTCCGGTGGATTTGGATCGTGACTACAGCGATTATGGCCCGAAGAAGCCGCGCAAAATCAAAATTGGAGCATCCTTCCCCCTCGGGAGCGAGATAACATATTCACGCCAGGATAAGTTTCTTGAAAAGCACCAACTGATAGAGTATTTGGCAATCAACCAGACATGGTCTAAAGACGCTCAAAGTAACACCATCACTCGGGAGCTTTCCTTTGGCCAAAACTTGGACAATCTCCACCTGGCCACCGACCCAAGCGACATATCAGCTCTGGAAGGTTTTATTCGAGCTATCGAGTTTCGCTATGTGCCTAACCACGCGCAGCCATCTGAACTGATCACGCAGTACGTTCAGCCGCTTCGCGGCGCACTAGTTAGCCGCCTGAGGAACACTAAGGAGTACAAATCAGGCGATGTCAGCGAGCTACTTGCAGCAATGTCTCGCTTGGCGGACACGCTCTTTGAAGAAGTCTCGTCAGCTGTAAGCAAAGGAATCTCTGGTAGAAGTCTGAGGTCCGCTTTGCCCAGAGACTTTGTCGATCTGGCGTTCGATTTGGCGATCCGGTCGGTAGATGCGACAGGCCGTGCGCGTGCACCGGAATTGGAGGGTTCCGGCACTCAACAGTTCATGTTTCTCCACCTCCTCAACCTTGCAGACCGGACAGCTCGCGGAAAGGGATTCGGATGGCTACAGGGCCATATCTGGGCAATTGAAGAGCCGGAATCATTCCTGCACAGCGGGCTTCGTCAGCGTTATGCTTATGATCTTTTTTCGTATAGCCGCGACGAACGTCGGCAAGTATTCATCACTACCCACCAAGATGAGTTTGCCCGGGTTGGCATGAGCGCGGTCGTCGCGACAACGCTGCCATCAGGAACTGCGTTCGAGCGAATGACATCGAAAAATGCCCTCGAACTTTCTAATAGGCTGGCAGTAACCAGCTATCGTCATCCGCTACTTCAGTTTCCCGACCAACCACTCGTGCTTGTAGAGGGCAAATTCGACGCCGTATATCTTCGACAAGGTCTGACCTCCGCCGGCATCAAGCCGCGGTGGCGGCTTGCTGACCCAGACGAACTAACGGGCGACGCTACGGGCGGAGATGCGTTCAAGCAATATCTTCGATGCAATTCCGCAGCAATCAAGTCTCGCCCAGATTCTGCTCCGATCATCGTGTTGCGAGATTGGGAAACTAGAGACTCAGAGCAATATAAAAAGCACCTCAGTTGTCACGTCTATTCGACAGCAGTGACAACGCCTGAGTCTCTATGCACCAGCGAACTTGGTAAGGGTTGGGTTGGCATCGAACGGTACCTGCCAGTCGATTTCATTAAATCGCTTGTCCCACCCGCAGATCTTCTGCACCGCAATAACGGTACTATCGAGCCAGAGAAAGCCAAGCTTGAGACCCATAAACAGGCACTCGCCAGACAGTTCAACATCACCAAGTGGCCAGCGCCCAACCTTGTCCAACTTGCATGTTGGATCAATGAAGAAGTTGAGCGGGTGCTGAAAGAAATCCCCACAGAGGCTTTCTTCTGATCTGACGGCCCTGATTATGCCTCACTCAGACCCCCACGTTTATGATCACGGCCTGGAGAACGCCAAGAGGCAGCTTGCGGCATGTCCGGATCACATGACGACAAGCCCGCTAGCGCTCTAGTCACTCCAAAAGTCCCCAACAGTTCAGCAGTTTCCAACAACTCCACAATCAAACCTGGCCGCCAAACTACGACGCGGTACCATTCCGTCCTGCCGATTTCACACACTCGTTCTCCATCAACAATAATCGCCGCAACGATTTCATCAGTCTTCACTGCGGTCACACCACGCGCACCCAGCAGCACGTTCCACAACTCCTCCCGCGCCGAGCTTGGCGCAGTCCGCCGCCTCGACCACAAGATCTGCCGCCGCCCCTTGGACGCCTGCTCCCACTCGTGCCAGACGGCCCACTCACCAGGCGGCGTCACTGAGACGACCTCCCCGGTATCGGTATCGATTACGGCCCAGTCGCCGTCGCCCGCCTCCTTCACGGCCCAGTGTCGCGGCGTGCGTACACCGAAGCCCCGAGCGTCGACCGACTCCGCCAGGTCCGCCAACAGCTCGAACGGCGTCCGATTCCGGTCCGTCCTGCCCGTCTTGGTCACCTGACCCGCCGCAACCTCAACGCCCACCTTCGCGGCCGCGTCGTACGTCGCTTTGGCGAGGTAGCGGCCGACGTACTCGGCACCGTCGTCAGAAACCTCGCGAACATCGACCGCGACCGACCCCGCTCCGCAGCCCAGCTTCCGCAGACCAGCCGACCAACGGTCATGGACTCGCGCCGCAAATACATTGCGCGCCAGCCATTCTCGATCAAGTCCCGGCACTACCCATACCGGGAGGTCGTGCCCTAATGCTGAGCGCATCGTCGAGGCGGAGAAGACCAGGGCATGAATGTGCAGATGCCAACCGTGGCCGCCCCGATGCGGACTGCCATAGGTTGCTTCGACCACCCGCGTCATGCCGGCCACGTCGAACAGTTCGGCATCACCTGTCATCGCCGGAAGCTCCACAAGGTGCCCGTTACGCTCGGTCAACCGTGCCTTCTGCCCGGTCCACTTGCGAGTACCGAATGCCGAGCGCCAACCCGAACTGAGCGCATCCCACAAGTCCGCAAGGCGGTCCCCGGACGAATGGCGCATCGTCAACGTCAGCAGGTACACCCGACCGCCCTGCCGATAGCACTCCCGCACCGCCGCGCCGATCTCGGCTGACCTCGTGTGAGCGATCACCGCCGAGCATCGAGGACACGACCACGCCGAGCCGCATGTCATCAGCCCCTGATAGTGCGCGACCATCCGGCCGTCGACCTCACGGCGCACGATCCGGACACCCTGGCCGTCGTCAGGATCTCCGACAGCGTCGTTGTGCAGCATTCGCCCACAGCAGCGGACTGCCTTCAGCGATGACGCCTGCCAGAGCATCGCCCGCGCACCCCATCGAATCCGTCGCCGTTCCGCTGAGTCGACGACGGCCGCCAGGTCGCTACTCCCAGCCGGTGTGAAGCAATAACTCTGAGTACTACCAAGAGCGCTCGCTGCGCTCGCGCCGCCGGCCCGCTGGCCCACCGCGCCTGCGGCGCTCCGGTCCGCCGGGCCGCCGGGCCGGGCCTCGAGGACTGCTGTCGTACTCATCGCGCCCCCGCCTTCAGGTAGAGCGCGGCCAGAAGTTCGACCCAGATTCGGGCCTGCTCAGCACCTGCGGCTTCCAACGCTGTGCGCGCCGCCTTCGGAACGCCCGCGGTCTCAGCGACTGCACGATCTACCAGCACCAGCCAGCCGTCATTGCGTTTCACCGCCTGGACCGCCCACCACAGCCAGCCAGGGAGCCATGCCTCGATCTGATCCGGGCCACCCTGCTCGCCTCGGACGTAGCGGATCTCATACCCGAGGTCCGCTGATCCGGTTTCCTGCCGGTTCATCGCGCACCGCCTTCGGCCGGATCGATGCCGTTGCCAGCTGCACTCCGACCCATACCCAGCCGCCCACATTCGCGACTACCCAGACCCGCGCCGCTGGATAGACTGCACCCGTGACGACTCTGGATGACCTGGAAGCACGAGTGGCCGCCCTGGAGGCCAGCCAGGCCGACTACCGAGCCGTGCTGGCGGCCGTCAACGCCCTCGGAGCCAATCAGCGAGAACTCGCGGAAGGGCAACGGCAACTCAAGTCCGACGTGGCCACGGTCAAGGACGACGTCACCGAGGTCAAGAGCGCGATCGCGGACACCAACGCTCGTGTCCGCTCGCTCGAAGAGGGCCAGGCCGAGATCAAGGATCTTCTGATCCGGGCGCTTGATAGTAAGTAGCGCTGACGAATAGTCGTGTGCCCGCGGTAGAATTCGACCGCGCGCAAAAACGGTGGTTTGCATATTTCCTCCGTGAAGCCCTCCGGTTACCGCCGGGGGGCTTCGCTCGTTTTCCGAGCCCGGAAACAACGCTGATCTGTGGTCGGTGCTTGGTCGGTGAAACCGCGACACGCCGTAGTTTCGACTAGCGTCCAATGGCGGCATATCGCCAGTTCAGAGCACTAATCGGGACCACTAGCAGGAGGCCGTGCAGGCTCTCCTAAAGCCGGTGTCGCAGGTTCGAATCCTGCCGGGGGCACTCGTTGTTTTCGCAGATCAATGCCGTTTATCTTCCTTGGGTCTCATCCCGAGCAGACCGGCGAGGCGATATCTTTGGCCTGCTTCGACCGCACCGCGGCGACCCCACCGAATCCGAAAGCGAACCTGCAAACATCGGCCACTGGAACCGCGCTCGTAGGTGGCCGGACCGGACTACTCGTTCGAACCAGATCGGGGCGGAAGAGCTGCTGTCTTCACCGCGGTTATCGACTTCACCATTCCCAGTGACCTTTCCTTAATCACCGGTCGACCCGCGAAAAGTTCCGAAAGCTGCCGCGCGTCGAGGAGATGCCAATCCGGGCAAGTCTTCTTGATCCAAAATGAATTAGAAAAATGAAGAACTGGGATCAACGCTCGTCGCGGGAGCCAACCCAGGAAAGGCAGCCAACTGTGACTCTCGACCGGAAACCATCTATCCGGCGTCTGCACGTAATACTGCTTGCCGACGCGCATGATTTCGTCGGCGAATTTTTGCTGGGCAGCCTCCGAGAGAGCACGGAACTCGCGGCCTGACCGAATGTTCCACATATCCGATTTCGGTACCGTCACATGTTCAACGACGGATGAGCAATGGACGATGTCGAAAAAGCCGTCGGCGAAAGGAAGCCGTCCCGACTCGTTAATGACCACCGGAGTGAACCCATGAATCTCGGCCCCTCGCGCAACTGCATCAGGATCGATATCAGCGATGTAGACATTGCGCGGGGTAATGCTCGTACCAGCAAGTAACATCGCAATATGCGCACCCGACTCTGAACCCAAGTCCAGCAATGTGGTATCGGGATTTAGCGGAAACAGTCGCCGGAAGACTTCCCCACGCTTGGCTCGGGACCGCCGAGAGTAGTCCGCCACAAAGCGTGCCATCAAATTCATTAAAGCCCCCTTCATCTAGTTTCGAAATTCGCCGGGTCTGCGCCCGCACTTTCCGAAAGCGGACTCGGTCGATACTACTGCTCGCCGTGGAGCGTCGTGGCTTGCATCTCCTGTAGCGCCTGACCCGCTGAACGACATATTGGCATCGGGGCGCGTTGACGCGCACATGGCCTGCCCGATGCTCCTACACTCCGGCGGGTGAACCTATTGGACATCGGGAGGATCCTCCTCGGCCTCGTACTACTGGTCGCGGGTGGCGAGATGCTCGTCAGGGGTGCTGCCGGTTTGGCCGCACGCATCGGTATGTCGCCGTTGGTCGTGGGTCTGACCGTCGTCGCCTTCGCGACCTCGGCGCCGGAACTGGCGGTGACGCTCGGCGCGGTGCTGGGCGGTGAGCCCGATCTCGCGGTCGGCAACGTGGTGGGCAGCAACATCGCCAACGTCCTGATGATCCTGGGCACCTCGGCCCTGATCCTGCCCCTTCTGGTCAAGGTGCAACTGGTTCGTGTGGACATTCCCTTCATGACCGCGTTCTCAGTCCTCTTCTTTCTACTAGCCAGCGACGGCGGTTTGAGCAGGGTGGACGGCCTGATCCTGTTCGTCCTGTTGATCCTCTACCTCAGCGTGGCCATCATCCTCAGCAGGCGGGAAGGCCACGGCGATGACCTGCACGGCCCGGGGGCGTCGATCGCGACGGCTTCGGCCGGTCGGGTGGGCCGGACCGTCGGGACTGATGCGGACACGATGACCCAGGCAGCGGAGGAGGTGGATGTCCGGAACGGCTCCATCGGTCGCGATCTGGTGTTTCTGCTCATCGGGGTCGCGCTGCTGATCGTCGGCGCCAACACCCTGGTCAGTGGTGCCACCGGTATCGCGACGGCGTTCGGGGTCAGTGAGTTGATCGTGGGCTTGACGGTGGTGGCGATCGGAACCTCGTTGCCGGAGTTGGCCACGTCCATCGTGGCGGTGCGCCGCGGACAGCGGGACCTGGCAGTCGGGAACGTGGTGGGTAGCAACATCTTCAACATCGGCGCGGTCGCCGGTCTGGCCGGCATCATCTCCCCGGCCGGGCTGCCGGTGCCGGAGTCCGCGTTGGCCCTGGACATACCGCTGATGATCGCCGCTGCGGTGGTGCTGCTTCCGCTTGCCTTCACCGGTTCGGTCATCCGCCGCTGGGAGGGCGCCGTGCTGCTCGGCCTTTACATCTTCTACCTGATTTACACGGTGCTGTCAGCGGCCGAACGCCCGATTCTGCACGGCTTCACCACGGTGATGGCGTGGTTCGTCACGCCACTGTTGTTTCTGACGCTGGCGAGCACCGTCGCGTACGAGATCGGCCGCCGAAGAGCATCCACAGCCCAAGGGTGAGCGCGGCGGAACTCAGCGAGTAGCCAGATCCTGCGCGACGGCCCGCAGCGGAGCGATGGTGATGCCGGAGCGCAACGCGAACGGGTACGCCAGCGCCCACACCACGGTGAGCGAGAGTGCGGGAATCAGACACCAGACGTAGACGAAGACCATGGACGAGCGACCCGACGTGACGGTCGTGATGCCCATGACGACCGTCACCAGGATCGCGACGATCGCCAGCAATGTGGCAAGCGGTCGGGGCAGGCCGCGATTCGCGACGGCGGCCACCGCGGCCGACGACGAGATCAACTCCGAGGCCGCCGGAAGCAGGGTGCGGGCCCGGTCCGAGCCGGCGCTGCTGGCGTAAACGTTGAGCGCGTTTTCGAACTGGTCCAACGCGGCGTGCGATGGCAGGGTGGCGGTCTGGCCCGTGGCCAGGTACTTGCCGTCCTCATCGGCGGCCGTCTGCGCGTAGCGGGTGAGGGCGTCCAGCAGAGCGGTCGAGGACGGCTTGTCGGGGATGTTGCGGAGTTCCCACGCCATCGACTGGATGGCCGCCGACTGCTGCTCGATGGCGCTCTGCCCGGCGGTGACCGCACCCCAGCAGATGGAGATGGCAAATCCGACAAAGAAGGCGAACGTCGCCGACACTCCGGTCAGCAGGTTCCTGGCCTGCTCGACGAGTTCTTCGCGTGCGTCCTCGCCGCAGCGCGAGAGGACTATTCGCCGGGTGCCGACGCCGACCGCGCAGAAGAACACCAGCAGAACGACGGCGACCGCCTGTGGTGGCAGCGCGAGGATCAGATCTCTCACCGGCGCAAGCTATCAGCCGGATCCGCCCCGGCGACCGGCCATCCGGACGACACAATCGCGAGCGGTTCCCTCGCTCTCTTAGTTGTAGTAACTTCGGGCCGGTGACGAACGTCTGGATTCTCGGCGGTTATCAGAGCGACTTCGCCCGCAATCTGACCCGCGAAGGCCGCGACTTCGCCGATCTGACCCGCGAAGTGGTCGACCAGACCCTGGCCGAGTCCATGATCGACGCCGTCGACATCGAGGTGGTCCACGTCGCCAACGCGTTCGGCGAGATGTTCGCCGCCCAGGGGCATTTGGGCGCGATGCCGGCCACCGTGAACGACGGACTGTGGGACACCCCGGCCACCCGGCACGAGGCCGCGTGCGCCTCGGGCAGTGTGGCCGCACTGGCGGCGATGGCCGACCTGCGGGCCGGCAACTACCGCACCGCGCTGGTGGTCGGCCTGGAACTGGAGAAGACGGTGTCCGGCGACGTGGCCGCCCAGCATCTCGGCGCCGCGGCCTGGACCGGCCATGAGGGCCAGGAGGCGAAATACCTGTGGCCGTACATGTTCGCCCAGGTCGCCGACGAGTACGACCGCCGCTTCGGAATCGACGACGCCCACCTGCATGCCATCGCCGCAATCAACCTGGCCAACGCCAAGCGCAATCCCAACGCCCAGACCCGCGAGTGGCGGGTGCCCGACCTGGCCGAATCCGGTGACGACGACGCCGTCAACCCGCCCATCGAGGGCCGGATCCGCCGGTTCGACTGCAGCCAGATGACCGACGGCGGCGCCGGCGTGGTGCTGGTCAACGACGAGTTCCTCGCCGAACATCCCGGGGTGCGGCCGATCGGGCGGATCGAGGGCTGGGGCCACCGCACCGTCGGTCTGGGCCTGCGCCAGAAACTCGACCGGTCCCGAAATCAGGAAGCCGAAAACCCCTACGTCCTCCCCCACGTCCACTCCGCCGTGCAGGACGCCTTCGGCAGGGCCGGGGTCGACCTCGACGCCGTCGACGGTTTTGAGGTGCACGACTGTTTCACGCCCAGCGAGTATCTGGCGATCGACCACATCGGACTGACCGGCCCCGGCGAATCGTGGAAGGCCATCGAGTCCGGCGACATCGAGATCGGCGGCCGGTTGCCGATCAATCCCAGCGGTGGCCTGATCGGCGGCGGACATCCGGTGGGCGCCACCGGAATCCGGATGATGCTGGATGCCGCCAAGCAGGTCAGCGGACTCGCCGGCGACTACCAGGTGGACGGCGCACGCCGGTTCGGCACCCTCAACATCGGCGGAAGCACCGCCACCACAGTCAGTTTCGTCATCGGATCATCGGAGTAGCAGCCATGGATGCCGAGGACCGGAGGGACTCCAAATGAACACAGAAGTAGTCGGCAAGTTCCTGTCCACCCTGCCCGAGGATGACGACCATCCCTACCGGACCGGGCCGTGGCGGCCGCAGAACACGGAGTGGCGCGCCGACGATGTCACCGTCGTGCAGGGCGAGATCCCGGCCGATCTCGACGGGATCTATCTGCGCAACACCGAGAACCCGTTGCACCCGGCGCTGAAGTTCTACCACCCCTTCGACGGCGACGGGATGCTGCATATCGTCGGGTTCCGGGACGGGAAATCGTTCTACCGCAACAGCTTTGTCCGCACCGAAGCGTTCGAGGCCGAACAGGAGGCCGGCGGCCCGCTGTGGCCGGGCCTGGCCGAACCGCTGAACCTGAGCAAGGCCGACCACGGCTGGGGCGCGCGCACCATGCTCAAGGACGCATCAAGCACCGACGTGGTGGTGCACCGCGGAACCGCGCTGACCAGTTTCTACCAGTGCGGCGACCTCTACCGGGTCGACCCCTACACCGGCCAGACCCAGGGCAAGGAGAACTGGAACGGGGCCTTCCCGTTCAACTGGGGGGTGTCGGCGCACCCGAAGGTCGACGAGCGCACCGGCGAGATGCTGTTCTTCAACTACAGCAAGGAAGCGCCCTACCTGCACTACGGCGTGGTCGACCAGAACAACGACCTGGTGCACTACGTCGACGTGGCACTGCCCGGTCCGCGCCTGCCGCACGATATGGCGTTCACCCGGAACTACGCGATTCTCAACGACTTTCCGTTGTTCTGGGACCCCGAACTGCTGGACCGCAACCTGCATGTGGCCCGGTTCCACCGGGATATGCCGTCGCGGTTCGCGGTGCTGCCCCGCCGCGGAAGCAGTTCCGAAATACGTTGGTTCGAGGCCGACCCGACCTTCGTCCTGCACTTCACCAACGCCTACGAGGACGGCGACGAGATAGTCCTCGACGGCTTCTATCAGGGCGACCCTGAACCCGCCGACAACGGCAGCGGCAAGTGGGAACGGGCATTCCGGTTCCTGGCCCTGGACCGCATGCAGACCCGCCTGCACCGCTGGCGGCTGAACCTGAAGACCGGCACCACCAGCGAAGAACCGTTGAGCGAGAACATCTCCGAGTTCGGGATGATCAACGCCGCCCACGGCGGGGAGCCCTACCGCTACGTTTACGCCGCGACCGGCAAGCCGGGCTGGTTCCTGTTCGACGGACTGATCCGCCATGACGTCCGCACTGGTTCCGAGGAGCGGATCAGCTTCGGCGACAGGGTGTACGGCAGCGAAACGGCGATGGCGCCCCGGCTGGGCAGCCGCGCGGAGGATGACGGCTATCTGGTGACCCTGACCACCGACATGAACGCCGACGCCTCCTACTGCCTGGTGTTCGACGCCGCCCGCCTCGCAGACGGCCCGGTGTGCAAACTGCAACTGCCGGAACGGATTTCCAGCGGAACTCATTCGACGTGGGTGGCCGGTTCGGAGTTGCGGCGCTGGCGCGAGACCGATACGGCCGCCGAGGCCGTCGGCCTGTAGTGAAGGACCGACCGGCGCGGCTGGATCGCGGCGGCGCCAACGCCATCGGGCGCATGCTCGGGCTGCTCGGCGACGAGTGGACCCTGCTGATCGTCCAGCAGGCGCTGCTGGGCGCTGACCGCTACAACGAGTTCATGTCCCGGCTGCCGATCTCGAATTCCGTTCTCACCAAACGGCTTCGGATGCTGGTTGACGAACACCTGCTGACCCCCGAGTACCGCACCACCGCCCGCTGTCGCTCGCTGTGGCCGGTGCTGCTCTCGATCTGGGAATGGGAGCGGGTCTGGGTGCCCGAGCATCGCCGGCGTCTGCCCGCCATGCGGCACACCCGGTGCGGCGATCTGTTCTCCCCCGCGCTGCGATGCACCGCCTGTGGCGCAACGGTTAGCGACGACGCAACGGTTAACGACGGCGTCGACCTCGCCTTGGGACCGTCCGGCCAGTGGCACCGGTCGGCCCCGACCGCGTCCACCCGTCGGCGGTCGGGCGGCGCCGTGGGACTTGCGGGCAGACCCGGCGGCCACGCCGGACTGTTCCCCCAGACGATGGCCGTTCTCGGCAACCGGTGGGCCGTCGCGCTGCTGCTCGCCGCTTTCCTGGGCAACACCCGCTTCTCCGAATTCCAGACCCAACTCGGCGCGCCGCCGAGCCTGCTCACCGAACGGTTGCAGACCTTCTGCGACATCGGCGTGCTGCGCGCCGCGCCGGCCCGTGAGGGATCCGACCGGGCGATCTACCTGCTGACGCCGAAAGGCCGCGCACTGAGCGCCGTCCTGGTGACCGCTCTGCAGTGGGCCCAGCGCTGGTTTCTGGCGCCGGAGGGCCCGGCGATCGTCACTACGCACCGCGGCTGCGGGGCCGAACTGGTGGCCGAGTTGTCGTGCGACCGGTGCGACGAACCGTTGTCCGGGGCGCAGGTTGAAGTCACCGCGGTGGAAGCAGCTGGAATCCCTTGACGATCTCCTCGGAGTCCTTGACGTAGGTGGGATCGTCGGGCTTGATCGTCTGCACCGTCACGGTGGCGACGTAGTTGGAGTCACCGGCCCGGTAAACCGTCCCCAGCGAGGTGGCTTTCCGCTCCGGAACCGACGGCAGGTTCGGGCCGAGACTGAGTTCGGGGGTTTTGTAGGTCGACGACAACGCCGGTGCGCCGCAGACTTTCGTCTCGGTGGTGGTGACGTCTTTCAGTTTCAGCTTCTTGGTGAGCTGTTCCTGTTGGGCCTGCAGGATCTGAATCGGCTTGCCGATGTCTCCGGCCACCTTCTGCAGGGTCACCACCGCATTCGGGGTGAATCCATCGGCGGTCAGCCCCTGCGCGCGGATCGAGAAGCGGATGCTCTCGGAATCCATCTGGGTGCTGCGCTCCCAGCCCGCCGGGATGGGAATCCGCAACTTCGGCTCCTGGTCGGTGCGGGTCGGGACATCGGTCATCGGCGCGGAGACCGACTCGCATTTCTCGGCGCTGGGCTTGGTGCCCGAGCACCCGGATACCGTGACCGCCAGAGCGGTGACGGGCACCGCGAACATGACCCACAGCCGCCGGTTGTATATGCGCATCTGCATCCCTTCGAAACCCGCAACAGCCTACCGGCGCACCGACCGGCCGACGCCGGACAGTACTGCCGACACCGACATCACCAGTGCCCAGATCGAGCAGAGCAGCGCGCCCACACCACACACCGCCGCGATGTAGAAGCCGAAACCGACCCGCATCGGCGCCACCAGATTGACCTGGAAGAACCACCAGGCGAGTACCCCGATCAGCACCGACACCACCACCGCCGCCCCCGCGGCGGGCCGCGCGGACAGACCGCGCGCCGCCATCGCCCCCAGCACGATCAGCACCGACGACAACAGCACGATGACTTGCCCGGCGCCGAACCGGGAAGCCAGCGTGATGCCGCCGAAGGTCCCCCCGATGGCGCTGGCCCGCCCACCGCCGCCGACGGGAGTCGTCAGCCAGGGCAACCAGCAACTCACCGAAAGACCGGCCGCGAACAGCGACACCAGCCAGCCGGGTCGCAGGCGTGCCATGGCCGAAACCCTAGTCGCTGGTGCTCCCCCGCCCGGTTTTCGAAGTAGCGTTTGCCCATGCGCGGTCACATCATCGTCTCCGGTGACGATGCGCTGGCGATACGGATCATCGAAGAACTCAAGGACGCCGAACTGGCGGTGGTGCGGCTGGCCAAGCCCACCGACCTGGCGGCCGCCGGAGTTTCGAGTGCCCACGCGGTGATCGCCGCCTCCGGCGACGACGCGGTGAACCTCGAGGTGGCACTGCTTGCCCGCCGCGCCAATCCCACCATGCGGGTGGTCGCCCGGCTGGCCAATCCCGTGCTGCGCCAGGCGATGACACCCGGCAGTGAGGGCGCGATGCTCGACGTCGCCGACCTCGCCGCACCGTCAGTAGTCGAGGCGCTGCTGGGCCGCACCGCGCACGCCATCGGGGTCGGCGGTATCGAGTTCGTCGTGTCCGGGGCGGCGGCTCCCCGGGACGGCACGTTGCGGGAGATCTACGGCCGGCTGGCCCCGGTGGCGATCATCCGCGGCGGCAAGTCGTCGGATTCCGGCGAGGTGATGGCCTGCCCACCGCTGGATACCCCGGTTCGGGAGGGCGACTGGACGGCGATGATCGGCCAGTCCGACGAACTGGCCGCCCAGGGCATGCCGGTGGGCCGGACCGGGGAGATCACCCCGCGCCGGCGCCGGCGACTGGGGCGCATGTGGGATAGCGCCCGGGCGTTCCGCGACGACATCCACCCGACGTTCTACCGCGCACTGTCGGTGTTGTTGCTGCTGCTGGTGGGTTCCACCGTCATCCTGCGGTACTGCTACCGGGCGCCGGCAATGACCTGGGTCGACGCCCTGTACTTCTCCACCGAGACGCTGGCGACCGTCGGCTACGGCGACTTCAACTTCATGCACCAGCCGGTGTGGCTGCGGCTGTGGGGCGTGGTGATGATGCTGGGCGGTCTGGCCACCACCGCCATCGTGGTCGCCTTCGTCGCCGACGTCCTGCTGTCCCGGCGGCTGTCCCAGTCGACGAGCCGGCAGCACATCCGCCATCTGCGCCGCCACTTCGTGGTGGTCGGGCTGGGGTCGTTCGGCATCCGGGTGGCCGGGTTGCTCAAGGACGCCGGCTACTCGGTGGTGGTCATCGAGCGCAACGAGGCCAACCGCTACCTCTCCCAGGCGGCCGAGCAGCACATCCCGGTGATCATCGGCGATGCGACGCTGCGCACCACCCTCGAAGCCGCCCGGGTGGAACACGCCCGCGCCATCGCCGTGCTGACCGAGGACGACATGGTCAACATCGAGACCGGCATCGTCCTGCGGGAAATCCTGGGATCCGACCAGACCCCGCAGACCCCGCAGGGCCGCCGCGTCCCTGTCGTGCTGCGGATCTTCGATCGGGATCTCGGCGACGCCGTCGGCAGGCGGCTCGACTTCAATTTCGTGCGCTCCACCGTCGACCTCTCCACGCCCTGGTTCATCGGCGCGGCAATGGGTTTGGAGGTGGTCGGCACGTTCTCGGTCGGTCAGCACTCGTTCATGGTGGGCGGGGTGCGGGTGCAGCCCGGCAGCGAACTGGACGGTCAGCAGATCGTCGAATTGTCCACCCGGACAAGAGTGATCGCCGTCGAACGCAACGGGCAGCCCACCGAACTGCACCCCCGCCGCGACACCCGGCTGCACGCCGGGGAAACCGCCTATCTCGTGGGCCCCTACCACGAACTGTTGGAGACGCTGCGCAAAGGACAACGCGACAACCGCCCGCACCGGCGCCACCCGGTGGCCTCCACCGTCGAGCGGCTAGGCCTGGGCGATTCCCAGCACCTCTAAAGCGTTGCGCTTCAGGATCATTGGCAGCACAGCCGGGTCGATGTCGAGGGCGTCGAAATCGCGGCGCCAGCGCTCGCACGTGATGTAGGGATGGTCGGTGCCGAACAGCGCTTTGCTGCGCAGTTGCCGCCCGAGCGCCTTAATGAGTTGGGGCGGAAAGTATTTCGGCGACCAGCCGGACAGGTCGAGGTAGCAGTTCGCCTTGTGTGAGGCGATCGCGATCTGCGCGTCGACCCACGGCACCGCCGGGTGGGCCATGACGATGGTGAGTTCGGGAAAGTCGGCGGCGACGTCGTCGAGCAGCATCGGGTCGGAGTAGCGCAGTTTGATGCCGTGGCCGCCGGGAAGCGCCGAGCCCAGGCCGGTCTGGCCGGTGTGGAACAACGCGGGAACGCCGGCCGCCGCGATGGCCTCGTAGACCGGATAGAACCGGCGGTCGTTGGGCTCGAACGCCTGCAGGCTGGGGTGGAACTTGAAACCCATGACGCCGTAGTCGTCGGTCGAGTCGATCTCGACGTGAGTGTGGAAGTCGACGGCGTCCAGTGAGGCGGCGTTGACGGCGCAGGAATACTTCACGTCCGCCACGGTCAGTTCGGGGCGTAAAGGGTGACGAAGCGGTTCAGGGATTGCTGGATGTCGCCGCGGAGCGCGGCGGCGACGATCATGCCGATCGGCCCGAACAGGGCGGGGCCGCCGAGATGGACGTCCATAGTGACGACCGATCTTGGCTTCTCTGTGGCCCCGCCCTTGCTGTCCGGCCGGACCTTGCCGATCAGTTTGATCTTCACCCCGCCGACGCCGACTCCGTCGAGCGTCATCAACTCCGGCGGTTTGAAGTTCACGATCGTCCACTTGATCCGGTTAGCCATTCCCTTGACCTCGACAATGGACTCCACAACGGTTCCCTTGTCGAGGTTTTCGGGCAGCTTCGAACGCCAAATCCGGTGAATGGTCAGCCATTCCTTGTACCGGGAAAGGTCGGAGGCGTGTTGCCACGCCACCTCAGGCGATAGCGGAACGTCTACGGAAACCGAGACCTTCGCCATTCGTCTGCACTACTCGACTAGACGCCGTCGACCTTGTCGGCGACCTTGTCGGCGACGTCCTTGACCTTGTCAGCGGCGTCAGCGGCGACATCCTTGGCGCCGTCGGTGACGTTGTCCGCAGCACCGGTGACGGCCTCCTTGACGTCGGCAACCTTCTCCGCAACCGCGTCCTTGGCGGTGGTGGCGGCGTCGGTGGCCTTGTCGACGGTGTCAGAGACGGCGTCCTTGGCCTTCTCGACGGTCTCCGCGGCGGCTTCCTTGGCGTCGGCAACCTTGTCAGCGACGACATCCTTGGCGTGCTCGAACGTTTCTTTGGCCTTGTCGAGGAACGACATGTTTTCACCCTTTCGTAGTGATGGTGGATTCGGTCCTCGTCCGGGTGCCGGACGATGTCCCCGCGCCAATTTACGCCCTAATCGTTCGCCCGCCACAGCAGCCTCGGTTCCCCGAGCACCCGGCCCTGGATCCACCACGACGCTTCGATGAGCGCCGCGGCCACCAGACCGATCAGCACAGAGCCCAGTGTCACCTTCAGGTTGGCGGGGTCGAGCATGAACTTCTCCCGCGCCAGGGGCAGCGCGAAGATCACCACGTAGCTCAGTGCGGACGCGGCGACTAACGCGATCCGCCACCACTGATAGGGCCGGGCCACCACGGCGAGCACCCAGAGCGCGCCGATCAGCAACGTGATCAGCGCCCCCGTCGAGGCCTGCGTCTGCTGCACCTCGGTGCCCAGCCGACCGGGGTAGGCCAGCAGGTAGGACAGGAAGGTCGACAGCCCCACGATCGCCCCGGCGGGCAGCGCGGAGGTCATCACCCGCCGGACGAAGCCGGTGCGGGCCCGTTCGTTGTTGGGCGCCAGCGACAGGATGAAAGCCGGGATGCCGATGGTGAACCAGGCGGCGATGGTGACGTGGATCGGCTGGAACGGGTAGAGCAGCGGATCGGTGTGGCCGAAGTGGGAGATCAGGCCCGCCAGCCCCACCAGCAGGGCCAGCAGCACCGAGTAGACGGTCTTGGTGAGGAACAGGTTCGACACCCGCTCGATGTTGCCGATCACCCGGCGGCCCTCGCCGACCACGTAGGGCAGTGTGGCGAACTTGTTGTCCAGCAACACGATCTGGGCCACCGCCCGGGAGGCGGGACTGCCCGAGCCCATCGCGACGCCGATGTCGGCGTCCTTGAGGGCCAGAACGTCGTTGACGCCGTCGCCGGTCATGGCGACGGTGTGGCCGCGGGACTGCAGGGCGTGCACCATGGCCCGCTTCTGGTCCGGGCGCACCCGGCCGAAGGTGGTGAACTCGTCCATGGTCTGGGCCAGGGCCTCGGGATCGGTGGGCAGGTCGCGGGCGTCCATCGTCTCGCCGTGCAGTCCCAGCGACGCCGCGACCGCGCCCACCGAGACGGCGTTGTCGCCGGAGATGACCTTGACCGTGACATGTTGGGAGGCAAAGTATTCCAGCGTTTCACCGGCGTCCGGGCGGACGCGCTGTTCGAGCACGACCAGCGCCACCGGCGTGACCCGGCCGGGTGCGCCCGCGCTGTCGACGCTGGTGTCGGAGGATCCCAGCAGCAGCACCCGCAGACCTTTGGCGCCGATCTGCTCGGCCTGAGCGGCTGCCGGCGAGCCGGGTTCGGCCAGTACGTCCGGAGCGCCGATCACCCAGTTGCCGTGCTCGCCGTAGGAAGCGCCACTCCATTTGGTGGCGGATTTGAACGGGGCCGCCGCCGTCGCCGTCCAGCCGGGAGACGTCGGATAGGCCTCCGCGATGGCCTGCATGCTGGCGTTGGGCCGGGCGTCGTCGGCGGCCAGCGCGGCCAGCACCGCGGTGACCTGGCTGTCGTTCACCTCGGCCAGTGCCTTGACATCAGACAGCCGCATCCCGTTCTCGGTCAGCGTCCCGGTCTTGTCGGCGCACACCACGTCGACCCGGGCCAGGCCCTCGATGGCCGGCAACTCCTGCACCAGACACTGCCGCCGGCCCAGCCGCACCACACCGACCGCAAAGGCGATCGACGTCATCAGCACCAGACCCTCGGGGACCATCGGAACCAGCGCGCCGACCATTCGCAGCACCGCCTCCCGCCAGTCGACGTGGGTGAGGAACAACTGGGTGTAGATGGTCAGCAGACCGGCGGGCAGCAGCAGGTAGGTGATCAACTGCAGGATCTTGTTGATGCCGCTGCGCAGTTCGGACTTCACCAGGGTGAACTTGCTGGCCTCCTCGGCCAGCCGCGCCGCGTAGGCCTCCCGGCCGACTTTGGTGGCCCGATAGGCGCCCGAGCCGGCCACCACGAAACTGCCCGACATCACCGGATCGCCGGCGTTCTTGTGGATGGCATCGGCCTCGCCGGTCAGCAGTGACTCGTCGACCTCGCAGTTACCGGCCTCGACCAACTCCCCGTCGACGACGATCTGATCGCCCGCACCGAGTTCGATGATGTCGTCGAGCACCACCTGGTCGGGCGCCAACTCGGCGGTCCCGGACTGCCGCCGCACCCGCGGCTTGGCCTGCCCAACGATCGCGAGGGTGTCCAGCGTCTTCTTGGCCCGCAACTCCTGGATGATGCCGATCGCGCTGTTGGCGACGATCAGCAGGCCGAACAGACCGTTGATCAGCGACCCGGTGGCCACCACGATGGCGAACAGCACCCCGAGGATCGCGTTGATCCGGGTGAACACATTGGCCCGGACGATCTCGCCGGCGCTGCGCGACGCGCGGCTGGGCACGTCGTTGGTCTTGCCGGCCGCGACGCGTTCGGCGACCTCGGCGTCGGACAGCCCGGTGGCGATACTGACAGTCATCGGTCTTCTCTCTTCGCGCAAGCGCTCATCGGTGTCCAATTCTCTTCGCGCAAGCGCTCATCACCGCGTGAAGGTTCCCATCTTGTCTTGGTCGAAGTACTCCAGAACCAGCCGGTCACCGGCGAAGGTGGCTGTGGAAATCGTTCCGGGAGGGGCGTTTTCGCCCTGGAGCGGGAAGGTGAACACATCGCCGTCCCAGTGCGTGAGGGGGTACACCTGTGGGCGCGGCCCCAGCGAGACGCTCAACGCGCCGCCGGACTCGGTGACGACGGCCGGACCCCAGTATTTGTTGGCGTAGCTACCGGTGTAGGAACGCAACGGCCGGGGCGGTGCGGCATCGGCGGGCGCCTGCTGGCCGGCCAGTTCTCCCAACGGCCGGTCGAACGGGGCGAACGCCTGGCCGTAGAGGCGGCGCCAGTCCTGGCGAACCTGACCGAACTGGACGAGGTCGGCGAACTCGGCGGTGAGGGTCTCGGGAATCCCGGCTGGGGCGGCGTTGGTGAGCGCCACGATGGCGACGTCGGCCGAGGGGATCACGACGAAGTTGGTGGCGGCGCCCAATTCGAAGCCGCCGGAATGGCTGAACTGCACCCGGCCCGCCGCGGTGGTGCTGATGTTGACGCCGTAGCCGTAGAAGCCCGCCCGCATATCGGGCTGGGTCGGCGGGCTCGAGACCATCTGGGGGGTCAGCGCCTGCAGCAGCGCCCCGGATTCCACGATCCGGGCGCCGTTGTAGTTGCCGCCGTCGAGCATCATCGCCAGCCAGTGCGTCAGGTCGTTCACCGAGGCGCTGACCCCACCGGCCGGTGACTGCGCGTCGGCGTCGCGGGTGTGTCGGGCCTGGTAGTGATCGTCGACGAGGACGTGGCCGACGGCCTTGTTCGAGCGGCTCTGATAATCGGCGAACCGGGAACTGGTCGAGGTCATGCCCAACGGCCGGTAGAGCACCTGTTCGCTGAGGTCTTCCCAGGAGGTGCCGGCTGCTGTCGCGACCGCCTCGGCGCCGGCGGTGACGCCGAAGTTGGTGTAGGCGTAGGAGGTTCGGAACGGGGCCAGCGGCAGTAGCCTCAGCCGCTCCAGGACCGCGCGGCGGTCGTAGCCGAGGTCTTCGAGACCGTCGCCGGCGTGATCGGGCAGACCGGAACGGTGGGAGAACAGGTCTCCGACGGTGAGCATGCGGGTCACCGCGGGGTCGGACAGCGCGAACCAGGGCAGGTGTGCCGCTACCGGGGTGTCCCAGCCGCTGACCTCTCGCACCCCGACCTGATGGGCGACGACGGTGGCGGCGATCGGCTTGGACATCGAGGCCAGCTGGAACACCGTGTCGGCGTCGACGGTATCCGGCTTACCCGACTCACGAACCCCGAACCCCTTGGCGTACAACGTCTTTCCGCCCTGCACGACGGCCACCGCCATCCCAGGGATGCCGGAGGACTTCATCAACCCGTCCGCGATCCCGTCGAGTTCGGCGACGGCGTCGCCAACGGCGTTGTCCGGCAACGGCATTGCCGCGACCAGGCCGGGCGGCTCATCGGACAGCTGCGCCGGCGGGACAGCGGGGGAACTGCACGCGGTCAGGGCGACGACCACCGCGGCCGCTGCGGCAGGCCGGGCCAGGACGGACATGGCTAGCTACGGTGGTGGGTCATCGAGCCCACCAGCGTTGCACCGCTTGCGGCCCGTCGACAGCGGGAACCACCCGGCCGCCCGGCTTGGGCACCGCGATGTCCACCGCCTCGGCCAGCGCCGCGTCGGCAAGCCGGTCGGCCGGCTCGGCCCACGGATGCGGGGCCAGCCGGAAGGTGCCCCAGTGGATCGGCACCAGCACACCGCCCGGTGCCGCGGCGTTGTGATCCCTGCCCGACGCGGAGGCGTTGAGATCGAGATGGGCGCGCACGGCTTCCTCGGGATTCATGTGAATGTCGGGCCAACTCTTGTTGTAGGCGCCGATCGGCAGCAGGGTCAGGTCGAACGGGCCGTGCGCCGCACCGATGTCGGCGAAGCTGCCGGTGTAGCCGGTGTCGCCGCCGAAGTACACCCGGTGCCGGGGTCCGGCGAAGGCCCACGACGACCACAGGGTGTTGTTGCGGGACAGGAACCGGCCGGAGAAGTGCCGGGCCGGGGTACAGGTCAGGGTCAGGTCGTCGATGGTGTGGCTTGAGTGCCAGTCCAGTTCGACGATGCGCTTGGCCGGGATGCCCCACTCGCGCAGGTGTGCGCCCACGCCCAGCGCGGTGACGAACATCGCCCGCTGGGTGCGCCCCAGCACCCGCACGGTATCCATGTCGAGGTGGTCGTAGTGGTCGTGGCTGATCACCACGGCGTCCAGCGCCGGTAGCGCTTCGAGATCCAGCGGTGCCGGGTGCAGCCGGGCCGGACCCAGCGTCTTCGACGGTGAGCACCGCTGGCTCCACACCGGGTCGGTGAGTAGCCGGTAGCCATCGATCTCCACCAGTGCGGTGGCGTGGCCGAGCCACGTCACCGCCAGCGGCGCGGCCTCCGAATGCGGATGGGGAGCGGCCAGCGGGATCGGCTGCTTGGGCTTACTGGCCGAGTTGCCGGACAGCATCTCGAAGAGCACCATCCGGTTCTCCTCGGCGTCGAGGCGGATGGCCGACGAGGGTTCCAGGTTGTGGAACACCCCGTCGCGATAGTTCGGCGAACCGGCCGCCACCTTCCGGATGGCCGGCGCGCTGGCGCCCAGCGCGGCCGACGTGCCCTGCAGGGTGCGCAGCGCCCAGCCGCCGGCGGCCAGTGAGGCGGTTCCGGCCGCCAGACGGACGGCGGCCTTACCGCCGGGCAGCACCGCGGAGAGGTCGGGGAAGCCGGGCACGATCAAGCTCCCTTGAACCTCGCGGCACGCTTCTCCAGCCGGGCGACCTGGGCCTCGATCACGTCGTGGCTGCCCCACGCCCGGTCGAAGAGTTCCTTGTGCACCTCACCCTGATCCTCATAGGCACCGTCGTCGTTGAGGACCCGCTTGGAGTGCTGCAGCGACAGCGGGGCGTATCCGGCGATCTCGGCGGCCCAGGCCTGGGCGTCGGCCAGCGTACCGAGGCGGTTGGCCATGCCGGTCATCAGCGCGGTCTGCGCATCGAGCCTCTCGGCGGCCAGCAGCATGCCCCGGGCGCGGCCGTACCCGGCCAGCGATGCGAGCCGGCGGATGCTCCAATTGTCAAGGGCCAGGCCGTATCTGGCGATCGGGAACTGAAAGTAGGCGTCAGGTGCGACCACCCGCAGGTCGCAGATCATGGCCAACTGGACACCGGCGCCGATGGCCGGCCCGTTGACGGCGGCGATCACCGGGACCGGCACGGCGTCGATGGCTTTGTTGAGCGCGATCGCCTTCTCCGGAAAGTCAGCGGCGAAGACGTCGCCGGAGAGGTCGGCGCCCGCGCAGAACACCGTGCCGGCGCCGGTCAGCACGATGGCCCGTACGTCGTCGGCCGCGGCCTGTTGGATCGCCTCGCGCAGGGCGTCCCCCAACGCGGAGTTCAGGGCGTTGCGCCGTTCCGGCCGCTGCAACTCGATGGTCGTCACGTCACCGACGCGTTCGATTCCGATCATGGGGGTTGAGCCTACTGGCCGGTTTCCGGCCCGGACCAGGGCCGGTGGGACTCATCCAGCAGGGCGCACACCTGCGCGTCGGAGGTCTGGCCGAAGTCGGCGTAGCCCTGGCCCACCGCGGTGAAGCCCCGCGGCATCCACGGGCAGACCACGTCGTCGGCGACTTCGCGCAGAGCGGCCACGGTGTCGGGGGCGCCGATCGGTGCCGCCAGGACGACGGTCCGCGCGCCGCGGGCGCGGGCCACCAGGGCGGCGACCCGGGCGGTCGCGCCGGTGGCGAACCCGTCGTCGACGATCAGGACGGTCCGTCCCGCGATGTCCACGCCCGTCCGCCCGCCCCGGTAGAGGTCGATCCGGCGTTGCAGTTCGCGACACTGCTCGGCTTCGACGGCGGCGATGTCGTCGTCGGTCAGCGTCGTGCGGCGCAGCACCGTGTCGTTGAGAACGCGGACGGGGGCACCGCCGGGCGGGCCCTCGCCGATCGCGCCGAACGCCAGTTCCGGCTGATAGGGCAGTCCCAGTTTGCGCACCACCAGCACGTCGAGCGGGGCGTGCAGGGCCGTCGCCACCGGATAGGCCACCGGCACGCCGCCGCGGGGCAGGCCGAGCACCACCGGGTCGCTGTCCCGATAGCCGTGCAGGGCCTCGGCGAGGTGGCGGCCGGCGTCGTTGCGGTCGGCGAAGGGCATCACTGTTCGATTCTGCTCGGTTCGATCGGGGACCACCGTGGCCAACACGTTGCGCCGACGGGCAGACCGCCACTGAACCTGGCGATGATCCGGGGTCCCCGGATGCCGCTGTTGTCGTAGACCGTGGCGGTGTCGACCTGCACGACGGCGGCGGCCACCAGGTCCCACAGCCGCCGGTGGCGCTGTCGGATCTTGCCTTCGGGCACATCATGACCGCCGGCGCGCACCCGATAGGCGACGCGCTCGACCGCCAGATCTTCGGGGATGAGCAACACATGCAGAACTACGGTGTAGCCCGCGGCACGGGCGGAATCGATGAGTCCCAGCTTGGACGGATGCGAGAAGACCGTTTCGGCGATGAACGATCGACCCTGTCCGATGAGGGCCATGCGGGTATCAGCGGCGATCCGGGCCGCGTCATAGGCGTGCTCAGCCGCTGTGCCCGGCCAGCGCCGGCGGGCAATTTCGTCGGCATTGACGAACACACTGCCCGTGAGCAGCGGAGCCAGGGTCAGCGCGACGAAGGTCGACTTACCGGCCCCGTTGGGGCCGACGACCAGGTCCAGACGCCTCACGGCGCCGGATTTGTTGCGGGCCGGGTCACCGCTTCACTACGGCGCTGGTGCCGTCGGGCCGGTATTCGATGATCTGGCCGTCCTCGTCGACGGCGACGGTGGTGATGCCTTGGGCGGCAAGCTGATTCCCGTAGTGGGTGCCGGCGAGACGTTCCTCGATGGCTGCGGTGATCTCGGCGTTGAAGACCACACCCTCCTCGATGGTGAGGTCGTCGAGCGCAATGTCACCGGTCAGCGCAGCCTCCACCCGCCGCCGTGCGGCGCTGTGCTGGCTGGACACCTCGCGCCCGACGCGCGCCCAGTGGTCGAGTTGCTGTTTGGCTGAGCGGCTCTGCCGTACCCCCTCGGCCGCGGCCGCCTCAAGCAGGTCGGCGGCCACCCGGGTGACCCGATCGGCGGCGTTCGACATCGGTCAGCCCCTTCTGTAGCAATCCGTTACGGACCGTTACAGAATGCTACTCCTGACTCGTCGGCGACGTCAGGCCAGCGAGTCGATCCACGCCCGGTGCAGCGCTGCGTACCGCCCACCGGCGCCGATCAACTCCTCCGGCGGGCCGTCCTCCAGAACCTTGCCGTGTTCGAGCACCAGCACCCGGTCGGCGATCGCGACTGTCGAGAGCCGGTGGGCGATGATCAGCGCGGTCCGGTCGGCCAGCACCGTGCGCAGCGCCCGCTGAACCAGGCGCTCGCTGGGTATGTCCAGCGACGACGTCGCCTCGTCGAGGATCAGCACGGCCGGGTCGGCCAGGAACGCCCGGGCGAACGCGACCAGTTGCCGCTGCCCGGCGGACAACCGTCCGCCGCGGGTGGCGACGTCGGTGTCGTAACCGTCGGGCAGGGCGTTGATGAATTCGTCGGCGCCGACGGCCGCGGCGGCGGCCCGGATCTCGTCGTCGGTGGCGTCGGGCCGGCCGAACCGGATGTTGTCGGCGACGGTTCCGGAGAACAGGAAGTTCTCCTGGGTCACCATCACCACGTGGCGGCGCAGGTCGCTCTGGGCGAGGTGGCGCAGGTCGACGTCGTCGAGGGTGACCGTGCCGCGGTCCGGGTCGTAGAACCGGGCGATCAGCTTGGCGATGGTGGTCTTGCCGGCGCCGGTGGTGCCGACCAGCGCGACGGTCTGGCCGGCCGGCACCTGCAGGGTGAAGTCCGACAACACCGAATGGTCCCGCACGTAGGCGAACGACACGTCGTGCAGACCGATGTCGCCCCGGACCGACGTCAGCGAGACCGGCTGAGGCGGGTCGTCGATGGCCGGTTGCTGGGCGAGTACCCCGGCGATCTTCTCCAGCGCCGACGACGCCGACTGGAAGGTGTTGAAGAACTGCGAGATGTCCTGCATGGGTTCGAAGAACATCCGCAGATAGAGCAGGAACGCCGTCAGCGTCCCGATGGTCATCTGGCCGTGCAGCACCCGGTAGCCGCCGTAGAGCAGGACCACCCCGGTGGTCAGGTTCCCCACCAGCTTGACCGACGGCATGAAGATGGCCAGCAGTCGGAACGACCACTCGTTGTCCACCCGATACCGGTCGGCCACCGCATCGAAGATCTGCTGGTTGCGGGGCCCGCGCCGGTAGGCCTGCACCGCCTTGATCCCGGTCATGGTCTCGACGAACTGCACGATCACCAGCGCCGAACTCTCCCGCACCCGGCGGTAGATGACCGTGGACTCGCGGGCGAACCAGCGCACCAGCAACACCAGAACCGCCGACGCGCCCAGGCACATCAGGCCCAGTCGGACATCGAGCACGACCAGCAGCACCGCGGTGCCGGCCAGCGTCAGCACGGCGGTGATCAGACTGTCGAAGCCGTTTTCGAGCATCTCCTGGATCGCCTCGACGTCGTTGGTCGACCGGCTGACCACCCGCCCGGAGGTGTAGCGGTCGTGAAAGGCGATGTCCAGGCGCCCGAAATGCCGGAACAGCCGACGGCGCAGTTCCAGCAGCACCCGCTGGCCGATCCGGCCGGAGGCGCTGAGGAACACCATCCGCGTGACGGCCTGTAGCGCGACCAGGCCGCACAGCGCGGCCACCACCATCACGAGTTCACCCGCCGAACCGCCGGCCAGCAGCGGCGGGATGGCATAGTCGATCCCGCGTTTGACCAACAGTGGAATAGCAAGCCGCGCAACATTTTCGGCGATGACCGCCACGGCAAGGACGGCCAGCACGACCCGGTACGGCGCGAGCAGCGCCCGCAGCAGCGCCAGGGCTTCGCGGCGGCGCGGCGCCGAATCGCCGATCAGCACATCGTCGGGCTGGTCATCGAGGCGGCCGCGCCACCCGTCGGTCGGGCCGCTCACCGGGAACCGCCGTCAGGGGAACCGAGGTAACCGGCGGGGCGACGCAGCGCCCGCTCCTCGAACGCCTCCTCGCAGGCGTGGTCGAGCCGGCGGCGGCCGTCCTCGGACTCCCAGTCCGGTTGCGGCTCGCAGCCGTCGTCGAGTTCGTCGTCGGCGGCCAGCAGGTACCGGTAGCGCGGAACCGTGGCGAGCAATTCGTCGTGGGTGCCGACGTGGGTGATCGTGTTGACACCCGATCCGTCGACGGTGTCGAGCAGCGCCACCCGGTCGGCTAGCAGGACCGTCGAAGCCCGATGCGCCACGATCACCGTCGTGACGCCGGCGAGTGCTTCGCGCAGCGCCTCGGTCACGATGGCCTCGGTGTGCACATCCAGGGCCGAGAGGGTGTCGTCGAGCACCAGAACGGTCGGGCGGGCCAGGATCGCCCGGGCCAGCGCCAGCCGCTGGCGCTGACCACCGGACAGGCTCATGCCCTGCTCCCCGATCCGGGTGTCCAGTCCGAAGGGCAACTCGTAGACGAAGTCCGCGGCGGCGATCTCGATGGCGGCGGCGATCTCGTCGTCACCGGCCGGATCGTCCGGCGGCCTGCCCAGGGTGAGGTTCTCGACCACCGACATCGAGAACAGCGTCGGGTCCTCGAAAGCGACGGCGACCGCGCGGCGCAGCGCCGTCAGCGTCAACTCCCGGATGTCGACACCGTCGATCCGGATGGCGCCCTCGGTGACGTCGTAGAGCCGCGGCAGCAGCCCGGCCAGCACCGATTTCCCGGAGCCGGTCGCTCCGACGAGAGCGACGGTCTCCCCCGGGGTGACGGTGAGGTCGATGTTGCGGAGCACCCAATCAGCCTCATCGCGACTGTCGGGGAAGCGGAACCCCACGTCGACCAACTCCAGCCGGCCCACGCCAGGCGCCTCGCCCATCGGCCCGTCGGTGATCTCCACGGGCGCATCGAAGATCTCGGCGATGCGGTCGGCGGCCGTCATCGCCTCCTGCGTCATGGACAGTAGGAAACCCAGCGACGCGATCGGCCACACCAGCGACAGCATCATCGTGATGAACGCCACCAGCGTGCCCATCGTCACCAGATGATGCCCGGCGGCATAGGCGCCGAACCCCAGCACCACGATGAGGGTGATGTTGGGGATCACCTCCAGCAGGGTCCAGAACCGGGCCGAGACCGACACCTTGCTGACCTGGGTGTCGTAGAGCAACCGGGCCTGTTCGTCGAAGCGGTCGAAGACGTAGTCCTCCCGCCCGAACGACTTGACCGCGCGCACACCCAGAGCGGCCTCCTCGACGTGGGTGGCCACATGTCCGGCCTGATCCTGTGCCCGCCGCGACAACGTGGTGAAGGTGCGTTCGAAATGCAGCATGGTGAGAGTGACCGGAACCACCGACACCGCCACCACCACACCCAGCGGCCAGTACATCGCCAGCAGAATCAACGTGACCACGACGATCTGCAGGATGTTGAGCATCAGGAACACCAGCCCGTAGGACAGCAGGCGGCGAATCGTGCTCAGGTCGTTCATGATTCGGGACAGCAACTGCCCGGACTGCCACCGCCCGTGGAACGACATGGGCAGGATCTGCAGCCGGGCGTAGAGATCCTTGCGGATGTCGGCCTCCACCCCCATGGTCGCCCGCGACACCAGCCAGCGCCGGATGAACCACGACAGCGCCTCGGCGAACCCGATCGCCATGGCCGCCGAGCCGAGCACCCACAACCCGTGTGGATCGCGGTGGCGCACCGGTCCGTCGATCACGGCCTTGGTCATCAGCGGAATGGCGACGGTGGCCACCAAGCTCACCCCGGCGATGACGACCATCGCAATCCAGAGCGCCCGGTGGGGTTTGAGGTACGGCAGCAACCGCAGCAGATCGGAAACCGCGCGGTGGCGGGCCGGGCGCTCGGCAATGGCCGGGACTGACCGAAGATCCACCACCGAAGCGCCTCCTGGAGTCATCGTGCCACGGCCGGGGCCGCCCCGTCGGCACGCCTCCGTCTCCTACACCCGTCGATCCGGCACTATGAGGGAATGGATTCCGTCCCGGCTGCCCCGCGCGTGCTCGTCGTCGACGACGACCCCGACGTGCTGGCGTCGCTGGAGCGCGGGCTGCGGCTGTCGGGGTTCGAGGTGTCCACCGCCGTCGACGGCGCCGAAGCGCTGCGCAGCGCCACCGAGACCCGGCCCGACGCGATCGTCCTCGACATCAACATGCCGGTACTCGACGGCGTCAGCGTGGTGACCGCGCTTCGGGCCATGGACAACGACGTGCCGGTCTGCGTGTTGTCTGCCCGGAGTTCGGTCGACGACCGGGTGGCCGGCCTGGAGGCCGGTGCCGACGACTACCTGGTCAAGCCGTTCGTCCTGGCCGAGTTGGTAGCCCGGGTCAAGGCGTTGCTGCGCCGCCGCGGATCCACCGCGACCTTCTCCTCCGAGACCATCCAGGTCGGACCGCTGGAGGTCGACATCCCGGGCCGGCGGGCCCGGGTCAACGGCGTCGACGTCGACCTGACCAAGCGGGAGTTCGACCTGCTCGCCGTCCTCGCCGAACACAAGACCGCGGTGCTGAGCCGGGCGCAGCTGCTGGAACTGGTGTGGGGCTATGACTTCGCCGCCGACACCAACGTCGTCGACGTCTTCATCGGCTACCTGCGGCGCAAGCTGGAGGCCGGCGGCGCGCCGCGACTGCTGCACACCGTGCGCGGGGTCGGCTTCGTGCTCCGCACCCAATAACGGTCCCGCCGCGATGCTCTCGCGCTTATTGCGCCGCACCCCGTCGCTGCGCACCCGGGTCGCGTTCGCCACGGCGATCGGCGCGGCCATCGTGGTCACGATCGTGGGCACCATCGTCTGGATCGGCATCACCAACGACCGCCTGGAACGCCTGGACCGGCGGCTCGACGAAGCCGCCGGTTTCGCGGTGCCGTTCGTGCCCCGCGGCCTGGAGCAGATTCCGCCGTCGCCCAACGTCCGGGACGTGGTCATCACCGTGCACCGCGGGGCCGAGGTCCGCTCGAACAGCGATGTGGTGCTGCCCGAGTTGGACACCGACTACGCGACCACCGAGATCGACGGCGTCCGATACCGGGTGCGCACCGTCGTCATCCCCTACCCCGAGCCGCCGACCACCCTGCAGGTCGGCGCCACCTACGACGACACCATCGCCGACACCAGCAACTTGCACCGTCGGGTGCTGATCATCTGCGCCTCCGCCATCGGGGCGGCGGCGGTGCTGGGCTGGCTGCTGGCCACTTTCGCGGTGCGCCCGTTCCGCCGGCTGGCACAGCAGACCCGGGCGATCGACGCCGGGGACGTCACACCAGATCTGGAGGTGAGCGGCGCCACCGAGGCCGTCGAGATCGGCGAGGCGCTCACCGGCCTGCTGGAACGGGTGTCCACCGAGCAGGGCCGCACCAAGGCGGCACTGGCGTCGGCCCGCGACTTCGCCGCGGTATCCGCGCACGAATTGCGCACACCGCTGACCGCGATGCGCACCAACCTGGAGGTGCTGTCCACCCTGGACCTGCCGCCCGAGCAACGCGAGGAAGTGCTCGGCGACGTCATCCGCACCCAGAGCCGGATCGAGGCGACGCTAGGTGCGCTGGAACGGCTGGCCCAGGGTGAGTTGTCCACCGAGGCCGATCAGGTGCCGGTGGACATCACCGAACTGCTCGACCGGGTGGCGCACGACGCCATGCGGGTCTACCCGAATCTCGAAGTGACGCTCACACCGTCGCCGACCTGCATCATCATCGGCCTGCCGGCCGGGCTGCGGCTGACGGTGGACAACGCGATCGCCAATGCGGTCAAGCACGGCGGGGCTACTCGGGTGCGGCTCTCGGCGGTGAGTTCCCGCGAGGGCGTCGTCATCGCCGTCGACGACAACGGCACCGGCGTGCCGGAATCGGAGCGGACGGCTGTCTTCGAGCGGTTCGCCCGCGGGTCGACCGCATCGCGGTCCGGATCGGGACTGGGCCTGGCGCTGGTCGCGCAGCAGGCCGAAATCCACGGTGGCACAGCCACTTTGGAGGACAGCCCGCTGGACGGGGCGAGGCTGGTGCTGCGCCTGCCACCCCCGGCGCCCTAACCCGGGTGTTAGTCGACGCCGATGATCTTGATCCGCGACTCGGCCTCGGGGATGCCGTCGTCGATGATGACCAGCGTGGAGTCCGCCGATGACCCGTGATGCTCGGTGACCACGATCTCGGCGGAGACACGATCACCTTCGGTGATGACGGTATCGGCGGCGACGTGGTGACCCTCGTGGACCACTGCTGCGGCCTCGGCCGAGAGCAGACGGTGCGCCTCCGTGCCGTTCCACCGGACGAAGCCCGCCTTCTCGGCGCTGTCCTCATTGAGGAACCACAACTCAGTCTCGATCGCATCGAAGTCGGGGCTCTCGGGGGTGTAGTACCGCCCGGTCTCCTTCACGCCCTTGAGCCGGTAGCCGGCCGGCGCGCTGCTGCGACGGGTCACACGAATGGATCCCGCTCCGTACGGTACCGCCTCGATGATGCCGCGGCTCTCCACGGTCTCGACCTTCTGGACGAGAGTGTGGACGTCGTCGTGGACCTTCCCTGCCGCCGCTTGCACATCGCCGTGCACCTTCTCAGCCGCCGCATGCACATCGCCGTGCACCTTCTCGGCCACCGCATGCACATCGCCGTGCACCTTCTCGGCCACCGCATGCACATCGCCGTGCACCTTCTCGGCCACCGCATGCACATCGCCGTGCACCTTCTCAGCCACCGCGTGCACCTTCGCCGTTGCACCTCCCGCGGCAGCCGAACCGCCGGCGGCAGCCACGCCGGTCCGGCCGACCGGAACCTCGCGGGTCACCTTGCGGATGGTCAGGGCCAGCGTCAGCAGCAGGCCCAGCAGGAACGCCAGGGACATCAGCCACCAATTCACGTCACGTGCCATCAGCGTGCTCCTAATTCGCGCGAGCCGGGCAGATCGGCGAGAGCCTCGGCCTCGCTGGTCCGATGAACGGTCAGAACGACGATCACATAGGCCACCAGCGATCCCGCCACGAAGGCCAACAGGTACCAGAGCCATTGCCAGAAGAAACCCATCTCTCGATACTCCTAATCGACCTTGATCTCGGTGCGGCGATTCTGTGCCCGCCCGGCCTCGGTGTCGTTGCCGGCAATCGGCTGCGATGATCCCTCACCCTTGCTGGTGACCGAACCGGCCGGCACACCCTGGGACACCAGGTACGACGCGACCGCCTTGGCCCGGTTCTGACTGAGTGGGATGTTGACGGCGTCCGTGCCGGTGTTGTCGGTGTGGCCGATGACGGTGAGCTTGACGTCGGTGCAGGCCTTGATCGCGGATACCACCGGCCCCAGCTGAGCGACGCCGTCGTTGCTCAGCTTGTCGCTGCCGGTCTGGAACTTGATCGGAGCCGCCAGGTCGGCGTCGATGGTGGCCTGCAGGGTGTCGCACGACGCCTTGGCGCCCTTGACGACGATGTTGTTGATCACGCCGACGTTCGGCCAGCCGGCCTTGGCGGCGGACTCGACCTCAGCCTTGACCTCCTCGGTGGGCGCGGTCCCAGTAAGAGTCAGCGAGGTGCCCTGGACGGTGAAGCGGAAGTCGGGAATGTCGGCGGCGGCATTGAGCACCGCGCCGAGACCGTCGAAGCTCGGCGGAACCGCACCGGCGGCGATGTCGAGTTTGTCGATCAGGTTGACCGAAGGCCCCAGGGCCGTCTTCATCGCGGCCATCAGGCTGTTCTTGGCCGACAGGTCGGGCAGGATGCCGGAGAGGGTGAAGTCCCGGCCGTTGCGCAGGATCGACAGCGGGGACAGGCTCAGCGACGGCGCGCCGACGCTGGGCACGCTGGCGCTGATGCTCGGCGCGCTGATGTCGGGGCCGCTGATGTCCACCTTGGGCTTGAGCGCACCCCAGCCGAGCCAGCCGAAGAGCAACGGGATCAGCAACAGGCCGAGCAGCCAGCCCCATCCCGGTGGACGCCGGTAGTACCGCGACTCGGTCCGCCACTCGGTGGCGGTCGTACTGAGCCGGGTGTCACCGGAACCCGTCATCGGTCCCCTCCTCCGCCGTTACCGGCGCGTCACTTACATCGAACCGGTGCAACATACGACACGCCGGGACAAAAGCCAACGGTTTCGCCGGCCGCGGTCAGGCGATGCCGAGCAAGTCGATCACGAAGATCAGGGTCTGACCCGACAGCCGATGGCCGGCGCCGGCCGGTCCATAGGCCAACTCCGGCGGGATCACCAATTGCCGGCGGCCGCCGACCCGCATCCCGGGGATGCCGTCCTGCCAGCCCTGGATCAGCCCGCGCAACGGGAAGGAGATCGACTCGCCGCGATTCCACGAACTGTCGAACTCCTCACCGGTGTCGAATTCGACGCCGAGGTAATGCACGTCGACGACATCGCCGGGCTTGGCTTCCTGGCCGTCGCCGATGACGAGGTCCTTGATGACCAACTGCGTGGGCGCGGCGCCGTCGGGAAATTCGATTTCCGGTTTGGTAGACACGCGGTTCACCGTAGCCGCACACCGTTCGCCCCCACGAGGACGGTCCACCGTTACCTAAGCCTCGATCCACTGATGTAGTGGGCGAATGGCGGGTGTCGGAATAAGGAAAGTGCCTTCTGAGCTGGGATGATTGGAGTTCTCACACAACAATCTGACCGGCACGAGAAAGGCACTTCCGGTGATAGTGTCCCACAG
>CAIRCP010000135.1 GCA_903877095.1 uncultured Actinomycetes bacterium | reverse complement strand
CTGTGGGACACTATCACCGGAAGTGCCTTTCTCGTGCCGGTCAGATTGTTGTGTGAGAACTCCAATCATCCCAGCTCAGAAGGCACTTTCCTTATTCCGACACCCGCCATTCGCCCACTACATCAGTGGATCGAGGCTTAGTACCGCGGAGAGGCTCGTCATCGTGACGTAGCCGCGCCCACCTATCAGGACCCGATCTAGTCGGCCCTGGGCGATCCAGTCGCCCAGCGTGGAGCGGTGGACGCTAAGTAGCGCCTTGGCATCGTCGTAGCTGAGGTAGAGAGGCTGCTGCTCGGATAGTCGACGCAGATGCTCTCCCGATGGGCGATCTTCCATTTCGAACGCTGGCGCCATCGACTCCGACACGGAGAACCCCCTGAATCGCCCATACTGCAAGAGACCTGATTTTGTAGCCAGGCTCTTGATCCTGACTTTTTCGTCAGCAATAATCTACGATAGCAAGCACAACCAGTCAACGCCCCGCCTCACAAGGCATCGCGACCAGAGAACGTGGGCTGCATCCAACCCCGCGGGATCCCGCCCGAGGGCGCGTTTGTAGCCACACATCGCGCACCGATTGCGCACCGATTGCGCCAGCCCTGCAACACATCGCTTCGAAACCGCCCGCGACTGCGTCGGCCCCGGCCTCCTCCGCGGCAACCACCAGACGAGGCTGGCGGGCGCAGCAAGGAAGACCAGGGCGCAGACGCCCTCGGAGCACGCGATTCGATCAGCGACCCTCGATCGGCTGATCGCGACGAACTGGATCCGCACCGTCGCCTGGACGGTTCGGGCGGGGTTGGCGATCGCGATGTTGGTGGCCGTGCTCCATTGATCCCTTGATCCGTTTAGATTTCGCCGAGGTCCCGTTCTCCGCAGGCTCTGCTCAAAGCTTGGCGGAACGCCTCGACGTCACCGCCGCACGCGTCGAGTTCGGCGGGATCCAGCAGGGCCACCAGACCACGATCAGTGCGGGCGACCACGAACGGCGCCGGTGAACCAACGGCGAGGACGTCGGCGGGAGCGTCATTGCGGTGATAGGTCCGGAACGCGACGTCGAGTTGATCTCGACAGCGCCGCCAATCGGCACGTTCGGTGAACAGCCCGTGCGTGATGTCGCATAGCGCGCAATGCGTCCGGCCCAGGCGTGCCCCGATCCAGTAGCGCGCCTCGCCGAGCAGAGTGCCGTCTGCGTCGTAGACACCGATGAGTTCCCGCACGGCATCCGGCATCGTTCGAGGGTACTGGGACCAGCAATTACTCGACGCTCCGTCGGCCCGGCGCCGATGAACAAGCGGGGGCGCGTGGGGATGAAGCCCGCAACGGGCGCACACTGAACGTCATCGAAAGGGGTGGAAATGGCACGCTACGTGACCAAGGTGAGGACCGCGAAGACTCCACAGGAGGCGTTCGCCTACATGGCCGACCTACGCAACTTCGCCGAGTGGGATCCCGGTGTCAAGGCGGTAAAGCAGGTGGAGGGCTCGGGCGGTGGCCCCGACACCGTGTTCGACGTCACCGTCGCCAGTCCAGGCCGCGACCTGACATTGCGTTACGCGACAAAGGAATGACGCCGTCGCGGACCGCGGCCGCGCCCCAGATCCAGTAGGCGCCTCGCCGTCGTTACCCCGGTTGCATCCAATACGGAACGAACGCAAAGTCGAACCGGACTGTCTTCTTCCGGCCCGCCCACGTCGGCACGCCCTCTGGCTGCCCGCGAAAGACGCCGCGCGCCGCAGCGACGACCCGATCGCGTTGGGTCGGCCACTGGATTTCGTCGGCGATCTCTTCCAGCGCCGCAGGGTCGCGCTCCAGCACCCGATCGACGATCCGAATATCAGGCAGCGCATGGCGCTTGTCGCCGTTGCACGAGGCGCAGGCCAGCACCAGGTTGGCCAGCCCGTCGATTCCGACCAGTGACCACGGGAGCACGTGGTCGACGGGGTTGTCGGCCGGCAGGTGCGTGCCGCAGTAGAAGCAGTGCGGGCCGTAGAAATCCCTGAACGCGGTGCGCACCGGAGTCAACGCGATGCGGTCGCGGCCGAACAGGTGGCCCGCCACGTCGGGCACCGCGGCGTCGAGGAACTTGTTCATCTGCCGGACGTCGTCGACCCACATGATCTCCAAGGCCGGCTTGAGCAGCCCGGCCAGGCGAGCGAGACCGAATGCAACACCGGGCTTGAGAGTGATGGCGTTACCGTGGGCTGTGATTTGTGACTTGTTGACGTTCTCACCGAGGAACGAGTCGTCGTAGAGGGTCGTCGTAGAGGAAGGGATCGCTCACCTTTGAGCCGGGCAGCTTCTGCAGTCGGGGCAGCGGTTGCTTCGCCAGGGCGAACGCGATCTTGTCGATGGCCTTTCGGTACTCGTACGGAACACGCAGCATGGCGACATCCAGCGACAGTCCACTGTTGCGGGGGCAGGCCGCCGTCCTAAGCTCGGTGGCGGCATCGGTGATGCGAGCGGGGCCGTCCGCTCGCCGTTGCCGTAGTGCCCGACCTTCAAACGGCCGCACCTGCTGCCAGTAGAGGCCGAGCACCCGGTGCGCCAGCTCGGGAATGGGTACGCGCAGAACATCTTCGGGATTCGCAGGGAGGTTCTCGACGCAGTGGTCGATCAGGGCCATCAGAGTGGCGAGCTTGTAGGTGGCGTTGCGCTGGCCGGTCTCGAGGATCGCGACGACACGCTGGCCCAGCAGGAGCGGGTCGGCGACGACGTCGGACATGAGCCAATTTATCGCACATGCGGCGGGCGCTTGATGCGGAGGCGGTCTGACGACGAGACCGTTGCGCTAGTGCCTGGCCGCAACCGACGTCGTACAGTCGGAGCTGTGTCCGGTGATGATTTGACTTCCGTCGTATCGCAAAATCCAGCCGTCCCCACTGCAGCAGCTGCGGACCTGCGTAGTCGTCTGCTCGATGACCTCGATGACGACGTCTGGCCAATGGCCCATGTGGAATCGATCATCAACCGCCACAAGCTTGCGGACACTGCCCAGGAACACCAAGCGTTGGCGCTTGACGTCTTGCGTTCTCTACTGCACGACAAGCTCATATTGGTGGGCGACGTTGTCGGCGGTGATCCCGCCTATATCGCCCCGTGGCCGGGAGCGCCAGAGGACATCATTGACCGCATTCGTAGCCTCTACGTCGATCACTACGCCGACACCGTCATGTGGGACCTCTGCATTTGGATATCCCCTAACGATGAACGAAAAATCTGGCGCGACAGCAGTATTGACTGACGACTCCTAAGCCGCAACGAAGCAAGAAATCAGGTGCATCTGCAGCGGCGATACGCGCATTCGCCGGTTGGTCGAAAACGGCCTTGCCGCAAGGGCTTACGCCTCGTATTCCCAAGGAGCCTGAGGATCGTCTTCCCCCAGCACCGGAGGATGATCAATGCTGTGCGGTGGTGGCACGAATGTTGGACCCGCCGGTGTTATCGGTGCCCCACCTACACCGCGCAGTCCACCCTCAACGGGTGGTGGCGCTGGCCGCACCGGCTCGACGGCCGGGGCAGGTAAACGCGGTGCGGTCGGTAAAGTGACGGGTTGGCCTGGGGTCGCAGGAATGTCGGGAACTCCACCCCGCGGGTTGATATGCACCTTGGTGTAGCCCTCACCGGGGAGGTTGATATCGAGGGCAGGACGACCGCTTGACCCAGCGGCGGATCGTTGACCAATCGTGGTGCCATCTGGCAGCCGATACCGGGCACCTTTCCCTGGTTCACCGTAACCACCAGGAATCTCAGTGCCGTTCTGTTTGGCCCACTCCCACAGCCGCTGCAAGTCCTCCGGTGAGCGAACTTCCTTTATCCCGGGCCTATTGCCATCGGGCAGTTCATCAAGAACTCGGCGAAGGTCCGACTCAGCGAGCGACGCAGCAGGAATCCCGGCTCCGGCAGGCTCATCGGGAGTTCCCGGGTCTGGAATCGGGGACTGTTTGAACTGGTGATAGTCGACGGCCAGGATCGTGGCCTTTGCGGGTGGGGTGGCGTCGGATTGACCGAAACCCGTGGCTGACTCCTCCCAAGTAATGGCCATCGGCTTCTCCCCCACGTCCCCGCGGTAGGTGGCCGGGCCGAGGATCCAGGAGGCTCGACCGTCGGCGCGCGGGCGAGTGAAGATTGCGGCACCCCAGGCCGGTATCGCTGTCGGCGCGGGTGGTTGACCGCCCAGACTTACCTCACTCACATCTGTAGCAAGCTCAATCTGTCCTCACCCGTCCAGGTCGCTGCCCCTGGTCCCTCAGTGGTCTCGGGCGTAGTCCAGTCGGGTGGTCGGCTGCCCGGTGAGCGCCGCGATCGTGTCGAAATCTTTGTCGACATGCAGGACGTGCAACCCGGACAGCTCGGCGGTCGCCGCGATGATGAGGTCGGGGATCGACGGGCCACGCTGCTGGCCCCGGTCAGCCAACAGCATCTGAACCTCCAGGGCACGGTCCTCGATTTTAGGAGTGAGGTATTCGACGGGCATTGCCGCCAAGGGGGATTCACGGAACTCCCGCCTTGCTGCGTCGCCTGACTGGGCTGAGTACCCGATCTCCAGCCGAGTGACGTTGCTGATGCGAACCAGCCCGCGCTGGATCCTGTTGCTCCACAGGTCGGGATCGATGCATACCGCGAGTCGGGCCAGCGCCGACTTGTCGATGATCCACGTCGGCTCGCTCACCGCCACGCCTCCCGCATGAGGTCCTCGTCGGCCAGCCCGGTCACCGCCGCCCCGAAGCGCTGCAGATCGTCACGGCACACCGGAATACGCGCCGTGCGTGCGTCCTGAGCGAGCCGCCGGCGGATGTACTCGACGCGTGACAAACCCAGTTGCTCGGCGTGCGCGTCGATCCCGGCGAGCACGTCGTCAGGGATGTCTCGGATCAGTACGTCGCTCACGAGATGATGATATCGGTTGATATCTACATCAGCTGTACAACAGGTACCCCGCCCGGCTTGCGCGGAACTGAGCGGCCGCCCGGTCCCAATCTGCCAGCAGCGGCGCGAGTCGATCGGCGTCTATCGCCAGGCGCACCCGATCTGATCCGGTAAGCGCGTCGATCGAGGGCCCCCAGGCGAAGTCCCCCGGATGCTGTTTGCGGATCGTGTCAATGAGCAGCAGCGCCGTGCGGACCGGTCGGTATGCCTGCCGATCGGTGACGGTTAACCGGACGGCCGGGATGCTTTGTCCGGGAAATTTAGCGGCGGTGTCGGCGACCGAAACGGTGACAGCCTGAAGGGCGATGCCCGGCAGGCCCATCGCGTTCATCGTCGCGACCACCGCCGCTGCATCCAGCCACGGCGCCCCAAACTGCTCGAAGGGCCGGTCGGTGCCGCGGCCCTCCGAGAGATTGGTGCCCTCGAAGTACACCGTGCCGGGGTAGCTCGTCACGGCCGCCAGCGATCGGAGATTGGGTGACGGGTTCACCCAGGGCAGACCCGTTTGGTCGAACCACTGCCCGCGGCGCCACCCCTGCGCCGGAACGACGGTCAGGTCCGCGCCGATGCCCTGCTGCCGGTTGAACAGCGTGGCCAGCTCGCCGACCGTCATGCCGTGCCGCGCGGGGATGGGATACATGCCGACGAACGACGCGAAGGCCGGGTCCAGCAGGGCGCCTTCCACGATGTCGCCGCCGATCGGATTCGGCCGGTCGAGAACGACGAACGGGATGCCCTTGCGCGCCGCGGCCTGCATCGACAGCGCCATGGTCGACACGTACGTCCAGGTGCGTCCGCCGACCTCCTGAAGGTCATAGACCAGGACGTCCACGTCCTTCAGCATCTCGGGGGTCGGGCTGTGCCCTTGCGCCGCATAGAGGGAGTAGACCGGCAGGCCGGTCTTCGCGTCGACACCATCAGCGACCGTGACACCCGCCTCGGCGGTGCCGCGGATACCGTGTTCCGGCGCCAGCAGGGCCACCAGTTTCAGGTCGTCGTTCTGGGCGATCAGATCAATGTCCGACGTGCCTGACCGGTCCACGCCGGTGTTGTTGGTGATGAGGCCGACCCGTTTGCCGCGCAAGGCAGCCGGCACGTCATCGAGGAAGACCTCGATGCCCGGACGCACGCCTGCCGCGGCCGGAGCCGCCGACACCGGTGTCGGCGCGGCGCAAGACAGCATCAGGAAGGTGAGGAAAGCGCTCAGCGTCAGCCGGTGGCTGGACCGTTCGACGGGCATCGGCGCACTCTATCGAACAAAACAAATGGCCCCGGGATGTCCTCCGAGGACCATTTCCGCTGGTAGCGGGGACAGGATTCGAACCTGCGAACTCTGGATCATGAGCTGAATTATGTTGTGGCACAACTATTTTCAGGATTTCATCCGTGCAGGAGGGACTACACCCAGGACGTGCAGTGGAAGGCCAAGATGCGCCCCGGACAACCGCCGACGCCCCGCACAATTCGTGTCGTCGCGATCGGACCCGCGCCGGGAGGCTTCTGGAACGAAGCGGCCCTGTACGCGGACACGGGCGCACCCAGTGCCGGAATTGGCTAGCACAGCCCCTTCGCCGCAAGCGCCTTCATCAAGGAAGGCCGCCTCCCGTAATCCTGCCGGATCTTCGCGATGAAGGCCGCGAATTCCACACTGCGACCGCCCTTTTCATACAGTGTGCGCATGGTTGCCAACGTCGCGGCAATGCCCGGGTAGAGATTGGTGTTGGGGCGAAGGAGGTCGTTCTCCAGTGCCGGTCGGTACAGATCGGCGGCGGCCACCGGCCGAACCTCGGCACCTTGCGTCGCGAGTTCGAACCATGCGAATCCGGGGCCGAAGCGATCAGCGGCCTCCCAGGCGGCCTCCACGTCACCCTCGTGCAGACAGAGCTGCACCAGGACCGACCCCGCGGCAGGGCCGGCGGCCATCTCTCGCGCACGGCCGAACGCCCAGACGCGTTCGTCCTCAGCACGGTCGATGGTGGCGGCGAAGTCCAGCAGTGCCCGATAGGCACCGACCGCCGGCTGGCGCAGGAATTCAGCACGCAGAACGGCGACCGCATCATCGATGCGGCCGGCCTCCCGGTAGGCATCGGCGACCGCCGAGGGGCTCAGCCAGACCGCATTGCCGCCGCGACCGCTCACCCGCCCTTCGGCGACCGCACGATCGATCCATCCCATCACCTCGTCGTCGCGCCCCGCCGCGCGCAGACGGGCGATGATCGCGCCGAACTGCGGGTGCTCCCGATCATTGAGCAGCTGCACAGCACGATCGACATCGCCGTCGTGATCGGCGAGTTCGAGCTGCATCGCGTCGACCTCGAACCGGCTCCAGCGGTCGCGGTCGGCGTACTGGCGATCCAGATCAGCGACCGCCGCGCGATAGATGGCGAGCGCATCGTCGTCGAACACGTCGGCGAAGTCCTCCAGCACCAGCGTCGGCCACCCCGGCGAGGTGGCCCGGAAATCCACCAACCACCGCGCGAGCTCAGCCGGATCCGGCTTCCCGAGCCGACATGCCTTCGCATACAACTCGGCGGCCCGCTCGCCCTGCCCACTGATGCTTCCCGACGAGTCGTCAGCCTGCTCGGTGATGGAGCGCAGCAGGGTCAACGCCTGCAGCAGGGCAGGCCGGACGACTTCAGCGGATCCGCCATCCAGGTGCGTCTCGAGTTCGTCGAGCGCCCAACTGGCACTCTCCGCGACCACAAATGAATCTCGGTAATCGACAAACCCGTGATATCCCAGGGCATTTCGCACCATCGATACGAACTCGTGTTTGGCTACCGCGTCGTCACCGGAGACGGCCGTGGCCCGAACTTCAAGCAGGCGGCGCAGTTCGCCGTCGTGCTGGGCGCGGGTGATGACGAGGTCGCGCAGGTCGTCGATGCCCATCGCGTACACCGCCGCCTCCAACGCCGACTCCCCCACGTCGGCCTGGTCGACAGCGCCGCTGTCGATCACGGCCAGCCCGACCGCCACCAGATGCTTGCAGAAGTGACCGTCGGCGGCGTGCGGGCAGGTGCAGGAACCGTCGGGTTGCGGCCCGGACCAGTCAAGTTCCACGACATAGACGCGTTTGGCCTGCACGGACGCCTGGGCGCTCGTGGCCGCCACGCGCAAGCCCCGGACGTACCGGACGTAGTTCTCGCCGCGGGCGTAGCTCCGTTCACCGGCGACGCTGAGTAGCGCGTTCTCCGTCAGTGCCATGGCGCCATGGTGCCCGATCGGGCCGACAGACATTCAGCGGACAGCTGCTCCAACGGCTCCGAGCGAGCCAGCAGATCCAGGAACTCCCAGTTGGCGAACAGCCGAACCCGGCCGACCTTCATCTGCCGCAGCAAACCCTCATCCCTTAGCGACTCGGCTTTCACGGCCGATATCCTGACGGTGACCGTGAGGTGAGCCCCTCGTTAGTGGTCCAGTAGATCTGTATCCGTGTTGAGGTCCATCATTGGCGTCTGCAGCAGGGCAGGCCCAACAGCGGTTGCCTTGAAGTGTCGGCCATGGCGGTTAGAGTTGCTTCGTGCCGGCTAGGACCCAGAGACCCCGCAAGAGCAGCGGTTATGGTGTCCGACTTGTTCGCGGCCCATTCATCAACCTCCCACCGCACCGTGACCATACCGACGACGTCGAGGCATTTCTGCGATACACCGAGCGTCTGCGGCGACAAGGCGAGCACCTTGCCGCCGACTTCTTCAGTGGCGCCGGCGGCCTGAGCCTCGGGCTGGAAAGGGCCGGGTACAAAGTAGTCTTCGGCGCCGACCACGAGCCCTTCGCCAACCGGACTCACGCCCACCACTTCGGTGGCATGTCAGTCGACTGGGATCTAGCCGACCCAGAAGTCGTCCGCGAAGTCGCGGAGCTATGCAAGGCGGCCCGCGTGGATCTCATCGCAGGCGGACCACCGTGCCAGCCCTTCTCGAAAGCCGGCCGGTCGATGATCCGACACCAGGTCGAGTCAGGACTGCGTGACAGGCATGACCAACGACGAGATCTATGGCTGTCCTACCTCGAGATCATCCGCGTAGCGAAGCCCCGCGCGGTCATCATGGAAAACGTTCCCGACATGGCGCTCGACCGCGACATGTTCATCCTGCGAAGCATCGTCGAATCACTTGAGCAGTTCGGATACAGCGTCGAGGAACGTGTCGTCGATGCCTGGCGGTATGGAGTCCCGCAGTTCAGGCAGCGACTGGTTCTTGTGGCACTTAAGGGAAAGGTCAAATTCACGTGGCCAGCTGAGGTGCGCCAGAAGGTCACCGTATGGAACGCCATTGGTGATCTTCCGGAGGTCGAGGGTGGCTGGCGTCCCGAGGGCGGGGCGGAGGGTTGGTCAGATTACAGCGGTCCGCTAACTCAGTTCCAACGCGAAATGCGTTCAGCAGTAGCTGAATCCGACGCAGGAAAGGTCTTCGACCACATCACACGCCCTGTCCGTGACGACGATCGTCAAGCCTTCGAAAGCATGACGCACGACACGAAGTACACGGACCTCAGTACCGAGCACCAGCGGTACCGAGGCGACATCTTCGACGACAAGTACAACCGCCTCAATGAAAACGATCTTTCCCGGACAATCACAGCGCACATCGCAAAAGACGGTTACTGGTACATACACCCGCGCCAAAGTCGCACCCTGACGGTTCGTGAAGCGGCTCGACTCCAAACCTTTCCCGATAACTTCCGATTCGACGGCCCTCCGTCGGCAGCGTTCCGCCAGATCGGAAATGCGGTCCCGCCCCAACTGGGCTTCGCAATTGGGAAGGCTATTCTCGAGTCAATTGAGCGGGCCGACGATCCAGGCATCAGTACCCGCGAGCTGAGCATTGAGCTCTCTGGCTGGTTTAGCCTCGATCCACTGATGTAGTGGGCGAATGGCGGGTGTCGGAATAAGGAAAGTGCCTTCTGAGCTGGGATGATTGGAGTTCTCACACAACAATCTGACCGGCACGAGAAAGGCACTTCCGGTGATAGTGTCCCACAGG
>CAIRCP010000134.1 GCA_903877095.1 uncultured Actinomycetes bacterium | reverse complement strand
CGAACCCGTGCTGCAACCAGATCACCCCCTGTGCCTTCACCGACCCGTCGACCTGGGTCGGGAAATACCAGTCGGTGGCCACCGTGTCGCCGATGATCTCCCCGGGCATCGTCAACCGCGAATGACCGATCTGCACACCGGTCACCCCGTTGGTCGGCAACCCCGGCAGCTTCGGATCGGGCGGGGCAGCCGCGGCCAACGACGTCCCCACCACCGACGCCGGACCCGGATCAGCCAACTGACCCGTCCACGACGTCAACGCCGGCGTCCCCGCGACCGCGCCGCCCGAACCCAGCAACCCCAGCCCCGACAACACCTCGGCCACCGACACCCCCGCCGCCGGGGCCGGGGCAGCCACCGCCACCGGCGCGGCAGCCGCCGCCGCGGGCGCCTGCGCCGTCAACACCGGCTCCCCGCCGCCGCGCCGGGCGACCACCACATCCGCCACCGGCACCTCAGCCGGCGTGGAGGCGGGTTCCCCGGCGGGCGACTTCTGCGCATCGACGACGGCCGGCGCAGTCACCTCAACCACCGCTGCCGCGGCAGCAGCCACCGCGGGAGCCGCCACCGTCGCCGCCGGGGCAGGCCCAGCCGGCTCCACCGGGACCGCCACCACCGGCGCGGCATTCTTCGTCACCTCGGCCGTCACCTCGGCGTCCACCACCGGCACCGCAGACCCACCCCCGCGCACCGACGCCGCGGGCGCCACCTCTTCGCCGCCGCCGGCCGTCCCCGAAACCCGGGCCGGACCCCGATGCCCCCGCGCCCCCGACGACGAGTCGTTCGACGCCGACGAGTCGTTCGACGCCGAGGTCCCGGACCCCCGATCGGCCTGCCGTCCGCCACCATCACCAGAATCCGCCCCAGCCACCCCGGCGCCTGAGATCAGTGCCGACCCCAGCCCTACTAAAACGGCACCGGTAACCAGCGGATGTCGACGATCAGCCATAGCTGTTTGCCTCTCTACGTGACGATCGGGCAAACGCTACCGTGCTCGCGGAATGGATCCGCGGCAATTGGCGGTCGCGCTGACGATTCGGCGACGCCGTAGCCCTCGGGTTACCTTCGCTGCATGTCGTTTTCGATTCCGACGATGCGAAAAGTGGCGTGCGCCGCGGTGGCTGCAACGGTTCTCCTGGGTTCGCCGGCCTTGGCGGTGACAGCCTCGGCCGCACCCAAGAACTACTGCGCAGACCTCAAGGGGACCAACACCGGCAAGGTGTGCCAGATCCTGGTGACCGACCCCGGCTACGTCATCAACATCAGGGTTCCGAGTAATTGGCCCGACATGAAGTCGATTGCCGACTTCGTCAGCAAGACTCGCGACTCGTTCCTGGGTCCGGCGAAATCCTCCGAACCCCGCACCGCGCCGTATTCGCTGGAGATCACCCCGACGAACTACGAGTCGCTGGTGCCACCGCGCGGCCAGATTTCGGTGGTGCTCAAGGTCTATCAGAACACCGGCGGGGCGCACCCGCGTACGTCGTTCGCGTCGTTCGTCTGGGACCAGGCCTACCGCAAGCCGGTCACTTTCGAGACGCTGTGGCAGCCCAAGAGCGCACCGCTGCCGATCATCTTCCCGGTGGTTGTCGCGGATCTGCAGAAGCAGGCCGGGCAACTGGTGACGATCCCGCCGGCCGTCGGATTGGACCCGGCCAACTACCAGAACTTCGCGCTCACCAACGACGGCGTCATCTTCTTCTTCAGCCAGGGCACGCTGCTGCCCGAGTCCGCCGGAGCGACACAGGTTCTCGTGCCCCGTTCGGTGATCGACCCGCTGCTGGCCTGACGCCTCAGAGCGTGGCGAACAGCAGGTTCAGCGACTCCGCCATGGTGGGGTGGGTGAAGATGGTGTCGCGTACGGCGGTGTAGGGCACCTGCCCGATCATGGCCATCTGCACCACCGACATCACCTCACCGGCGGAGTGGCAGAACAGCGAGCAGCCCAGAATCTGACCGGTCTTGCGGTCGACGACCGCTTTGAGCAGTCCCTTGGTCTCACCGGCGGTGTTGGCGCGCGGGATCTTTGCGGCCGGCAACGACGCCACCGCGATGTCGTAGCCCTGCGCGCGGGCCTGTTCCTCGGTGAGACCGACGCGGCCCAGTTCCGGGTCGATGAACAGCGTGTAGGGCACCAGGCGCCCGGCGGTGCTGCGCCCGGCGCCGTGCAGCACATTGGCCAGCAGGATGCGGTAGTCGTCCCAGGACACGTGGGTGAACAGTGGGCCCCCGTTGCAGTCGCCGACGGCGTAGACGTTCTCGGCGGTGGTCTGCAGGTGGTCGTCGACGGTGATCGCGCCCCGCTTGTCGACCTGCACACCGGCGGCTTCCACACCCAAGCCTGCGCTGTTGGGTGTGCGGCCGACCGCCACCATCAGATGGCTGCACCGCAGCGTCTCGGGTATTCCGTTGCGCGAGTAGCTCAATTCGATGCCGCCGGGATCCTGCCGCACCGAGTCGGTCTCGACGTTGTCGAGGAACTCGATGCCGTCTTCCTCCAACACCGCACGGATCGCCCCGGCGATGTCACGATCCTCGTTGGGCAGGAACGTCTCGCCGCGCGCGACGAGCACCACCTCGCTGCCCAGTCTGCGGAAGACTTGGGCGAATTCCAGCGCGATGTAGCCGGCGCCGATGATGGCCAGCCGGGACGGCAACTCGTCGAGTTCCATCACCGACGTGCTCGTGAGGTAGTCGACGCCGTCCAGGCCCGGGATCGGCGGGACGGTGGTGTGGCTGCCGGTGTTGATGTACACCATCTCGCCGCGTACCTCCCGGGTGGAGCCGTCGGCCATGCTGACCGTGATCGTGCGCTCGCCGGTGAACATCCCCTGCCCCAGCAGGAAATCCATGTTGGGGGTGGTGGTGAACAGCGTGCGGTGGGCGTCGACCATGCCGCCCACCACCCGGCGCTTGCGTTCGATCACGCCCGACAGGTCAGCAGGTGGCGGTGCGAGCGTCACACCGAAATCGCTTGCCCGGCGGGCAAGTTCGAACAGTTTGGCGCTGGCGACCATGGTCTTGGTCGGGATGCAGGCGACGTTGATGCACGTTCCGCCGATCTGGCCCTTCTCGATCAGGGCCACCCGGTGTCCGGCGTTGGCCAGGGCCATGGCGAGCGACTTACCGCCCTTTCCGCCGCCGAGCACGACGTCGTCGAACTGCTCCACCATGGAATCTCCTCGCTTTAACGCCGCCCGATGTGGGCACGACCAGTCTGACCAATCCATCCCCCCGCGAGGTGCCTCACCTAAAAGTGAGCGCGAAGTAGTGGCTGGTGCCTCACGCATGGTGAGCGCGTGGGGGGCTTGCGCTACTTCGTCTTGGTCAATCGGTTGATTGACGGTTGCAATGCTTCCAGATCGATGTGGCGG
>CAIRCP010000133.1 GCA_903877095.1 uncultured Actinomycetes bacterium | reverse complement strand
CTTCAACCGGCTCAAGCAATGGCGCGGCATCGCCACCCGATATGACAAGTACGCCCTGACCTACCTCGGCGGTGTCCTACTGGCCTGCGCCGTCATACATTCCCGCGTCGGCACTACCGATTCGGGAGACACGCCCTAGTCACCGGCACCGACCGCTCGACCAAGGCCGGCCCATGCGCCCGCTCTCCCGAATAAGCCTTTTCAACCAGCCTCGACGGTAATCTGAGCCGACCGTGACTTGCCGGGCCGAACCTCGCAAAGGACGTCGATGAAACTCCTCGCTGTGACAGCCGTGATCGCGGTGGTTCTCGCCGGTTGTGCGAGGTCGGACATCGCAGCTGGGGGATCTGACACAACGATTTACTCCGGCGGTGACATCCTTACGATGGTCGGCGAGGAACCGGCCTACACCGAGGCGCTGGTGGTGCAGGGCGGCAAGATCAGCTTCGTCGGAACCAAAGACGAAGCGATGCGCCGGAAGACAGCCGCCACCAGAGTCGTTGACCTGCAAGGGCATACGCTGCTCCCCGGATTCATCGACGCCCACGGCCACCTGGCTCTGGCCACCCACACCCTGCTCGACGCCGACCTGCGGGGCGTGAAGAACATCCCGGAGTTGCTGGAACGGCTTCGCGCCCACGCCGCCGGAGTGCCGGAGGGGCAGCGGATCGTCGGGATGGGCTACCGCGCCGATCAGATGGAGGAAAAGCGCCACCCCACCAAAGAGGAGCTCGACAGCGTCAGCGCCGGCCGGCCGATCATGATCTCCGACGGCTCCGGACACCACGGTGTCGCCAACTCTGCATTACTGGCCGAACTCGGCCTCGGTCCCGACACGCCTGACCCCGAAGGGGGCACCTACTACCGCAAACCGGGTTCCCGCGAGCTCGACGGGCACCTCGCCGAGAAGGCCCTGATGAGTGCCCTGGCCACCCGCGCGCCGCTGACTCCCGATCAGATCCGCACCGGCGTTACCCGCGCGGTCGCGCAGTGGACGGCAAACGGGCAGACCACAGCGTGTGAAATGGGGCTGGGGCTCAGCGCCGACGACCTCGACATCGCCAAGACCATCATCGACGACAAACTGCTCCCGATCGACCTGGTGGTGTTCGCCAAGGCGTCGGTCGCTCCGGCGGCGCTGGACCTGGGTTACCAGGTGGCGCGCACCTACGACCCCAACCGAACCGGCGAAGTCAACGAGTTGCTGCAAGCGCGCCCGGATCTGGATAAGCGCTACATCAATCGGGTGCGGCTGGCCGGCATCAAGTTCTGGATAGACGGCAGCCTCGACACCGCACTGCTGTCGCAGCCTTACACCCACAACCCGCCCGGGATCGACGAGCCGCTCTACACGGGTACGCGCGTCGACTCCCAGGATGAGGTGGAGAGTCTCACGAAGAAGTACTGGAAGACCGATCTCGAACTGGCCGCCCATGTCAACGGTGACGAAGCCGCCGAGCAATTCCTGGTCGCACTGGAGAAGGCCGCGAAGGAAGAGGGCGCGAACAGCGACGCCCGCCCGATCTTCCAGCACGCGCTGCTGCTGCGGCCCGACCAGGTCGACCGCATTGCAAAGCTGGGCGCCACAACGAGTTTCACCGCCGCCGGAATCTACGCGATGGGCGACTACATCACGGAACTCTACGGGCCGCAGCGTGCGCACTGGGCCGGTGCAGCCCGAGAGGTCCAGGACAAGGGCATCAACTGGACCTCCAACCACGATATGCCGGCGGGATTGAGCCCCAGCTTGATCTACGCGATGTGGAACCTGGTCAACCGGACCACCAAATCCGGTGCGGTGATTGCCCCGGAGGAACGCGTCTCGGCGTACGACGCGCTCAAGTCGATCACGGCCAACGCTGCCTACCAGTACAAAGAGGAATCCACCAAGGGAACCTTGGAGGCCGGAAAGCTCGCCGACCTGGTCGTCCTGGACAAGAACCCGGTGAAGGTGGACCCGATGTCGATCCGCGACATCACGGTGGTCGAAACCATCAAAGAGGGCAACGTCGTCTACGGGGGCTGAAAATCCCTGCGGCCCAAGCTATCCGGCTAGAGGTGGACTCCCGCAGCGCGCAGTGCGTCGATGAGTCCATGCGGTCGTTCGGCAATCGGCAGCGGGTCGACATAGACGAAGCCGCAACCCAATTCGCGGGCGGCGCCGTCGTTCTGCACGCTGTCGCCGACCATCAGTGCGTCGGCGGCGTCCACGCGGAGCCGCGCCAGTGCCGCCTCGAAGATCCGCGGGTCGGGTTTGGCGACACCCACTTCGAAGGACAGCACGTACTCATCGGCGTGGGCGCCGGCGGGGTGCAGCACCTCGCGGATGTCCCAGGCGATGTTTGACACCACCGCTGTGCGGATGCCTTTGTCGCGCAGTGCCTTCAGCACTCCGACGGCGTCGGGGTAGACCTGCCATTCGGCCGGGTCGATCGTGCGCCGGTACACCGACTCGGCATGCTCGTCGGGCAGACCGGTCTCACGAAGTACGTGCAGATAGACGTCGCGGTGCAGCGCGGAGTCGAGATCGCGGTGATCCCATGCGTGGTGGCTCGCGGTACCCGTCGGAGCAAGCATGCGGTCCATCACCATCGCCTGCATGGGCTCGTCGAGGCCCATGCCGACGAACCAGCTGTCGTCCTCCTCCAGCCGGGCCAGCGTGCCGGAGAAATCGAACAGAACTGCACGAACGCTATCCGACGGCACGTCCCACTCCTTCCCAGAACTGGGCGCGCACCGCCTTCTTGTCCGGCTTGCCCAGCGCGGTGACCGGAACCGAATCCGCGACGATCACCTGCTTGGGAGACTGTACCGAGCCCTTGCGGTCTTTGACCGTCGCTTGGATCTCCGCGGTCAGCAGAGCCACCGCGGCGTCGTCGCGCGGGTGGTCGGGGCGCAGCACGATCACCGCCGTCACCGCCTCGCCCCACTTGTCGTCCGGGGTGCCGATCACGCACACCTGCGCGACGGCCGGGTGCTCGGCGACGACGTCCTCCACCTCGCGGGGAAAAACGTTGAAGCCGCCGGTGACGATCATGTCCTTCACCCGGTCGACGATGTAGTAGAAGCCGTCGGCATCCTCGCGGGCCATATCGCCGGTGTGCAGCCAGCCGTCCCTGAAGGTCTCGGCGGTGGCTTCCGGCAGGTGCCAGTAGCCGCCGCTCAGCAATGGGCCCGACACGCAGATCTCGCCCACCTCGCCGCGTGGCACGGGTTTGCCGTGCGTGTCGAGCAGTGCGGTCCGCGCGTGCAGGGTGGGCCGGCCGCAGGAGGTGAGCCGGTGTTCGGTGTGGTCGGTCTTGGCCAGGTAGGTGATCGCCATCGGCGCTTCGGACTGCCCGAAATACTGCGCGAAGATCGGGCCGAACCGGCGGATCGCCTCGGCGAGCCGGACCGGGTTCATCGCCGACGCGCCGTAGTAGACGGTTTCCAGGGACGACAGATCGCGGGTGTGGGAGTCCGGATGATCCATCAGCGCGTAGATCATCGACGGCACCAGCATGGTGGCGGTGATCCGCCGTTCTTCGATGACCCGCAGGACTTCGGCGGGATCGAATTTCGGCAGCACGACCATCTCGCCGCCCTTGACGATGGTGGGGGTGAAGAACGCCGCCCCGGCATGCGAGAGCGGTGTGCACATCAGGAACCGCGGATGGTCCGGCCACTCCCACTCGGCCAGTTGGATTGTCGTCATCGTCAGGATTGAGCCGACGGTCCCCATCACGCCCTTGGGTTTACCGGTGGTGCCGCCGGTGTAGGTCAGCCCGCCGATGTGGTCCGGCGGCAACTCGGCAGCTACCAGCGGCATCGGTGAATACCCGGCCGCCGCGGCAACCAGATCCACCCCGACATCGGCCAACTCGGGCGGAAGCGGTCCGAGCGTCAGAATCCGGCGCAGCGAGGGCACCTTCGCGAGCAACCCGACCGCTCGTTCGACGAACATTGGAATCGGGTCGATGATCAGCGACGTCGCTCCGGCGTCGGACAGCACATAGGCGTGGTCGTCCAGCGAGCCCAGTGGGTGCAGGGCGGTGCGGCGGTAGCCCTGGGTCTGGCCCGCCCCGATGATCATCAGCACCTCGGGCCGGTTGAGCGAGAGCAGGCCCACGGTCGCATCGGTGCCTGCCCCGAGTGCTTCGAAGGCCTGGACGTACTGGCTGATCCGATCGGCGAGTTGGCCGCCGGTCAGCGTGGTGTCGCCGAGGTACAGCACCGCTGAGTCCCGGTGGCGCTTGAGCGCTCCGACGGTCAGGTGACCGCTGTGGACGGGGTGGCGCAATTGGGCAGCATCGGACATGGGTGCAACACTAGAACGTGTTCCAATTCTCAGCCAGGGACGTCCACCTGCGATCCGGGAATTGGCGGAAAGCGGCTAAGGCGCGCTGCTTCCAGTGGCACCCTATCCGGTATGGCGAACGCACCCGAAACCCGCTTTCTCGACGAACGGCTCACTCACTGGGCGCAGGTGAAGCCCGACGAGGAGGCCATCAGTTACCTGGGCCGCTCCTTCACCTGGGCGCAGTTCAACGACCGGGTGCGGCGGCTGGCCGGCGCCCTGGCGGAGCGCGGCATCGGCCGCGGCGACGTGGTGGCCTTCCTGGATAAGAACCACCCGGCCTGTGTGGAGACGACCCTGGCGGCTGCCAGCCTGGGCGCGGCGACCGCGATCATCAACTTCCGGTTGGCCGAGTCGGAGATGGACTACGTCCTCAACGACTGCGGCGCCAAGGTGATGATCGTCGGCGCCGAACTCAAACCCTCCGTCGACGCGATCCGCGACGACCTCACCCACGTCGAGCACGTCATCGTCGTCACTCCCGAGGGCGGGGACGGCGACGAGTACGAAGCCGTGCTGGCCGCGGCGACACCCCGCGAGCGAGGCGCCGACGTGAGCCCCGACGACGTCTGCGTGATCATGTACTCCTCGGGCACCACCGGAAATCCGAAGGGCATCAGGCTTTCTCAGGCTGCGCTGATGGCGCACACGGTCAACGGCACCACCTTCGAATTCGAGCCCGACGACAAGAGCTTGGTCGCGATGCCGCTCTTCCACGTCGGCGGATCGTCATACATGCAGTTCGGAATCCATGCCGGGATCCCCAGTTTCATGACCCGCGAGGTCGACGGCGCGTCGCTGGCCGGCGGGATGCTGGCCGGGGCCACCCGCACCTTCCTGGTGCCCGCGGTTCTGTCCAAGGTCATGGAGATGGGCCCGGATGCGATCAAGCTGTTCAACCGCCTTCGCACCTTCGTCTACGGCGCCTCGCCGATGCCGCCGGCACTGCTGCGCCAGGCCCTGGTGGATTTCCCCGATACCGATTTCGTCCAGGTGTACGGGTTGACCGAGGTCTGCGGAGCGGTCACCCAACTCTCGCCCGAAGCCCACCGCGACGAGTCGCGGCCGGAGCGGATCACCAGTGCCGGGCAGGTCTCGAGGCAGGTCGAGGTACGGGTGGTCAACCCCGATACCCTCGAAGACGTCGCACAGGGTGAGCCGGGTGAATTGTGGTTCCGCACACCGCAGTTGATGGAGGGCTACCACAACAAGCCCGACGCCACCGCGGCGGCGATCACCCCCGACGGCTGGTTCCGCACCGGCGATATCGGCCGCGTCGACGACGGCGGCTTCGTCTTCGTCGAGGACCGGCTCAAGGACATGATCATCTCCGGCGGGGAGAACATCTACTCCGTCGAGGTTGAGCGTGCGCTCACCGACCATCCGGCGGTGATGGATGCCGCGGTGTTCGGCATCCCCGACGAAAAGTGGGGCGAGTCGGTGAAGGCCGTCGTCGAACTCTACGGCGGCCAGGACGCCACGCCGGAGGAACTGATCGCCTGGTGCAAGGAGAGGCTGGCGCGCTACAAGTGCCCGCGCAGCGTCGACATTATAGAGGTGCTGCCGCGAAACCCGACCGGCAAGCTGCTCAAGAAGGATCTGCGTAAGCCGTACTGGGAGAACCGCGACCGCGCCATTTGATGCAAGGCCCCGCCGATCTCGGCGACCTGCTGGACCGCCTGCACGTCGTCGCCCTGCCGATGCGGGTGCGCTTCCGCGGGATCACCGTTCGGGAAGTCGCCTTGTTCGACGGTCCGTCCGGCTGGGGTGAGTTCGGCGCTTTTCCGGAGTACGACGCCCGCGAGGCCGCGCACTGGCTCTCCTCTGCCATCGAATCCGCCTACGGGACAAGGCCGCCCGCGGTTCGTGACCGGGTGCCGATCAACGCGACGGTTCCCGCGGTCCGGGCTGAGCAGGTCCCCGAGGTGCTGGCCCGGTTCCCCGGTGCGACGACCGCCAAAGTGAAGGTGGCCGAGCCGGGGCAATCGCTTCGCGATGACGTCGAACGGGTCAACGCGGTGCGGGGGGCCATCCCGACGGTCCGGGTGGACGCCAACGCGGGTTGGAACGTCGATCAGGCGGTGGCGGCGGCGCAGGCGCTGACCGCCGACGGGCCGCTGGAATACCTCGAGCAGCCCTGCCGCACGGTCGCCGAACTGGCGGAGGTGCGCCGCCGGGTGCATGTCGCGGTCGCCGCCGACGAAAGCATCCGGCGCGCCGAGGATCCGCTGGCGGTGGTGCGGGCCGGTGCGGCCGATATCGCGGTGCTCAAAGTGGCGCCGCTGGGCGGGATCGCCGCCGTGCTGGGTATCGCGGCGGCCATCGACATCCCCGTCGTGGTGTCCAGCGCACTGGACTCCGCGGTCGGCATCGCCGCCGGCCTTGCCGCGGCGGCGGCGCTGCCCCGACTGGATTTCGCCTGCGGGCTGGGCACCGGGGGGCTGTTCGTCGACGACGTGGCCGACGTAACCCCGGTGAACGGCTATCTGCCGGTGGCCAGGGTCGTGCCCGATCCGGCCCGCCTGGCCGCGCTGGCCGCCTCGCCGCAGCGCCGCGACTGGTGGATTGACCGGATCCGGGACTGTCACGCCGTGCTCTGTCACACTGATGGGCGTGGCTCAGATAACCCTTGGTGGTAACCCCGTGCACACCGTCGGCGACCTTCCCGCTGTCGGGTCACCCGCTCCCTCGTTCACCCTCACCGCTGCCGACCTCTCGGCCGTCGACAGCGGCCAGTTCGCCGGAAAACCATTGGTGATCAATATCTTTCCGTCGGTGGACACCGCGGTCTGTGCGGCCAGCATCCGTACGTTCAATCAGCGCGCGGCCGACGGCGGGGCGACGGTGCTCTGCGTGTCCAAGGATCTGCCGTTCGCAATGAGCCGGTTCTGCGGTGCTGAGGGAATCGAGAGCGTGACGTCGGCTTCGGCGTTCCGGGACAGCTTCGGTGAGGATTACGGCGTCACCATGACGGACGGTAAGTTTGCCGGACTGCTCGCCCGCGCCGTCGTGGTCGTCGCGGCCGACGGCACCGTCGCCTACGCCCAGCTTGTGCCTGAGATCGCCGACGAGCCCGACTACGACGCCGCGCTGGCTGCCGCGGGCTGAGCCCGGCCAATCCACATATTTGTGCCGGTCCGATCGGGCCGCTACCGTCGCGCCGTGAGCAAACTGGCCTATGAGGACTGCGGCGCCGGCGACCCGGTGGTATTCATCGCCGGAACCGGCGGCGCCGGGCGAACCTGGCACATCCACCAGGTCCCGGTGTTCCTCGAGGCGGGATACCGCTGCATCACCTTCGACAACCGGGGTGTGGGTGCGACGGAGAACGCCGACGGGTTCAGCACGCAGCAGATGGTCGCCGACACCATCGACATCATCGAGAAGACCGGTGGCCCGGTTCGGCTGGTCGCCATGTCCATGGGCGCGTTCATCGCCCAGGAACTGATGCTGGTCCGTCCCGATCTGGTGCACCAGGCGGTGCTGATGGGAACCCGCGGACGGATCGACACCACCCGGATCGCGTTCCGCACCGCCGATACCGAACTCGATGATGCCGGCATCGATCTGCCGGCCTCCTACGCGGCGAAAGTACGTGTGCTGGAGAACTTTTCTCCCAAGACGATCAACTCCCCACTGATCGACGAGTGGTTGCAGATGTTCATCGCCTTCCCGGTCAAGCGCACTCGCGGTTGGCGCGCGCAGTTGAATGTGGCTCCCCACGAGAACCGGTTGCCCGCCTACCGCTCGATTCCCGCCGAGGTCCTGGTCATCGGCTTCGCCGACGACGTGATCACCCCGCCGGCCCTGGGCCGGGAGGTCGGCGAGGCCATCCCCCGGGGCCGCTACGTGCAGATCGCCAACGCCGGACATCTGGGCTTCCTGGAACGCCACGAAGCGGTCAACCGGGCCATGCTGGATTTCTTCGCCGGCACCCTGATGTGATGTAACGCGCCGGGCGCCATCGAGGCCGGCTGTGTCACCCTGTAGGGGTGAACCCTTCGACGACGCAGGCGCGGGTTGTCGTCGACGAACTCATCCGCGGCGGCGTGCGGGACGTGGTGCTCTGTCCGGGGTCGCGCAATGCGCCGCTCGCCTTCGCCCTCGCCGACGCCGACCGCGCCGGACGCCTTCGACTGCATGTCCGGATCGACGAGCGCACCGCCGGATTCCTGGCCGTCGGACTGGCGGCGGGCAGCGGTCGTCCGGTGCCGATCGCGATGACCTCGGGCACGGCCGTGGCCAATCTGGGCCCGGCCGTGGTGGAGGCCAACTACGCGCGTGTCCCGTTGATCGTGCTCAGTGCGAACCGGCCCTACGAACTTCTCGGCACCGGCGCCAGTCAGACCATGGAGCAACTGGGTTATTTCGGCACCCAGGTGCGTGCGGCGATCAGCCTCGGGCTGGCCGAAGACCAGCCCGGCCGACTCGAGACGTCCAACGCGGAGTGGCGGTCGGTGACCTGCCGGGTGCTCGCCACGGCCACCGGCGCGCGGACTGCCAACGCCGGACCGGTCCAGTTCGACATCCCGCTGCGGGAACCCCTTGTGCCCGATGCGGATTCGGACCCCGACGACTTTCCGTCCGGTCGGCCTGACGGGCGGCCGTGGACCTACACCCCGCCGGTTGCCTTCGACCAGCCGTTACCCATCGACGTCACCGTCGACACCGTCGTCATCGCCGGGCACGGCGCCGGCGTGCATCCCAATCTGGCGCACCTGCCCACGGTGGCCGAGCCCACCGCCCCGCATCCGGCGACCCCCCTGCATCCGCTCGCGCTGACCCAGGTGCGGCCCCGGCAGGTCATCATGCTCGGCCGCCCCACCCTGCACCGACCGGTGTCGGCGCTGCTGGCCGACCCCCGGATCCCGGTGTACGCACTGACCACCGGACCGCGCTGGCCCGACGTCTCGGGCAATTCGACGGCCACCGGCACGCGCGCGCAGATCTCCGGCGCTCCCGACCCCGACTGGCTGCGCCGCTGCGCCGCCGCCGACGCCCGGGTCTCCGCGGCGGTGTGCGAGCAACTGGCCGCCCACCCGCTGACCACCGGTCTGCACGTCGCGGCCGCGGTCGCGGCCGCCGTGCGCCCCGGTGACCAACTGGTTCTCGGAGCGTCCAACCCGGTTCGGGATGCCGCCTTGGTGGGTATGAACACCAACGGTGTGGCGGTGCGCTCCAACCGGGGTGTGGCCGGGATCGATGGCACCGTCTCGACGGCGATCGGCGCCGCATTGGCCCATCCCGGACGGACCATCGCGCTGATGGGCGATCTCACCTTCGTCCATGACGCCTCCGGCCTGCTGATCGGGCCCACCGAGCCGAGCCCGGCAGACCTCACCATCGTGGTGTCCAACGACAACGGCGGTGGCATCTTCGAACTCCTGGAGCAGGGCGACCCCCGGTTCGCCGACGTGTCGTCGCGCATCTTCGGCACCCCCCACGACGTGGACGTCGGCGCGCTGTGCCGGGCTTACCATGTCGACGCCCGCCAGATCGAGGTCGACGACCTCGCCGGCGTTCTGGCCGAGTCGCACGACGGGATTCGGGTTCTGGAGGTCAAGGCCGACCGGTCGTCGCTGCGGCATTTGCACGGGGCAATCCGGGCGGCCATCGGGGCGGTCCTGTGATCGACAGGATCCGGTCCTGGCTGATGGCGGCCCGGCCCCACCGCATTCCCGGCCTGCCCGACACCGTTGAGCGAAAAGCGTTGCGCTGGAGCAAGACTGCCATCTGGGTGATCATGGGGATCCTCACCCTGCAGTCGATGCTGCTGGTCGCCGGCGCGTGGCGCAACGATCGGCAGATCGAACGGCACCTCGGGGTCGCCGAGGCCGAGGTTTTGTCGGCCGGCCCGCGTCGCTCCACGATCGAGTTCGTCACGCCGGACCGCGTAACCTACCGGCCGGAGTTGGGCGTCCTGTACCCCTCGGAGCTGGCTCCCGGTATGCGGATCTACGTCGAATACGACACGAGCAACCCGAATCTCGTTCGGGTGCAGAACCGTAACGCCGCGCTCGCCATCATCCCCGCCGGCTCGGTCGCGATCGGCGGTTGGGTGGTCGGTTCGGCGTTGCTGGCCGGACTGGTTCGGCTGGAGCGCCAACCTGCGCAACGCAGCGGAAACGAGATGTTCACCTAAAAGGTTGTTGAGAGGTCTTCTCTGCGGAAGAACCCAGGAGCACAATGGACTTCACGGTCAAGGCGGACCGCGGCACACCGTTCAGGAGATTCGGACGCATCGGCTGAAGCGACCGGGGAGGTGTCAGATGAGCGAGAATTCGCTGTTTCAGGAACTGCAAAGTTTCGCACTTGAATTGCGGCAGTTGGCTTACACCATGCCACCGGGTCACGAGGACCGGTTGATCGGCTTGAGTGAACGCATGGTTGCGCGCTCGCAGCAGAGTCGGAGGGTCCGTTCCCGCGGCGCTTGATAGCGTTTGGCGATGAGCCGCGCGTCCCTGGACAAAGACCCGCGCGATGTGGCGTCGATGTTCGACGCCGTTGCCCGTCGCTATGACATCACCAACACCGTGCTGTCGGCCGGTCAGGACCGTTACTGGCGCAAGGCCACCCGTTCAGCGCTGCAAATCGGTCCTGGCGATGTCGTGCTGGATCTGGCAGCCGGCACTGCGGTGTCGACGGTGGAGTTGGAGCGCTCCGGTGCGTGGTGTCTTGCCGCGGACTTCTCGGTGGGAATGCTGCATGCCGGACGGCGGCGCTCCGTGCCGAAGGTCGCCGCCGACGCCACCCTCCTCCCGTTCGGCGACGGCGTATTCGACGCGGTCACGATCAGCTTCGGGCTGCGCAACGTCGTCGATCATGTCGCCGGCCTGCGCGAGATGGCCAGGGTCACCCGACCGGGCGGTCGGCTGGTGGTGTGCGAATTCTCCACGCCCATAGTGCCGGTGCTCGCCACGCTGTACAAGGAATACCTCATGCAGGCGCTGCCGCGGGTGGCGCGTGCGGTGTCCAGCAACCCAGATGCCTACGTTTACCTCGCCGAGTCCATCCGGGCCTGGCCCGACCAGCCCACCCTGGCCCGGCGCATCGAGCAAGCCGGCTGGGAGCAGGTGCGGTGGCGCAACCTCACCGGGGGCATCGTGGCCTTGCACGCCGCCGTCAAACCATGAGGCGGGCAAATCGAAAATCCCACTAGGCGAACGGTTTTCGGCGGTCCACCAGCCGCGAGCCGGTGCCGGCGGCGCGCCAGAACCGTGCCAACGCGTCGGTGTCCTCGTCGGTGACCAGATTGCCCATCACCCGGACCGCGATGTCCATCAGTCGTGCCGAGCGCATCCCGAACGGCCCGGCGGTCGGGAGAAATCGGGGCAGCGTCAGCAGCAGTCCCAACCGGCGGGCCACCGAGAAGCCGCGGGCGTAGTGCTGCTGCAGTAGTGCCGGCCAGGCCAGCGACATGTCAGCCGCATCGTCGGAGTGCAGGAAATCGGCGGCCAGCCGACCGGTCTCCAGCCCGTAGTCGATGCCCTCGCCGTTGAGCGGGTTGACGCAACCGGCGGCGTCGCCCACCAGCATCCAGTTCGGTCCGGCCACACCGGACACCGCGCCACCCATCGGCAGCAGCGCCGACGCCACCGCTCGCGGTTCGCCGTCGAAGGCCCACGATTTCCGCTTGAGTTCGGTGTAGTGGCGGATCAGCGGGCGCAGCGCGATATCGGCGGGTCGCTTGGCCGTGGCCAGCGCACCGACGCCGAGGTTCACCTCGCCGTTGCCGAGTGGGAAGATCCAGCCGTAGCCCGGTAGCACCTGGCCCTCCGCGGACCGCAGTTCCAGGTCCGAGGAGATCCACGGCTCGGCGGCTCGCGGCGAGCGCAGATAGGCCCGGGCGGCCACCCCGTACACGGTCTGCTGATGCCACTGCCGGCCGAGCGTCCGGCCCAGCGTGGAGCGCGCCCCGTCGGCGACGATCAGCCATCGGCAGGCCACCCGCCGGCCGTCCGCCAATACCACCTCCGATACCCGTCCCGCTGAATCCCGTTGGACATCAACGCTTTTGCAGCCCAATAGCATCCTCGCCCCGGACTGTTCGGCGACGATTCGGACCCGGTCGTCGAGTTCGGTGCGCGGCACAGCGGAACTGACCGGGGGAAAGGACGGGCCAGGCCAAGGGATCTCGACCTCGCTGCCGAACCCGGCCAGCCGCAGACCATGGTGTTGTATCCGCCCGTCGAGCCAGTCGCCCAGTCCCAAGCGGCGCAGTTCTACCACGGCCCGCGGGGTCAGGCCGTCGCCGCAGGCTTTGTCCCGCGGAAAATCACGAGCGTCGACCACCAGAACGTCGTGGCCGGCGCGCGCCGCCCACGCTGCCGCCGCTGACCCCGACGGCCCCGCCCCGATGACGAGAACGTCGGCGCCGAGTCGTTCCCCGGGCCGATGTGCTGCTGGCACCTCAGGCCGATGTGCTGCTGGCACCTCAGATGACGGCTGATCCACGCTTCCCAGTATGTTGGCAGCGTGAAGACACCGGCGACAGTGGTGGCAGGGGTCGACTTCGGCGACGCGGATTTCGCCCAGCGTGTGCGCGACAGCGTCGCCCGTGTGGAAGATCTGATCGCCACCGAGTTGCGCGGCGCGGACGCGCTGATGACAGAGGCCGTCCTGCATCTGTTCGAGGCCGGGGGCAAACGGTTCCGCCCGCTGTTCACGGTGTTGTCGGCTCACGTCGGACCCGACCCGGAGAGCCGCGACGTCACCGTCGCAGGCGCGGTCATCGAGATGGTTCATCTGGCCACGCTCTACCACGACGACGTTATGGACGAGGCCCAGATGCGCCGGGGCGCACCCTCGGCGAATGCCCGGTGGGGCAACAACATTGCCATCCTGGCCGGCGACTATCTGTTCGCCACGGCCTCCAGGCTCGTCGCCGAGCTCGGCCCGGACGCGGTGCGCATCATCGCCGAGACGTTCGCGCTGCTGGTCACCGGGCAGATGCGCGAGACGAAGGGTATACCCTCCGGCAGCGACGCCGTCGAGCACTACCTGAAGGTGATCGGGGAGAAGACCGCCTGTCTGATCGCCGCGGCCGGTCGTTTCGGCGGGACCTTCTCCGGCGCCACCGCCGACGAGATCGAGCGACTCGGCCGCATCGGGGGTGTCATCGGCACGGTGTTCCAGATCTCCGACGACATCATCGATATCGAGAGCGATCCCGATGAGTCGGGCAAGCTGCCCGGCACCGATCTGCGCGAGGGCGTGCACACCTTGCCGGTGCTGTTCGCGTTGCGTGAGGAGGGAGCCGACGCCGATCGCCTGCGCGAACTTCTCAAGGGTCCGGTGTCCGGTGATGCGGAGGTCGCCGAGGCGCTGGCGCTCTTACGCGACTCGGGCGGTATCGCCGCGGCCAAAGCCACCGTGCAGCAATATGCCGAACAGGCCCGATCCGAACTCGCCTGCCTGCCCGACGTGCCGGGACGCCGGGCGCTGGCTTCGCTGGTGGAGTACACCGTTAACCGGCACGGTTAACCGATCCGGAACCCGTCCGCGCAGCCACGCGTTAGTCTGCGGACAGACCCGCTCAAAGGAGATAGGCATGACCTGGCATCCGACCGGTAACCGCATCAAGACGTTCTTGCTGCTCGTCGGCATGTCGTCGTTGATCGTGTTCATCGGCTCGTTGTTCGGCCGCAACACCATGTACCTGGCGGTGCTGATGGCTGTCGGTATGAACGTTTACGTCTACTTCAACAGCGACAAGTTGGCGCTGCGGGCGATGAACGCCCAGCCGATCACCGAGGTGCAGGCCCCGCAGATCTACGCGATTGTCAAGGACTTGGCCAACACCGCCCACCAGCCCATGCCGCGGCTGTACATCGCCCAGACCAACAGCCCCAACGCGTTTGCGACCGGCCGCAATCCGCGCAACGCCGCGGTGTGCTGCACCACCGGGATTCTGAACATCCTCAATGAACGGGAGTTGCGGGCCGTGCTCGGCCACGAGCTCTCGCACGTTTATAACCGCGACATCCTCATCTCCTGCGTCGCCGGGGCGATGGCATCGATCATCACCAGCCTTGCCCAGATGGCAATGTTCGCCAGCTATTCCGGCGGGCGCGGCCGCCAGGGCGGCGGTCCGAATCCGATTGCGATGCTTCTGGTTTCACTGCTCGGCCCGTTTGCGGCCACCTTGATCAAGATGGCGGTGTCGCGCTCGCGGGAGTACCAGGCCGACGAGTCCGGCGCCGAATTGTCCGGCGACCCGCTTGCCCTGGCCTCCGCGCTGCGCAAGATCAGCGGCGGAGTCCAGCTTGATCCGCTGCCGGACCAGCCGCGGATGGCCGACCAGGCGCATCTGATGATCGCCAACCCGTTCCGCTCCGGGGACCGGATGGGAAAGATGTTCTCCACGCATCCGCCCATCGAGGAGCGGATCGCGCGGTTGGAGAAGATGGCGGCGGGCGGCTAATCGGCTGCCGTTCGGTGCCGTCGTCGCTGGCAAACGCCCTACATTGGTGGGATGCGGCGTGGCGGTGCGGTTAGCGATAAGCGGTGGCGGCGGGCGGGATCAGGGACCTGGATCGCCTGCTTGGCGTTTCTGATCGTGTCGTGCGGCAGCACCGGGCGAATCGCTAGGGCAGATGAGACGACGACTGCGCCGCAACCTCCCCGCCCGTCCGCCCAGGCGGTCGAGCCGGCAGGTGCCGATGTCGTTCTCGCCGGGCTCGATGATGCCGCCGTGGTCGCCACCTGGACAACGGTCAACGATCCCGTGATGGGCGGTCTGTCGACCTCGACGGTCACCGTCGGCGACGGTGGCCTCGTCTTCTCGGGGACCATCTCGCTGGACAACAATGGCGGGTTCGCCTCGGCCCGCGGTCCGCAGGACCCCGATCTCGGGCGACGAGCCTCCGGCGCGACGTCGCTCGGCGTGCGAGCACTGGGCGACGGGAAGACGTACGTGTTGAAGGCGGACACCGCAGGGCGGCCCTGGTCCTATATTCAGCGTTTCTCCACCGAGCCCGGCGTTTGGCGGACCTACGAACTGCCCATCGGAGGCTTCCAGGCGGTTGGCATGCGCCTTGATCCCGCACCCGACGCGCCGCAGACTCTGGACCCCTCAACCATCAGCCGGTTCTCGATCTACATCCTCGATAAACAGCAAGGTCCCTTCAAACTCACTGTCAACGCGATCGACGCAACAACCTGAGGACCGGTCAGCCCTCGTCGGACCCGGACTGTCCGGCCTTGTCCTGGTTGGACTTGTCCCCGGCGGCTGACTTTCCGTGACCCGACTGCCCGGATGTGCCGGACTGGCCGGAGTTCGCCGACTGCCCGGAGTCCTCGGGCTTGGTTGACGCTCCCGGGCTCAGGGCCTTGCCCACCGAGCCCACCGCATCCTTGACCGTGTCGGCGATCCCGCCGAGAGCGTCCTTAACCTTGCTGGGCAGGTTCGGGACCTTGCCGGGCTGGGTCGGCGACGGTGCGGTGGAGCCGGAATGGCCGGTCTCTTTCGGCGGCGTCGCAACACTCGGCGGCGTCTCGTCGGCGGGCTGATCTTCGGTTTCGCGGACCGGCGGACTGCTCGACGGCGCGGTCGTCTGGAGCACCGACGTGGGCACCGGGGAGGGTACTGCCAGCACGCTGCTGGGTGCGCCCGTGGTGGTGGGCGCTACGGCGGCCAGTACCGGCGGCGCCGAGGGTGGCGGCGGCAGGAGGGTCGCGATTTCGCTGGGCAGCGCCCCGATGATGGTCTTGTAGGCGACCACGGTGAGGCCGTTGATTTTCTGGACGACGGCCACCACCCCGTCGGGGTAGGTCACCGTGGTGACATTGGTCGCCGGGTCGGTCTTGCAACTCACCGCGCCGGCGCAGTCGATTCGGCCCTGGGCGTCGACGACAGGTTTGGACGGGAGGATGACCGGATCCTTGCCGTCGGGCGAGGGCGCCGTCGGATCGGCCGACGGCATGACCGTCGCCGCACCGGTGGTGGCGTTGGGTGCAACACCGGCCTCGTAGGCCACCCGGAAAGGCGAGTCCGCGGCGCCGTCCTTGGCCGCCGGGCCAACCGGTCCCTTCAACAGGGTGGCAAGTTCGGTGGCGTCGTTCGCGCCGTCGCCGATGGAGAGGACGTCGGCGGTGTTGCTGCTGAAGACATCCAAAGGCCCGCCGAAGCTGGCATGGATGTAGCCGTCGGGCGTCTGCGCCGTGGAGGCGAGGGCGAGTAGACCGGTGGACACCCCAACCACCGTTGCGGCAACGCGCAACGTGTCCTTGGTCCGGCGGTCCACGATCAAGGCCTCCTAATTCTCAGGTTTTACTAAGACCAATCATAGTTTAGGTCATTGGTCAAAATTTCAAACCCGCAGGCTTGTAGCCCGAGGTGCCTCACCTAAAAGTGAGCGCGAAGTAGTGGCTGGTGCCTCACGCATGGTGAGCGCGTGGGGGGCTTGCGCTACTTCGTCTTGGTCAATCGGTTGATTGACGGTTGCAATGCTTCCAGATCGATGTGGCGG
>CAIRCP010000132.1 GCA_903877095.1 uncultured Actinomycetes bacterium | reverse complement strand
CTCACGGAACCAGCGGTACGCCGTCTGCGGGTGCACACCCTGAGCGCGCGCCCACTCGGTCAGATTCACACGTCCAGGCTACTCACTAGAACGTTTATACGATAGTTATTGCTCACTATTCAATGAACTGCTCGCAACCCCCTCAAGCCCGGTGATCGGCGGCACCGACAGCGATGCACTCCGCAGGCGTGGAGGTGAACCCGACGTCCGGGGCATGGTCGGAAACCTGCGGGAATGCACTCCGCAGGCGTGGAGGTGAACCCAACACTCTCGCCGAGGTGAACCTCCACTCGCTCAGGCCCACCCGGCCGCCGTTGATGCACTCCGCAGGCGCGGAGCTGCTGGGACACTCCAGGCGTCGGCGGTAGCCGGGGACGACGGTGATGCACTCCGCGGGGGCGGAGTTGAACCCTGCTGTCCGATCTGCGCGCCCGCCTGGGCGGGCGCGAACTCCGCAGGCGCGGAGGTGAATCCATCGACACCCGGGCGGTGGCAGGCGAGGGCCTCGCCTCACGAGTTGGCGGTGAGCGTCAAACCATCAGTGGTGCGATGGGGCTCGTGGCTCGTGCGGGCGGGATCGCGAGCGCCATTTCTCTCGCGTACAGCGCATCGCGCAGGGCCTGCTCGGGCGATGCTGTCCGCACCGCAAGCAGGGACTCGGCCGCGTACGCCCGCGCCAGGTAGCGGCGGCCCGCCCCGCCGGTGTCGACCCTTCCAGCCGGGATGTCGCGGACATCGAGCCGTTCGGCCCGCTCCTGCCCGCAGAGATCGGTGTGCTCCGCGACCACGCCGCCCCAGTTCAGACTGTTGAGCCACCGCAGATCGCCGATCCGGTGAACGTTCGGCTCGATGGTGGCGAGTAGCGGGACTGTCAGGCCGAGCTTGAGGGCGGCATCGTAGGCAGCCCAGAACGCCCGCTCACGCAACTCCTGCGGGGGCACCGTCGCCGCCTGCCCGCGCAGCCCCGCCGGCACACCCACCTCGAAACGTGTGACTACCGGTCCGCCCACCAGCTCGGGGTGTGCGTGCTCGGTCGTGTCGGCGATCGCCCACGGAATTCCGGCCGCCACCGCCGGCGGCCCGCCGGTCGAGGCCAAGGCGACCACCCTGCCACCGGACGCCGCGGCGAATTCAAGGATGACCCGCGCCGGGTCGCGCAGGCCTTCCCAGCGCCGGGACTGCGGATGCCGCCACGGCAGGAAAACGTCGGCCGGTAGGACGGCTTCGGCCGGCATCCAGCCACGGCCCCGATCACTGGTCACCACCAGGCGCTGACGGTCACCAATGGCGACGATCCCGGCTGCCCACCTCACCTGGGATGCCCCGCCCGCCGCCTCGACGACGCGCCGCACCCGGTCGACGTCCACGCTGTCCTCGACGTCCACGCTGTCCACGGTGGTGGTGGTCAGCCCCAGTAGCGGCGGGGGCGGGCCGACCGGCACCAGGCCCACCGACTCGAGCCCGGTGATCGGCGGCACCGACAGCGGCTGGATCGGGGACACGTTGGGTGCGCCGCGGTCGGCGGGTCCAGCGCTGGAAGGACCAGCTGCCGTGGAACCGCCCGCCGGGGGGCCGCTTGCCGCGGATCCTCCCTGCGCGGCGGTATGCGTAACCGCGCCCGCCGCAGGGGGTGCGCCGGCTGCGGGCGAGGCAACTACCGGTCCCGCTCCTGCTGCGGCTGCTGGCGCCCCCGCCGCTGCCACGGCCACAGGGGCCGGGCCTGCCGCCGCGGCGGTCGGCGTAATCGGCGGCGGTGCCACCGCACTCGCCGGCGCAAGCGCCGTCAACGGCGAGGCCGGGGCGGGGGCGGTCACCGCAGACAACGGCGGCGCGGTGACGGGAGGTGCTGGCGGGGCAGTTACCGCCGACAACGGCGGCGCGGCCGCTGGCGCAATCGGTGTTGCCGCCGGGGCGAGTGGCGCGACAGGGGCGGGCCCCGCCGATGCTGGTGCAGCCCCCGCGGTTCCGCCTTGCGCACCCCCGGTTGCTGCTGGTGCGGTCGATGCGGCGGCCGGGGACGCGGAACCCGCCGATGCTGGCGCCGTCGATGCGGCGGCCGGGGATGCGGGACCGGCTGCGCTGCCGGCTGCGCTGGTGGCGGGTGTGCCGGCGGGTGCCTGGGATGCCAGCGCGCCGCTGGGTGTGCTGCCGGCTGCGCTGGCGGGGTGGGGCGCAAGTGACATGGGGGCCTTACTACCTATTTACTTGCCCTACTTATTTTGTCTACTTATTTGCCGCGCACAGCTCGTTCAGCCTACCCATGGCGATGTTGCCGGCGACACCATCAGCTTTGGCGTAGGTGTAGTCGGCCAGCTTCTGCCATTCGCCGCGCTTGGCGGCTACAAACTCCCGCGCCTGACTGGCCACTTCGCCGTCGCGATCGGAAATGCGGGGCTCGAACAGGTCGAGGGCGGTGGCGACGGCCGCGCCGTCCGCCGCGATGATCTCGTTGATGCCGGGGGTGCTCGGTGTCCAGCCAGCCGGGAGTGCCGGTATGGCGTTGAGCGCGGGTGCGGTGGCGCGCCAGGCTGCACATGTGGCGGTGGCTTGAGCGCTGGCGATGGCCGGGGTTGGGCCGGCGGCGGTGGTGTCTTTGCCGTGTCGGCCGCTGAACGCCATGACGGCGACCGCGACAGCGACAGCGGAGATCGCGATACTCACGGCGACGGCGATGATCGCCCACCGGGGCAGCGCCGGCCGCAGCGCCGGCGCGTGCGCCATCGGGCCAGTTTGCGTGGTGTAAGGCATTGGGCTTTGCACCCCATGATCATACGGCGCGTGCGCAACACTCATCGGGGTAGCTCCGTCCAGTGGGTGGGCAGTTCTGTGGCGATGTCGGGGTAGCCAAGGGGCTGATCCTCGGTGGCGCCGGTGCGGGCGCGGAACCATCCTCGCCAGTCGAGGGGGTCGCCGCCGGCGGCGAGGCCAGCCAGGTACGACGCGGTGAGGGCGTCGCGATCCCGCCGCACCTGCTCGCGCCGCGCCGTTTCGCGCTGCGCTTCGGCGGCTACGGCCTCAATTGTGGGGGCTCCCCAGGCCTGGTCGGGTTCGGTGGCGCGCCACCGTGCCGCCCCGTTGCCGAGCCTGTCACTGAGGGCGATGGAGGCGGCGTACCAACTTTCGAGGGCTCTTCTCCAGTCGCCGCCGGCCGCCCACGGCTCCCATGGGGCGACCGGCGCCGCGCGGAGCGCATCGACGGCGGCTTGAGAGACGTCCAGTAGGCCCGGCACGATGTCTTTGGCGCGCAGGTTTGCGCGCCAGTCTGGCGCCAGCGTGCCCTGCCGCGCTTTTCGTAGCGCGCCGTTGAGCGCGAGGAGGGCTGCGCCCTCCTCGGTGAGGTGAACCCTCCGATCGGCGGCACCGGTGTCCCCATGACCGGAGGAACTGAGGTGAACCACCACAGGCCGCGCCGAAGAGCTCCAGAAGATACGTCCAGCTGGTCGGGCTCTGGTCTACCTTTCCGCGGGTAGCATCCGATTTGTGACGGATATGCTGTTCGACTATTCGGCGTTTAACTCCGGCTCGGACAGTCTCGGCAACACAAGCAGCGGCGCGACCGCGGATCTAACCAGCGGCGTCACGTCCAACCTGGCGGCCCCGGCCGCGGGAAGCCCTGTCGGACATCTCATCTCCGGTCTCACTGCTCAGCTCCAGGGCGGACTGGCCAAGGCGGGCCCGTCACTGACCCTCGAGGGCGCCAACACCAACTCGGGAACCCACAGCGCGCTGGCGGCGATCGATTCCCAGGATGCGGCCAACGCAGCTCTGATGAACGGCGATGGTGGCGCCGGGTCGGCGGCGCAGGCCGCGGCACAGGGTGCCGGCGGCGCCGCCACTGAGGCTGGCGGCGTGGCCGCGTCAGCCGCCGATGCCGCTACGGGCGCCGCCGGTGATCTCGACCCGGCCAGCATCGACCAAGAGGCGCGCGACAAGGCGCAATCCATGCTCGGCGGCGATCAGAAGACCCAGCAGATGGGCCAGATGCTGGGCCAGGCAGCCCAGGCTGGCGCGCAGATCGGTCAGCAGCTGTCCCAGCAGTTAAACCAGGTTGGCCAGCAGCTCGGCCAGGCTGTCCAGCAGGCAGGTCAGCAGATCGGCCAGCTCGTGGGGAAAATGGGCGCCGGCGTCGCTGCCCCCGATCTGAGTCTGGGCGGGCTGGGCGGCGGGGGAGGGATCCCGGATATTCCCGCTGGAGCCGGTGGTGGTGGCGGGCTCGGCGACATCCCAGGCTTGGGTGGCGGGCTCGGTGAGGGCGGGCTCGGCGGCGGAATGGGTGATCCGATCGGTGGCACCGGCGGCGGTGACTCCCAGACGCCGGGCATTACGACGTCGGCGGCGCTCATGCCTAGCCCACTGCCCCCGCCGGGTTCGGGGTCTACCTCTCAAACCGCCCGAGTGCCCATGTCGATGCCGATGATGCCGATGATGCCGCCCCGGCAGCCCGCCGGTGACGACAAGGCGGCCGGCCGGGACCCCGCAATTTTCGTGGAACGACCCCTTTACGAAGCCCCGGCGGCGCAGCCCATCGTGTTCGGTGCCCCACCCGAAATCGATAGCGTCGAACCGCCATTCGGCACATCCGAAACGGACGCCGCCGGCAGGTAAGGGCCCCGCCTCACGAGGTGGGCGGTAAGCGTCAAACCATCAGTGGCGCAATGGGGCTCGTCGCCCGTGTGGGCGGTATCGCCAACGCCATTTCTCTCGCGTACAGCGCATCGCGCAGGGCCTGCTCGGGTGATTCTGTCCGCACCGCGAGCAAGGATTCGGCGGCGTACGCCCGCGCCAGGTAGCGGCGCCCCGCCCCGCCGGTGTCGACCCGTCCAGCCGGGATGTCGCGGACGTCGATCCGTTCAGCCCGCTCGCGGACGCACAGATCGGTGTGCTCCTCGATCACGCCGCCCCAGTTCAGGCTGTTGAGCCATCGCAGGTCGCCGATCCGGTGAACATTCGGCTCGATGGTGGCGAGCAGCGGGACGTTCAGGCCGAGTTTGAGGGCGACGTCGTAGGCCGCCCAGAACGCCCGCTCACGCAACTCCTGCGGCGGCACCGCCGCGGCCTGCCCGCGCAGCCCCGCCGGCACACCGACTTCGAACCGTGTGACCACTGGCCCGCCCACCAGCTCGGGGTGGGCGTGCTCGGTCGTGTCGGCGATCGCCCACGGAATTCCGGCCGCGACAACTGGGGGCCCGCCGGTCGAGGCCATGGCGACCACCCGGCCACCGGACGCCGCGGCGAATTCAAGGATCACCCGCGCCGGGTCGCGCAGGCCTTCCCAGCGCCGCGACTGCGGATGCCGCCACGGCAGGAAAACGTCGGCCGGCAGGACGGCTTCGGCCGGCATCCAGCCGCGGCCCCGATCACTGGTCACCACCAGGCGCTGGCGATCACCGACCGCGACAATCCCCGCCGCCCACCTCACCTGGGATGCGCCGCCCGCAGCTTCGACGACGGCCCGCACCCGGGCAACATCCTCGCCGTCCACGGTGGGAGTGGTCAGCCCCAGTAGCGGCGGGGGCGGGCCGACCGGCACCAGGCCCACCGACTCGAGCCCGGTGATCGGCGGCACCGACAGCGGTTGGATCGGGGACGCGTTGGGTGCGCCGCGCTCGGCGGGGCCACCGTTGGAAGGACCAGCCGGCGTAGAACCGCCCGCCGGGGGGCCGCCTGCCGTGGATCCTCCCTGCGCGGCGGTATGCGTGACCGTGCCAGTCACTCCCGACGGCGGTGCGCTGGCTGCGGGCGCAGCCGCTACCGGGCCCGCTGCGGCTGATGGCGCCCCCGCCGCTGCCACGGCCACAGGGGCCGGCCCCGCAGCCGCAGCGGTCTGCGTGATCGGCGGCGGAGCCACCGCACTCGCCGGAGCCAGTGGCGTCAACGGCGAGGCAGGCACCGCCGGCGCGGACGGGGTGAGCGGCGGCACCGCCGCAACCGCCGGCGGAGCCATCGACGACAACCCCGCTGCCGGCGCAATCGGGGATGACGCCACCGGCGCCGCCGTGGGTGAGAACACCGCCGCCGGGGATACCGGCGAGGTGGCCGACAAACCACCGGCCGGAGCGGGGCTTGTCGACACACCGGCCCCGCTCGACGAGGAAGCTGCTCCTCCCGCTGTTACAGCGGAAGCAGGGGGGGCCGCTGGCGTTCCGCCCGCAGCACTGCTACCGGCGGCTGTCGTTGAACTGCTGGCTGCGCTCACTGGTGTTCCGCCGCCTGCGGGGGTACCGCCGGCCGCTGCAGGAGTCGTTGATCCGCCTGACGCGGATGTGCCGCCAACGGCCGGCGCAGAACCGCCGGCACCCTGCGTGGCGCCAGCGCTTGACGCGGCCGCAGGTGCTGGAGTGGCACTTGCCGCGCTTGCGCCAGAAGGAGCTGCCGCAGACGTTCCAGCGCCCCCTGCCGCGCCCGTAGTCACGGCCTCGGCAGAAGCGGAACTTGGTGCCGCTGCGCCACTGGAGGCTGGGGTCGCGGCGGTGCCGTAGCCGGGTTGGCCGCCGGCGGGTGCTGCTGTGTGGGTGACCGCACCGCTGGCTGCGCTGGCGTCGCTGGAGGCTGGGGTCGCGGCGGTGCCGTAGCCGGGTTGGCCGCCGGCG
>CAIRCP010000131.1 GCA_903877095.1 uncultured Actinomycetes bacterium | reverse complement strand
GACCACCAGCCCTACCTCGACGCCATCGCCGACGAACTCAACGACCGACCCCGAGCGATCCTCGGATTCCGCACCCCCCGAGAAGTCTTCACCAAACTCCTCACCGACTCCGTTGCTTCCACCGCTTGACACTGCCAAGTCTACCCGGGGGAATGAGAACTGATTCCCAGCGCTTGTCCCACCGGCGGGCCGTTTGTGAGAAGTCTACCCGGGGGAATGAGAACTGATTCCCACTCGCGCGCACTCTCTGCGTGATGCACAGGGTTGCGTTTCGCGGGCACTTTTTCGTGATGGTTGCCGGGACCTTGCGCGTGTCCGACTTGTTGATACAGTATGGGCAATCGGTAAACACCAATCGTGTGAGGGATGGTTATGAGCGACATTTCGCTGGACACCGACGCCGCGGCTGCCGATGCGGCCGCCTGGCGTGAGTACGCCGATCTGGTGGAGCAGCAAGGCCGAACTCCGCATGTGCCGATCGAGCAGCTGCGGGCTGCTCTGGGGGACGTGTACGCCCCGTATTTGGAAGCGAAGGCTGCCGAGTACGACCAGCGCCAGGAGGCATTTTCACGGGTGGCCGCGCACGCCCGCGGCCATGCCGACAAGCTGCTGAACACCCGCCACAACCTGACGACGGCCGACGACGACAGCGCGGCCCGTATCGCGGCCGTCGTGCAGGGTTAGCGTTCGGGCTGATGGACATTCAGGTCGACTCGGACGGCTTGACGGCCGACGGTGTCGGCCTGTGCGCGACCGAAGGCGCTACAGCTGCGGCTCCGGTGTGTCAGCCCGCCGCCGCTGACCAGGTGTCGGTGGGTTTGGCGGCCTGGTTGTCGGCCTCCGCGGCGGCGCTGAGCGTGCTCATGGACCATGCGGCCCAGCAGCGGGCCGTCGGGGGGATCAGTGTCGCCAGGACCGCCGGGGCGCTGCAATCCACCGATGAGCGCAACGCGGCGGCGATCGTCGCCGCGGCGGCGGGAGAGCACCTGGCCGCCGGCGCGCAAGCGGCGACGCCAGACGGGGATGTCGCTGATATTGCGGCACCGGCGGTTCCGGTGCCCCCGCCCTTGGCGCCGCCGGCCCCGTTGACGGGGGAGCAGGTCTCGGCGCTGGTCCACGGCGGGCCTGGGCCGGCGGCATTCCGTTCGTTCGCCGAGTCGCTGCGCGCCGTGGTGGCTCCGCAGGTCCGCAGCGCAGCCGATGACACCCGCCAGCACGCCGCGGGCATCGGCCAGCACTGGATCGACGGCCATCAGCAGGCCGCCCGCAACGCGGCGGCCCACGCGGACTGGCTCGATGACGATCTGCACGCGCATGTCCTGCACTTGGCGCAGTCCGCCGACAGTGCGGCGGATCACGCTCACACCCTGATCGCCAGCACCCCACGGCCCGAGGACTTCGCCGATCTGCACCGCAGGCTCAACGTGGCGGTGGCGAACTGGCAGGCCAGCGGCGGGATTAACGCCGCCCCGGTGCTGGCTCTGTCGCAGCGGATCGCCACCGCCCAGGCCGACGCTGTCGCGGGGTATCAGCAATACCACGCGGCGGCCGCCGCTGCTGCGACGACCGCTCCACCTCTGCCGAAGCCGGCCCCGCCGATCCGCACGGGCGGCGGCACGACTGCTGGACAGCCGCGCCGCGTCGCGCACCCGGAATCGGACGCGGCGGATACCGGCGCCGCCGATCAGCCCGCCAGCGACACCCCGCAGGACTCCACCGCCGGGACGAGCGCGGCCACCACGCTGACTCAGGGCGCGCCCGTACCGGCCAGCCTTCCGGGCCAGCCACCAGCCCCGACAGCGGGCCAGCCCATGGGGCAGCAGGGGGCCGGGATTGCCGCCGGGCTGGCGGGCACGCTGATTGGCGCTGGAGTCAGCTCGGTCGGACAATTCGCCGGGAGTGTGAGCGGGCTGGCCAACGCGCCGATGTCGGCGCTGTCGGGCCTGGGCTCGTTCCCAGGGATGGGTGGACTGCACGTACCGCAGTTCCCCTCCGATCTGGGCCAGGGCTTCGATCCGGGCTCCGGCGGTTCCGGCGGTGGTGATCCCGGTGATCCGTTCGATGCGGGCGGAACGTCGCCGTCCGGAGGTGCCGACGTCGGCCGTGGTGGGGACGCGGGTGGGCCGCCGGTGTCCAGTTCCGCTCCGGCGGCCAGCAGTGGCGGGCACGCCGGGAACGGCGCGATTTCGACCGTAGCCACGTCGCCCGCCCCGATGCGCCCGGGTATCGCCGGGGGTGGCGGCATGGGCATGATGCCGCCGATGATGGGCGGCGGTAGCCGGCCCGACAGCGACGCCAGGGGCAAGTACTCCAAGGAGGACCAGCGGGTGGTCCTCCGGCAGACACCCAACACCGAAGCGGTGTTCGGGGAGGTTGAACGCACGCGTTCGCCGCGCAGGCGGCGAACTCAAGAAGGAGACAACGCATGACGAAACGCCGCTCGGAGCTGGCAATCGACGGGCTGAACGCGATCATGAACATCACCTGCGATTGGGATGCCGAGGTCCAACGCTTCACAGCCACCGGAAGTGACGACGACGACGTGATCGTCACTCACGACTGCACAGGCCGCATCATCGAATGCTCACTGCGGCCGGGGCTGCAGCATGAATTGACACTCGACGAACTCGAAGACGCGGTGAACAACGCGATCTCGGCGAACGCCGACCGCGCCCGCGAGGGCCTGGACGCCCTCACCGAAAAATGGCTGGCCAAGTTCGCCGAACTGCCCGCTGAACTCACCGAGCACCCGGTCGCCGACGACCTCGCCGCGACTCTCAAAACCGGAGCGTGAGGCCATGTCAGATCAAGTTCACCTCGATGCCGGCGCTCTGGTTCCGTCGGTCCACGATTTCACCGCTCACGCAGCCCGCGTCCTCGGCTTGAGTGCCGCCGAGACCACCGAAACCCTCGGCCCACTGCTAAACCGCGGCGTGGACCTGTGGTCCGCGACGGTGGCGACGCTGCTCACGCCCGTACCCGACGGCACCGCAGCCACCGCCGCCGCAGGTGGGGAGCACGCCGAACACATCGCCGCCGCCGCACACAAGACCATCTCGATCCTCACCACCACCGACCGCGCAAACGCCGAACACATCACCGCATCCGGTGCTAGTGCGGTCTGAGCAAGCCACAGCTTCGCAGACCACACCTCGTGCCGAGTCGGTAAAGTAGGGCCACGCAAGAACTGAGGGGAGACACCATGACTTATCAAGCAGCAACACCAGTAGCGCCACCGCCGTACCCCCCCGCACCGGGCTACGGTTACCCACCCGGCCCTTCGCCCAAGCGGAGCCGCGGCGGTCTCGTCGCGGGAATCACTGGAGCAATCCTGGCCGCCGGACTGGTCGGCGGGGGTATCGGCGCTTTCGTAGCAGGCCGCGATCACCAAGTAGCCGGCAGCACCGCCGCTGCATCGACTGACACACACGCGCAAGACGTCCAACTGTGCACCGCCTTTGCCACCGTCAATTCGGCGATGCCGAGTCCGCCTAGCACGGCACTTGATGTCCTACCAGGCGTGAACGGCCTCCGGCTTGCTTTGACGGATGCGCCGAATGCCGATCCGGAGGTGCGAACGGCGCTCTCAGCTTTGGTCCGGAGCTACGACGAGATGATCGCGTGGTTCGGCCACGTCCGCTCGCGAGGGCTAGCTGCACCCCAGCCATATGACAAGACACAAGCCCAGCAAGCTTATGACCACGCTTGGGCTATCTGCCAGCTCGATAAATAGGGAGCCGCGAGCATGGCCATGGTCGCCGGTGATACGCCTCGCCCGCACGGGCCGGCGGCGCAGGCATTGGTGTGGGACGTCTGGCCGCAGACCAGCGAATCCGCGCTTGAAAACTTGGCTGACCACCACGAGGGCTTGAAGTCGGCGTGGAATGACCACGGCGATGCAACGAAAACGCGGATGCTCGTTCAGGGGGAGCATCTACGCGGAGCAGCCGGCGACGCGCACCAAGAAGCCATGCAGACACATGCCGGCTTCGCCTACGACGCCTCTGACTACCACAAAGGCATCTCGACCAGCGTGCGGGCATACTACTCTGCCACTGTCGAGTTCAAATTTCACCTGACGCGCCTCGCCGATGAGGCCGAACCCGTGTGGCAGCGCGCAATCGCATCACGAGTGCCGGGCGCCTTGCAGGCCGTCTATGACAAATACAGAGGGCAAGTCGCCGAAATTCACGCGACCGCCCTTGGCCGCCTGGCCGAAGCGCCAGCGCAACCGGTTCCGCCGGCGCCGCCAGCCCATGGGAAACCGGCGCAGGCCGTGGATAGCAAGAAGAAGTTACCCGGCAACGAGAAGGAATCGCCGGCGGTCGACGAAAAGAAGAAGTTACCGGAATCATCAAGTGGGAAAGAACAGGCGGTGGAGGCTGAGACTGGGGACCGTTCGGCGGCGGACTCCTCGAACGCGGCCGATGCGCCCTACAAACTGCCTGAAGACCGGACAACTGCTAATGCCTCTGACTTCAATCACGCTGAGGCAAACGCGGCGGCGGTATCCCCGGCGACCGATACGTCGAGCAGCGCCATACCTACGCAGTCAGTCGTGCAGCAAATGCCCGCCGTCGGACAGGCGGCGAGTGGTCTGGGCGGCGGGAGCGCTGGTGGGGGCTCCGGACTAGGAGGCGGCGCCGGATCGCTGGGCAGCCTGACCTCCGGGCTACGGCCTGCTAGCTCGGCGACAAGTGGTGCGGGCACCGGGTTGCGTGCTGCGGGGGTTGCGTCGCCTTCTGGATTCACCGGGGCGGGAGCTGCTGCCGGGTCGGCGGGCGCAGCGGTGTCGCCGTCGGCGATGGGGGCGAGCCCGTTCGGTGCGCCATTGGGCGGCGCGGCAACGAGCAGTTTTGGGGCGGGTTTGTCGTCGGGTCTTGGTGGCCCTGGTGCTGTTTCGCCGGCGGTGCCGGCGCGGTCGGCGTTGCCGTTCGCGGGGCAGCAGGTGGCGGCGGCGGCCGGTCCGGTGAGCGGTTCGTTGAGCGGTACGCCGGCGGGGCTGGCTACCGGTGCCGCGGGTGTCGCTGTTGTTGATGCCGCCGCGCCTGTGTCTGGTGGTGGAGCGGTCGCGTCGGCGCCGCCGATGATGGGTCCGATGCCGCTGGGGGCTGCGGCGGCGGGTGGCGCGGCGGGTGCTGGGGGGGCTGCGGCGGCCCAGCCGTTGGCTCCGTACAGCGCCCCTGGTGGTGGTGCGGGTGCTGGTGTGTCGTCGTCGACAGTGCCGGCGGGCGGCGGTGCTCAGCCGGGAGCTGCGGGTGCTGCGGCTGGCCCGTCGGGCGCGGGCGGCACGGCGCCTCCGGTGATGGCCGGGGCTGGATCGAGTGGTAGTGCTGCGGGGTTGGCGGCGTCGCAGCAGGATGGCAATCCGGATTTGGCGGCGGCGGTGCGGGTGCTGGCTGATGTAGTGCGCGGCACGCAGGCATCCGGTGAGCTGCAAGTGATTTCGTGGGCTGTCGGGGTGCTTCGGACGCCGGTAGGTCCGCAGATGGTGCTGGCTAACAGCGTCGGCGGCGGCGCCTACATTCCGGCGCGCGTGTTCGTCCCCGCGACGGCGCGCATGGCGGTGCTTGATCCGGCGTTGCCGATGGGCTGGGCGGACGATTTCATGGGGTGCCAATCTCCGCTGCGGATTTTGGCGGCTCACGCCGAGCGGCTGTCTGAGTTCGTCGCGGGGGTTTCGGTGTCGGCGGTCGCGACGTCCGAGCCGTATCCGCGGCGTCGCCCCGAGACGGGTGATTTTGCCATGATCGCGACCAAGGACATTCTCGAGACGCCGGGGGAGCCGGCGCGCATGGATGGCGCGCATCTGCACCGTCTGGCGGTGGTCGATCCGGGCCTGGCCAGGCGGGTGGGCGCGGTGGATCGGGGCGGCGAGTTCACCACGTTCGCCTCGGCGCACATCACCCGCGCGGTGATGGAGGTGGCGTTCGCGGCCGACGAGACTGGCCAGCCGCTGGCGGGCCGGGAGGACGGCGAAATCCTTGAGCGGGTCAACGCGGGGACCGCGGACGACGCGGCGTGGCAGGCGTGGCAGGCGCACGTCCGGGGCCGCGACGGCGGCGCGGTGCTGCTGCCGGAGATCCACGCGCCGCAGGACGTCGACGATTCCGCCGCGTCGGTACAGAGCCGCATGTTCTACCGGCGCTTCTACCGGATGGGCCGTGTCGCGGAGTTGGTGCAGTGCTGGCGGGTGCGGCCGGTGAGTCTGGCTGATCTGGTGTATTGCGGTGTCGCGGCGGGTGCGGGTGGGCAGGTGGGTGCGGTGTTGGCGGCGCTGGAGCAGCAGCTGGCCACCCGGAACGCTGTCGCCGGGCGCACGGCGTAGCCCCCTCCCCCAGAAACAACACATGAATCAGCCGTTCGACTGGTGATTGATTGCGTTATTTGCCTATACTAACGGTGGAGTGTGTAGGCTGTTGTGCACTGAGAAGGGTTGGGGCGGCTGTGACTGAGGTGCGGATTGCCGCGATGGCGGTGTCGAAGAACCGGACTGTGGGGGCGCAGGTCGATGACGCCGGGTTCGTCGTCGGGGTGCAGTTCTTCAAGGATGCGGTGCGGAGCTGGCCGGCGGCCCTTCTCGGTGAGCGGGTGGTTGCTGTCGCGGCGGTCGCCCATGACCGCTATCTGGCCAACAGTCCCGATCCCGATTTGCCGCGGCCGAGCCCCTACGAGGTTGCTCAAGCCGAGCAGCGCCTGAATTTCTGAGGAGGAGCATCCGAATGTCTGATTGGGACGTCATCACCAATGCGGTCAAGCAAGCGATCGGGCTCGCCAACCCGGGAGGGTTGCCGGGAGTCGCGACGGTACTGGCCGATACCGGGCTGTTCTCTCGGACGGTGCCTGGGCAGGCACGACCGGAGAGTCCAGCGCCGGGCGGCGGTGCGTTGCCGCCTGCGCCGGCGCCTCTGCCGCCCCCGCCGGGGGGTTCAGCAACCGGTGCGGCTGCGGAGGCGGGGCAGGCGGCGGCCGATCAGGTCAAGGCGTTCCTGGCCGATCTGGAAGTACTGGATAAGGATGCCGCCGCCACGGTGCAGTCGATTCATGCGGCCGGTGTGGCGGGTGCGCAGGCTCTCGATGAGATCCAGAAGGGTGTCGAGGCCAAGATCGCCGAGTTGGGTCCGCGCCTGGACACCCCGGCCGGGCAGCAGGAACTCCGAAACTTTTTGACCGAGAAGCTCACGGCGGCCAAGACCGTTCTTGAGGCGCAGATGGCTGACGCTGAGAAGTCCGCCCTGGCGACCCATGACATCACAACGAAGTACGCCGACCTCGCCGGCGGTACCGGTGGTGCTGCGCCCCCGGTGGCTCCCGGTGGAGGAAGTGGCGGAACGGGCGAGGGGTCCGGCGGCGGTTCGTCCGGCGGCGGTTCCACCGCTGGGTCGACGGGCGCTGCCGGGGGTGGGCAGGGTGGTGGGCAAACCGCAACCACTCCGGCGGCGGTTCCACCGGCGCCAGGCACACAGACTGCGGCGGCACCCGTTCCGGGCGTGCAGCCTGCCGGGTTCATGCCGGGCGGGATGGGAATGATGCCGGGCGGGATGGGAATGATGCCGGGGATGGGAATGCCGGGGATGGGAATGCCGTCGTTCGGCGGGATGCCAGGTATCGGCGGCGGCGCTGACCCGCTGGCTGCGCTGAGCGGCCTGTCGGGGCTCGGTGGCGCGCACGATCCCGCGGCGGCCGGTGCGGCGTTCCACGACGACCCCGCGGCCGCTGGAGGCAGTGATTCCGGTGGCGGTGCGCCGAAGCTGCACGAGGATTCTCCGGGCGCCGCCGGCGGCGACGCCGGGACAGGAACGGGGACGGGGACGGGGACCGGGGAGGGTCATCGCGGGGCTGAGTTCCATGACGATGCGGGCACCCGGCCTGCCGGTGCGAGCGAGCAGGGTGGCGGCGCGGCGGGACAGTCCGACGGATCGTCGTCGACGACGGCTCATCCCAGCGGCGGCGGTGCCGATCAGCCCCCTCTGCCGGCAGAGGCCGGTGGCGATCACCCGGCCACCCTGGCGTCGGGCCAACAGACCACCGGTACGCATCTGACGTTGCCGGATGGCACGACTGCCGAGGCGCGCACAGATGCCGGCGCCAATGCGGTGCGGTCGGCGCTCAATGGGACACCGGTGGCTGATGCTTACCGGCAGGCCGGGGTGGAGCTGCCCCCGCCGGGAACGCCGGTCACTGATCCGCTCCCGCCGACGAAGCTCCAGGCTGGCGACATCGGCGTCTGGAAGGACCACATGGTGATGGCGCTCGGTGGCGGCAAGGTCCTGGTGTCGGGTCAGGTCCAGCCGCAGTCCAGCCTCGGATCGGGGCCGGACTTCCTGGGTTGGATCAATCCGACGGCGCACGATCACCCGGCCTCGGCACCGGCCGCTGCGCCGGCGCCGGTGAATCCCGTTCCACCAGTAACGAATCCGGGGTCCACCGCCTAACGGCGTACCCGGTCACGGTCACGGCCACACCTGAAAGGGGGGCGCAGATAATGGGTTTCAGTCGCGAAAGCAGTTGCGGTGCAGCGGGATGCCATGCTGCCGCCCGGGGCGTGGCGCGATGAGTGTGGAGGCGTTTTTGCGGGCTGCGGGGGCGGCGATGGGTCATGCCCGGGATGCGTTCGGCACGGGTGTGGCGGCGGGGTCGGGGACCGGGGGTGCGGCGTCGCCGGCCGGTCGTGGTGCGGCGGGGTCGGGTGCG
>CAIRCP010000130.1 GCA_903877095.1 uncultured Actinomycetes bacterium | reverse complement strand
GCCGGCGCGGGCACCGGTGGCGGCACGGGTGCCGCCGCTGCGGCAGGGGGAGGCGCGGCGCGGCCGACTCCAGTCACCGATCCGGTGGGCACGTCGTCGGTTGCGGTGGCGGTGACACCGGTACCGCGATGAGGTCTGGGGGCTACCGACTCCACATCGGGCGCATCGGACGCGTTGGCACCGCCACGGGCCGCGGCCGGCGTGGGTACGCTCGCCGCCCGCGTCGCGGAGGCCGGGCCGCGTGTCGGGCGGGCGGTGACGCCGTCGCTCCGGTCCCCCCGGACGGAGCCACCACCGTCGGCGGAAGAAGACGTATCCGGGCCGTCGGCGTGGGCGAGCGGGGAGGGCACGGGAGCCGCCAGCGCGACACCCGCGGAGAACGCCGCCGCACCGACCATTGCAGCGAATTTGACCTTCGCCATCACGGCACCCCCATTTCTCCTGATTACCGAGGTCGGCAGGGTCTCGAATCTATCGGCGTCGCAAACCCAGCGTCAACACCGCCCACCGTTGGCGGCCCTCCGCGAACCTGAGGACCAAACGGCGACCTGGCGGGGCAAACCCGCGTAGGTTCCCACGCGTCACGAGGAGTTCTCGGAGCGAAGGGTTGGCGTGAAGACCGAAAACATCAACCACGCATTCCTCGACGGCGTGTTGTCCGGCGACCACGAGGACGTCTACTACCACTTCGGAGTGTCATCGTCGGACCCGATCCTGGAGAAACTGCGCGATGTCCGGGCGGTCATCATGGCCGGCTCCGGCGGCCGGATCAAAGATTTCGCCCAGCGCTGGAGCGAGATGTCCAGCGACCCGGAGATCGTCGCTTTCCCCAAGGAGGACCGGTTCGTCACCCGCTACACCGGCGGTGTGCTGTTCGCCTCGCACGGCATGGGCATGCCCAGCGCGTCGATCGCGGTGCAGGAACTCCTGCGCCTGCTGTTCTTCCTCAAGCGCGGCGATCTTGACGCCATGTCCGAGGTGTTCTGGTGCCGGGTGGGCACCAGCGGCGGGGTCGGTCTGCCCGGCGGCACCGTCGTGGTCTCGTCCGAGGGTCTGATGGCCGACCTCAAGCCCTTCCGCCTGCTGCGCGGCCGCGACGGGGAGTACTGGTTCGACGGGACGTTCCCGGCCGCCACCTACCAGGCCATCATCGCGGCCAACGCCGACAGCGACTTCGACATCGTCTCGGGAAAGACCGTCGCGGGCAACGAATTCTTCCTCGAGCAGTTTCGGCTCGACGGTGCCGTGTGTTTCGAGACCCAAGAGTCCAAGATGGAATGGCTGCGCTGGCTCGATGAGAACGGCGTGCGCAACATCGAGATGGAAGGCGCGATGCTGGCCGGCTATCTGAACCACTGGGGTTTCGAAAAATTCGCGATGATCTGCTGCACGCTGCTCAACCGGCTGGAGGGCGACCAGATGACCGCCAGCCCCGAACAACTGCACAAGTTCAGTGAGGACTCCGGCGTCGCGCTGTTCAACTACCTCAAAGCCGGCCTGCTGCCCGCCTGACGAACCACCGAGAGGACGAGATGAACACCTATGTGGCCGACTACTCCGGACTGTACAACCGCGCCAACGAGGCGGTGACCGCCGCGCTGGGTCCGATCCCCGACGGCGTGCAGGTGCCCAACGTGTTGCGGACGTCGGACACCCTCGCCGGACGCATCGATCACACTCTGCTCAAACCCGATGCCACCCTGCCGGCCATCGAGGCGTTGTGCCAGGAGGCGGCCGATCACAAGTTCGCTTCGGTGTGCGTGAACACCCGGTGGGTGCCCACCGCCGCGGGCCGACTCGCGGGCTCGGCCGTGATGGTCTGCACCGTGGTCGGATTCCCGCTGGGGGCGATGACGCGGCTCGCGAAGGCCGAGGAGGCCCGGATCACGGTGGCCGAGGGAGCCCAGGAAGTCGACATGGTGATCGACATCGGCGGGCTGCGCTCCGGTGATCTGGCCGCGGTGTACGACGACATCCTCGGTGTGGTGGCCGCGGCCCGTCCCGCACCGGTGAAAGTGATCCTGGAGACCAGCATGCTCGACGACGACCAGAAAGCGATCGCCTGCCTGATCGCAGCTCGGGCCGGAGCCGCGTATGTCAAGACCTCGACCGGTTTCGGCGGCGGGGGAGCCAACGCGCACGACATTTCACTGATGCGCGCCATGGTGGGAAATACGTTGGGCGTCAAGGCATCCGGTGCGGTGCGTACCCGTGAAGATGCCCGGGCGATGATCAAGGCCGGAGCCGACCGGATCGGCGCGTCGTCGTCGGTGGCGATCGTCACCGGTGGCGCCGGCGAAGAGGGCGGATACTGAGCATGGCCGGCGGTTCGGCCCTGCTGGAGACCGCACGGGCATGGCTGGCCGACGACCCGGACCCGGTCACCACGCAGGAGTTGTCGGCGCTGATCGCCAAGGCGGAGGGCGGCGACGCCGACGCGCTGGCCGAACTCACCGACGCCTTCGACGGCACACTGCAATTCGGCACCGCGGGACTGCGCGGCCGGCTCGGCCCGGGCAGCAACCGGATGAACCGCGTCGTCGTCTCTCGTGCGGCGGCCGGACTCGCGGCCTATCTCGTTGCCAACGACGAAGATCTCAGAGTCGTCGTGGGGTACGACGCCCGCCGCAACTCCGATGTGTTCGCCCGCGACACCGCGCGCATCATGGCGGGAGCCGGAATCATCGCGATGGTGCTGCCGGAGGCGCTACCGACCCCTGTCCTCGCTTTTGCGGTCCGCGAATTGGGTTGCGCGGCAGGGGTAATGGTGACCGCGTCGCACAATCCGCCCGACGACAACGGGTACAAGGTGTATCTGGGTGACGGCAGCCAGATCGTCCCGCCGGCCGATGCGGACATCTCGGCGTGTATCGCCGCGGTCGGCGCCGTGGCGGGCATCGCGCAGTCCGACGACTTCTGCACTCTGGACGGCGCGGTGCTGGACGCGTATGTGGCGCGGGCGGTGTCATTGCTCGGCGACGGTCCCCGTGATGTTTCGGCGGTGTACACCGCGATGCACGGCGTCGGTGGCGAGGTCTTCATGCGGGCCGTCGCGCAGGCGGGTTTCGTTGCCCCGACCGCGGTGGCGGCGCAGTTCGCGCCCGACGGAGGGTTCCCGACGTTGAGCTTTCCCAACCCCGAAGAGCCTGGGGCCATGGATCTTTCCCTCGCCGAAGCCCGCGCGCAGGCGGCCGACGTGATCATCGCCAACGATCCCGACGCCGACCGCTGTGCGGCCGGGATTCGATACGGCGGCGACTACCGGATGCTCACCGGGGACGAGGTCGGCGCGCTGCTGGGCTGGTGGATCGCCGAACGCGGCCGCCGCGCCGGCGCCCCGGCCACCGGGGTCTACGCACAGTCCATCGTGTCCGGCACGCTGTTGGAGCGCATCGCAGGAGACGCCGGGCTGGGGTATGCCACCACACTGACCGGCTTCAAGTGGATCTCGAAGGTGCCCGATCTGCGGTTCGGCTACGAGGAGGCAGTCGGATACTGCGTGGACCCGGCGGCGGTCAAGGACAAGGACGGCATCACCGCCTCGCTGCTGATGCTGGAGATGGTGGCCGCCCTCAAGGCCGAGGGCCGCGGACCGCAGGATGTGCTGGACGACCTCGCTCGCAAGTTCGGCCTGTACGCCACGAGCCAACTGTCCGTTCGGGTTTCGGATCTATCGCTGATCACCGATGCGATGGCGCGACTGCGAAACGATCCGCCTGCGGTGCTCGGTGGCCGTGCGGTGCTCCGAATGGACGACCTCGAGAAGGGCGTCGACGGACTTCCCCCGACGGACGGCCTTCGGTTCAGCCTGCCCGACGCCCGGGTGATCGTCCGGCCCAGTGGCACCGAACCGAAGCTGAAATGCTATCTGCAGGTGGTGGTTCCGGTCGCCGGCGACATTGCGAACGCCCACGACACGGCGAACACCGAGTTGGATGCGATGCGTGCCAGCGTCGCCGAGGCTCTCGCGCTCTGAGCGCGGCCGCCGTCTCACCGGTCGCGGGTTTGCCTCCTATCCACAAGATCCCAGGGCCCGAAGGCCTGGGGCAGGATCTGCGCCATCGTCTGGACGCCCTCGGGGGTCATCACGGCCAGGTCCGCACCGCCGTGTTCGTAGAGCAACTGGCGGCAACGGCCGCACGGCATCAGCGGGTCACCGTTGCCGTCCACGCAGTAGACCGCTGTGAGCCGTCCACCGCCGGTGGCATACAACGAGGACACCATCGAACATTCGGCGCACAAGGTGATGCCGTACGACGCGTTCTCGACGTTGGCGCCGGACACGATCCGGCCGTCGTCGACGAATCCAGCTACCCCGACCGGGAAATTCGAGTAGGGCGAGTACGAGTTGGCGGTCGCGGCGACCGCTGCCTCATGGAGTGTCTCCCAGTCGACATGGCCACCGGGTCCACCCATCCGATCCGCCTCCTGCCGCGATGACACCACACCCGCGATCGGGCTGATCGCGTCAAACTAGCACCGCAGCAGGCGGCGCAGGAGGTGGGCGCGATCAGGAGATCAGGTTGGAGCCGGGACTGCCGTCATCGGGATGTACACCGTGCCCTGGCAGGCGCCGCTGCCGATGTTGGTGGCGAATGTGCCGGTCAGCGTGCCGTCGGGCTGGGGGGTGTAGGCGGTCACCGACCGTGCCGGATCGAACGTGATGGTGCCGTCCGGGAGCAGGCAGTCCCATCGCCAGCCGTTGGTGTGCGACCACTGGGTGCCGGTCCAGTCGAACTTCACCGACTGCTCCACGTTGTCTTTTGCGCCGGGGCCGTTGAGCACCGCTGCCTGACACGTGCCCGACGAGCAGTCCGTCCCGAACCGGTAGGAGACGGTGTAGGGCTCCTCGGACTGTCCGGCCGCCATGCTGGAACCGGACTTCTGGTCGACGTGGAAGGTGACCCGGTACCAGCCGTTCCATTGCGGGGCTGGATCGGCGTGCGCGGGTGGGGCAGCCGCCGCGGCGATCACCAAGACGGCAGCTGCTTTCACCGTGTAACGAATGGGCATGTGGCGGTTGGCTTTTAGCGGATGCAGACGCCGTTTTCGACCTTGGTGCAGACCGCCCCCGGCGGAGTTGGGTCAACGCTGGGGGAGAAGGAGTTTTCGCCGCCGGGGGTCAGGGCCTTCTCGGTGGGAGTCGGTGCCAACGAACTGGACGTGGGTGCCGGCATGGACGTCGACGACGTCGACGAGGGCGCATCCTTCTCGGTCGACGGGCTGCATCCGGTCAGGGCACCCATGGCGACCAGCGCGGTGCCTCCCGCGACGATCGCCATCCGGCGGGTCAGACGTCCAGATTTCATGATGAGTCCCTTCATGCCAACGCTGCCAACCATCCTGTCATGCGGGACCGGATCAGGGCGCGGTGAAACCCTCGCGTTTGTGCGCCCCGTCGCAAAACGGCTTGTTCTCCGAGTGGCCGCACCGGCACAGGTAGCTCTTGCTGGTCTCCTTGACCAGGGAGCCGTCGGCGGCGAGGATCTCGACCTCACCGGACACCTCGAGGGGACCGTCGGTCAGGGACTTGATGGTGACTTCGCTCATGGGCGTCATTCTGCCGCACGATCAGCGCGGCTACCCGCCCACCAGCGACTGAAACCCGTCACGGGCGAAGTACAGGACGAAGCCGGCGGCGACCACCCACAGCAGCGGACTGATCTCCCGTGCCTTGCCGACGGCCGAACGCAGCACCACCCAGCTGATGAATCCGACCCCGATGCCATTGGCGATCGAGTAGCTCAGCGGCATGACTGCGACCGTGAGTACCACCGGCAGTGCGACGGAGAACTGCGAGATGTCGATGTGGCGCAACTGCGACACCATCATCGTCCCGACGATCACCAAAGCCGCGGCGGCGACCTCGCTCGGGACGATGGAGGCCAGCGGCGCGACGAACATCGCGGCCAGGAACAGTGCTCCGGTCACCAGATTGGCCAGGCCGGTTCGGGCGCCTTCCTCGATGCCGGCGCCGGACTCGATGAAGACGGTGTTGGAGGACGACGACGTCGCCCCGCCGAGCACCGCTCCGGCGCCCTCCACGATCAACGCGGCCTGCACCCGCGGGAAATTTCCCTGCGCGTCGGCCAGTCCCGCTTCCCGGGACAGGCCGGTGAGGGTACCCAGCGCGTCGAAGAAGTTCGCGAATACCAGGGTGAACAGCAACACAGTCGCCGCCAGGGTGCCGATCCGGCTGAAGCTGTGAAAGCTGAACGCGCCCATCAGGGATAGATCGGGGAGCGCGAACGGTGAACCGGACAGGGTGGGCACCGAGAGACCCCAGCCGCCGGGGTGGTCCACCGCCGATCCCAGGTGCCAGACCGCCTCGACGACCATCGCCAGCGCTGTCCCGACGACCAGGCCGATCAGGATGCCGCCCCGGATCCGCCGGGCCACCAGCACGCCGGTCAGCAGCAGGGTGACGATGAACACCAGCGTCGGGACCGTGGTGATCGAGCCGTGACCGCCGCCGCCGAGCCCGACCGGCGGCGACGGCCGTCCCGTCGATCCGATGAAGCCGGCGTCGATCAGCCCGATGAACAGGATGAACAGCCCGATGCCGGCGGTGATCGCGAGTTTCAGCTGCATCGGAACGGCGTCGAACACCATCCGGCGCAGACCGGAGACCGCCAGGGCCAGGATGATCAGCCCGTCGATCACCACAAGGCCCATCGCCTCGGGCCAGGTCAGCGTGCCCACCACCGAGGTGGCCAAAAACGAGTTGATGCCCAGGCCCGCGGCAAAGGCGAACGGAAGCCGCGCAATGACGCCGAAAGCGATCGTCATCAGCCCGGCCGTCAGCGCCGTCACCGCCGATACCTGGGTGAACTGCAACTGGTTGCCCGCGACGTCCTTGGGCCCGGCCAGGATGATCGGGTTCAACACGATGATGTAGGCCATCGCGATGAAGGTGACGATGCCACCGCGCACTTCCGCGGCGACGGTCGAGCCACGCTCGGAGACCTCGAAGAAACGGTCGAGACGGTTCACGGTTGGACCTTAAGGCCTTGTGGCGCGATAGCGCGCGCTATCCGCGTGCGGCCGGGTGCGGCGCGACGGTTTCACCGCAGCGGCGTCGCCTCGACCACCCCGATCTCCGCCGGGTTGGTGATCGCCGCCGGCAGGAACCTCTCGATGCAGAACACGAAAAGCCCACCGCCGATCAGTCCGCCGACCACGGGAGCCACGATCGGCAGCCAGAAGTACAACTGCGGACCGTTGGCCGAGAACCAGGCATCGTGGTAACCGGTGAGGAAGGACGCCAGGCGCGGACCGAAGTCGCGGGCCGGGTTGATGGCGTACCCGGCGTTGGCGCCCCAGCCCAGACCGATGCCCACCACCAGCAGGCCGACGATCAGGGGCCCCATATTCGACAGCGGCGGGTTGTTGACCGCGCTGGTGAGCGCGAAGATGACCGCCACCAGGATCGCGGTGCCGACCACCTGGTCGGAGAACGCAGTCCAAATGGAGACCCCGGCATCCGGAGAGGTGGAGAAGATGCCCTGGGTCGCCTTCGTGTGCTGGGGGTCGACTTTGTAGATGAGGTCGGCGTAGTTAAACCGCACGATCAGGGCGCCGACGAAGGCGCCGAGTACCTGTGCGGCGACGTATGGCGCGATCTTTCGCGCGGGGAAGCCTTTGAAGGCTGCCAGCGCAACTGTGACGGCGGGATTGAGATGCGCGCCGCTGAGGCGCCCCGCGACGTAGACGCCCATCGTCACGCCGAGGCCCCAGCCCCACGCAACGGAGTTGTAGTCACCGGTGGCTCCTGGCGCCGTCGATAGCGGCGTCCCGCCGGTGACCACCTGAGCGACGACCCCGCAGCCGAAGAGGATCAGCAGCATGGTGCCGAAGAATTCCGCGGAGCACTCGCCGAGCAGTGGAGTTCGTTTCACTGGGGGACCCCTTATCTGTCTTCTCATCCGTCGTGTGTTTGTCGACCCGGGCAAACTAGCAACGAAAGCCGTTGCCGCGTGTGGCTTTGGCCAAGGTCGCGCCTGGTTTTGACCCGTCCGAACACGCGAATTCGAATCGTCGAAAGACCCACGCGACGGCGCGACCCTGTGATAACTCTGAGACGTTGGACTTTGAAACTGTGTAAAGACTGAGTTGATTCGAATTAGCGAACAGAGATTGCTGGACGGTGTGGGCGCCGTAGCCCGCCGGGGCAAGCGCCGCCGCCGCTTCGGCGCTGCGCTACTGGCGCTGCTCATCGTCGCCGCCGGTGCCGCGGTGCTGTTCTGGCAGCACCGCGGTGACCCCGGCCCGATGTCGGGACCGTCGCCGACGTGGCGGGCCGACGAGCCGGGTGCGACGCCACCGCCCGCCGGACCCACCCCGCGGTTCGACGATGCGCGTCGCCAGTTGAAAGCCCTCCCGGTCCGCGGGTGGGATCGAACCTCGGACTTCCGCCGTTCGGAGTTCGGCCAGGCCTGGAGCGACGACGTCAACGTCGAACTGGGCCGCAACGGCTGCAACACCCGCGACGACATTCTGCGCCGCGACCTCAAAGACCTTGTGGTGCGGCCGTTTACCTGCTTCGCCCAGAGTGGGACGCTGGTCGATCCCTACACCGGCACCACGATCGCGTTCGTCCGCGGTCCGCAGACCTCCAATGCCATCGAGATCGACCACGTGGTCGCCCTGGCCGACGCCTGGTACAAGGGAGCGCGGGCCTGGGATCCGCAGCGCCGGTTGGACTTTGCCAACGACCCGCGCAATCTGCTCGCCGTGAGCCCGAAAGCCAACTTTGACAAGGCTTTTCGCGACGCCGCCAGCTGGCTGCCGCCGAATGCCGCCTTCCGCTGTGATTTCGTCGCCCGTCAGGTCGAGGTGAAGACGGCGTACGGACTGTGGGTCTCGGCCAAGGAGAAGAAGGCGATCACCGACGTGCTGTCGCGCTGCTAGTGCTGTCGCGCTGTTAGCGTTGGCGGGCATGACATCTCGACGGCCGGTGGCGGTGGTCACCGGCGCCACCCGGGGTGCCGGCCGCGGTATCGCCCGCGCGCTCGGTGCGGCGGGCTGGCGGGTGTACCTGACCGGTCGCAGCGCCGGGCCAGACGACGCCGACGCGGTGACCCGGGCCGGGGGCGAGGGTCACGCCGTCGTGGTCGACCACGCCGACGACGCCTCGGTCGCCGCACTGTTCGAGCGGGTTCGGGCCGACGGCGGCGGGCTGGACCTGCTGGTCAACAACGCCGCCGCGATCAGCGACGCGCTGACCGGTCCCGCTCCGTTCTGGGAGAAGCCACTCGGCCTGGCCGACGTGATCGACGTCGGCCTGAGGTCGGCGTATGTGGTGTCGTGGTATGCCGCACCGCTGCTCGTGCGGGCCGAACGCGGTCTGATCGTGTTCACGTCGTCGCCCGGGTCGGTGTGCTACATGCACGGCCCGGCCTACGGCGCACAGAAAGCCGGCGTGGACAAGATGGTCGCCGACATGGCCGTCGACTTCGGCGGCACCAATGTGGCGACGGTGTCGGTGTGGATGGGCATCCTGCTGACCGAACGGATGCGCGCCGCCTTCGGCGGGAAGCCCCAGGCCCTCGCAGCCTTCGCCGAGCACGCCGAGACCCCGGAGTTCACCGGCCGCATCATCGACGCCCTCTACCGCGATCCTGGACTGGCGGACCTGTCTGGCCAGACCGTGATCGGTTCGGAACTCGCTGCGCGCTATGGCATTACGGACGAATCCGGCCGGCGGCCGCCGTCGCACCGCGACGCGCTCGGGGCCCCCCGGCTGCCCAGTGACGTCGTGGTGCGGTGACGGTCACCTGCACGCGGACCGTCCGACGGGCCTAGGGGGTTATCGCTTGCCTTTCCGCCTCTTGCCCTTCCGCTTTGGGGTCTTCGTGAAGGTTTGTGATGCATTCCGCAAGTTGAACGTGGCCCCCTCTTCAGGTACCAGACCAATCAACGTGTCCACCATATGAATTTCATTGACGTTGATGTCTGAGGCGATCATGCGAATGCCGATGCCGCAGTTAGCAATTCGAGCTGAATCGAACGTGATGTTGTGACAGTCAGTCATCACGATACCTACTGGGCCGGGCAGCTCTTGCCCAACAGTGTCGGCTATTTCTAATAGACGACCGCAGCCCTCGCAGCGGGGCTGCTCTTCTCTGGCGTCGAATGGGCATCGAATCAGACGCCTCTGAAGGCAGCCGGGGCATTCGAACATGTAGAGAGGCAACCTCTAGCGCCCATCCGGTCGATGCCGGATCCGGCCCAATACGGAGTTGCCTACGGAGCCGTCGATAAACGTCTCGGCCTCTGAGTCCACATCCCAAAGGGAAGAACCTTGAACATGACCTTTGATGAACTTGCTGCCAGGCGGGGCAACGTTGGTATCAGTGCGACGATGAACCGTCCACAGTCCGGTTAGCACAATCCCCAACACAGCCATCAAAACGGAATAGGGTAGCGCCCACGAAGGAACCGGGTGCGGAATGGCTAGGTATGCCAGCGGGAGACCCGCGAGGGTGAAGGAGGCTGCGCCGCCGTACAGGGCAGCATCCGGTTTGAATTTCATGCTTGTAATACTACGGATGGTGTCCGACATTCCAGTTAGCTACTACAGTTTGTGTTTGGCCGAGTCGGGTTCTTTCTGCTCAACACACGGCACGGTCCCGCCTACGGCGCGCAGAAGGTCGGCGTGGACAAGATGGCCGCTGACATGGCTGTGGACTTCCGCGGCACCAATGTAGCCACGGTGTCGGTGTGGATGGGCATCTTGCTGACCGAGCGCATGCGGGCCGCCTTCGCCGAAAAGCCCGCGGCCCTGGCCGCTTTCGCCGAGCACGCCGAGACCCCGGAGTTCACCGGCCGGATCATCGACGCGCTCTATCGCGATCCTGGACTGGCGGACCTGTCTGGCCAGACCGTGATCGGCGCGGAACTCGCTGCGCGCTATGGCATTACGGACGAATCCGGCCGGCGGCCGCCGTCGCACCGCGACGCGCTCGGGGCCCCGCGGCTGCCCAGTGACGTGGTGGTGCGATAGCGGGGTAGCAGTATCCCGCCGCGCCGCGTTTTGCACAGATCAGCATCTATCCACAGCTGAAGAACGGCAGCGCGTCTTCCGACGGTGGTTGCCGCTAGCATCGCAAGCATGTTCGAATCGGAGAGCGAGGAGTGGCTGTTGGCCGAGATGGCCGGCGCCCAGCGTGCTGAGCGGATTTCGATCGCTCGTCGGCTGCTGGCGGCCGGAAGGCTGTGCCAGCTTCGGATGTCCGCGGTGGATGCCGCCGATCGGGAGCAGTGGTGCATCGACAACTGGGAGGCCGTCGCGGCGGAAGTAGGCGCCGAGTTGGGAATCAGCCGGGCGCGGGCGTCCGTACAGATGAATTATGGACTCGAACTGCTTGAGCGGCTGCCGAAACTTGGTGAAGCATTTGCTCACGGGGAGGTCGATTTCCGGGTCATCGCGGTAGCGGTGTTCCGTACCGGGTTGATCACCGATCCGGCGATTCTCGCCGCGATCGACGCCCGCCTTGCCGTCAAGACCCCACAGTGGAACACCCTCGCAAGAGCCCGAATCGCCGAAGCGGTCGATTGGTGGGTTCGCGACCTCGACCCGGCGGCCGAACGGGTTGCCCGACGCTCCACTGCGGACCGTCACATCGAGATCGGGTCCGGACAAGACGGACTGGCCGAGTTCTGGGGCGATCTGTGCTGCCGCTTCCCGGGTTGCGACAAACCGGCCGAAGTCTGCGATATCGACCACACCATTCCCTACCGGCTCGGCGGCCCAACTCACCCCTCGAACCTATCGCTGAAGTGCCGTGCGCACCACCTGCTCAAGACCTTCTGGTCCGGTCAAAACGGTTGGCGGGAAGGGCAGTTCAGTGACGGCACCATCGTGTGGACGTCTCCGGCGGGACGCAGGTATACGACCACACCGGGCGGTGCGATGTTCTTTCCGCAGCTGGCCATGCCGACTCAAGAACTCAGTGTCGTCGTCCCACTACCGGACGATCCGCGCCGGGACAGGACCATGCTCATGCCCACCCGTAAACGGACCCGAGCGGCCGAACGCGCGACACGCATCGCGTGGGAGCGCGGCGTCAACGAGGCTCGTTGGGCCGCCGACCCGCCGCCCTTCTAGCTAGTCCTCTTTGCGGATCAGCTTCTGCAGCGCGGACCGGTCCGCGGCCAGCAGTTCGGCGATCCGGGCCTGGTTCACGTCGGCCACAATGATCTCGCCGACGTCCTTGTTGACGTTGCTGAAGATCCCGTGCGCCTGCATCTTTTCGGTCTGGTACTTGTTGTCCTCGGTGGGCGTGACGTAGTAGACCGCGTCGGCCTTGAAGCGGTGCACCAGCCATAGGTGAACCAGCGTCATGAGCCGCTTCTGGCGCAGCTTGGCGGAGTAGGTGTTCTGGTCGCGCACGGTCAGGATGCTGCGGCCCTGCCGGTCGGTGATCGGGTCGAACACCACGTCGGCGAGTTTCTCGTCCTCGTTGTCGCCGAAGATGCTCAGCTCCAACAGGTTTGAGCCGGAGCGGCGCGGGCGCAGCTGGACACGCAGGCGCTCGCCCAGCTTGTAGTGCTCGCTCCACAGTGCCAGCCAGTCCTCCAGCAGCTTCTTGGGCACCTCGGTCTGCACCAGGTGCTGCGTCTGGGTGGAACCCTTGCCCATCGACTTGGTGGTCGCGGTGCGCCCCGACGACGCGGCCAGAGCGGCGTCGCTGCGCGGCCCGCCCACCAGGGTCTGCGGGGTGCGGTAGGGCGATTCGATCAGCCGCATCTTGCGCTGCAGCCGGGCCAGCGCCAGCATGCCGTCCTGACGCAGGGCCGTGGCGAACTCCTCGGCGGCGACGCCGTCGATCTGGTGGCCGCCGTAGGTCATGAAGTTGAAGACGAAGCCCATCTTCCCGATCTCCTCGGGGAACGCGCGCATCTCGTCGTCGTTCATCCCGGTGGTGTCCCAGTTGAACGACGGGGACAGGTTGTAGGCCAGCATCTTGTCCGGATAGACGGCGTGGACAGCCTCGGCGAACTCGCGGGCGTCGGCCAGATCCGCGGTCTTGGTCTCCATCCACAGCAGGTCCGCGAAGGGCGCTGCGGCAAGGGATTTCGCGATCGCATAGGGGATTCCGCCACGCACCTGGTAGTACCCCTCCGGGGTGCGGGCTAATTCGCAGTCCCACGGCGCATCGACGCCGAGTTGCAGCGCCTTGGCCCGTGCATTGTTCAGCGGGGCGGTCGTGGCGAACTCGAGCCAGTCGGCCGGCTTCATGGCCAGCGCCTCGCCCTCACGGTCCTTGAACCGCAACACCTCGGCGACGGCGTTGCCGTAGGTTTCCAGCGCCGCATCGTTCTGCCAGGCGTCGACGAATGCCGACTCCACGCGATCGAACAGCACGTCGAGAGATCCCTGACGCGACGCGGTCCAAGCGCCGGCGGCTTCGTCGATCTGGGCGGTGATGCCGTGGCTGGCCAGCCAGGCGTCGGCGCGAGCGTACTCGTCCTGTGCCAGCGCGTAGAGCAGGTGACCGTTGAGTTCGGTGACGCCTTGGGTGTGGAACCGTCGCAGCATCGCCAGGAAGCACGACTTGTAGGGCGGCACAGCCAGATTGGTGGCGCCGAGGAGGAAGGGCTGGTCGCGTTCGTCGGCGCGTCCGTCGATGAGGTTGGCTGCTTCGGCGTCGGTGCGGGCCACGATGATGCCCGGGACACCCATGATGTCGAGTTGGAAGCGGGCGGTGTTGAGCCGCTTGATCTGCTCGTCGGACGGCACCAGCACCTTGCCGCCCTGGTGGCCGCATTTCTTGGTCCCCGGTCGCTGGTCCTCGATGTGGTATCCCGACACGCCGGCCTCGACGAACCGACGAATCAGGTTGCGCACGTGGGGATCTCCGCCGTGGCCGGTGTCGGCGTCGGCGATGATGAAGGGCCGGTAGTCGACGACCGGGGTGGCGGCCCGCTGCTCATCGGTCATCTGCAGGCGCAGGAACTGCTGGTTGCGGTCAGCGGTCAACAGCGCGCGGACCAGGCCGGCCGCCTCGTCGGGCACCTGGCTGAGCGGATAGCTGGCCAGGTCCGGGCCCGGGTCCTCGGTCGTAGAGCCCTTCGCCGAGGTGGCCCAGCCGCCGAGGTAGATGCCCTCGATGCCGCAGCGCTTCATCGTCACGGCCTGGCCCGGCGAGTACGGGCCGAAAGTGGTGATGGACTTCTGCTGGGCGAACAGCTCGCGAAGCCGGGCATGGAACGCCTTGGAGGCTTCCCTGGCGACGGTGTAGTCGACCGGGATCGTGCCGCGCTGTTCGACGACCTGGCGTGCGGTGTATAGCCGGGTGATGCCCTGGAATCGGGGGCTGTCGAAGTAGCGCTGAGTGTCGGCGACCTCATCGGAAATCTGGGTCGGTGCGGGCGACTCGACGGTGGACATGGGTGCTCCTTTTGAGCGCGTGAGAACTGACATTCGACGATGTGATTTCCATCTAACTCCCTCGGCCGCCGGACAGCCCCGCGGGGTATCGGCAGAAGAATGCCGAAGGCCGCAGGCCACCATGGGTGGCCTGCGCCTTGTCGGGTCGGTGTTGGTCAGGTGCTACGCGGGCAGGGGCAGCGCCGGATCCGCCGGGGGGGCCGGTGCGTCAATCGGGGCCGGTGTCTCGACCGGGCCGGGTGCGGCGTCCGCCGGGGGAACGGCCGTGGTCAGTTCGATGACGGCGCCGTCGGCAGCCGGGAAAGCATCGATGGGCGGAGCCGCCTCGGACGCGGGTGCGGGCTCGAAAGGCCGTGCCGCCTCGGGTGCCGGAGCGGCCTCCGGCGCCGCTTCCGGCGGGGTGTCAATCCGCTCGGCCTGCACGGGCAGGTACATGTGGCGGGAGAACTGCGGCTGGTAGGCGCCGCCGCCGCCGATCCGAACGCCGGCGCCGGACTCCCCGCTGGAGACCGGAGTGCCGTCAGGCAGCGTCACCGCGGCGTGGCCACCGTTCCACCCGATCACCACGGCGCCGGGAGCCGAACCGTAGTGGAACCCGCGGGCCAGCAGCGCAGACTCCATGTTGCCGGTGTTGAACCTGCTTCCGTAGGCCGGTCTGCCGGAGGCGACGTTGGCGACCCATGACGCCAGTCCGGAGCAGTCCGTTCCAGCGGGGGAATCCCCGCCGGGAATGTAGGGCGTCCCGGACACCTGCGAAATGAGTGCCAGCAATGCTGCGAGACCAAACATGACGACGACGCTAACAACGAATGTGCTGTTTACCAAAGTCTGTGGTGTGACTCACTTTTCGAAAAACACATGCCTTGACCTCGGGTAAAGCCATTCGCGCACAGAGTGATAACTGCGCTGAGACACAAACGGAATCCCAAATCAACTGGTTAGCAGAGCATTTGACATCAGCCGATGCAGTACCGTTATGCGGTAGCCCGGATTTCGATCATGCGAACGTACGGGGAATTCGCCGCGTCACAGTGTGGTGCGTCTCATCGACGGTGTTTGTGTGATTTGAGCTACATCCGATCGGTGGTCGGGCAGGATGGCCTCATGCGCGAATATCTGAAGCACTACATCGACGGCCGGTGGGTGGACCCCGCGGAACTGCGGCTTCTCGACGTCGAGAACCCGGCTACCGAGCAGGTCTGCGGCCGGATCGCACTGGGCGGATCAGCCGATGTGGACGACGCCGTATCAGCGGCGCGCAGTGCGTTCGCCACCTGGTCGCAGAGTAGCCGGGCGGAGCGCCTCGACCTGTTGGCCGCCCTGCTCGCCGAATACCACTGCCGGTCGGCTGATCTCGCTGAGGCGGTGAGCGAGGAGATGGGCGCGCCGCCCGCGCTGGCGGCCGGCCCGCAGGTACAGATGGGCGTCGGCCACCTGGTTACCACGATCGACGTCCTGAAGAACTTCTCCTTCGAAGAGACCCGCGGTTCCACACTTGTGGTCCGGGAACCGATCGGAGTGTGCGGCCTGATCACGCCCTGGAACTGGCCGCTGAACCAGATCGCCTGCAAGGTCTATCCGGCGCTCGCGGCCGGTTGCACAATGGTGCTCAAGCCGTCTGAGGTGGCGCCGTTCTCCGCGCAGATCTTCACCGAGGTCATCCATGCCGCGGGCGTTCCGGCCGGGGCGTTCAACATGGTCTACGGCGACGGCCTCGGCGTCGGCGTCGCGCTGTCCAGCCATCCGGACGTCGATATGGTGTCCTTCACCGGGTCCACCCGGGCCGGTGTCGAGGTCGCCCGGAATGCCGCACCCACCGTCAAACGGGTCGCCCAGGAACTCGGCGGCAAGAGCCCGCTCATCGTTCTCGACGACGAGACCCTGCCTCGCAGCGTCGCATCCGGAGTGACGGCGATGATGCTCAACAGCGGACAGAGTTGCAATGCGCCGTCGCGGATGCTGGTTCCCGCGGCCCGGATGGACGAGGCGGCGGCCGCTGCGGCCGCGACAGCCGCGAAGATCCGGGTCGGCGAACCGGCCGACCCCAGGGCACTCGGTCCGGTGGCGTCGCTTGTCCAGTTCGACAGGATTCAGCGGCTCATCCAGACCGGTATCGATGAGGGGGCCGAACTCGTCGCGGGCGGACCGGGACGGCCCGACGGTCTGGACGTCGGCTACTACGTCCGGCCGACCGTCTTCGCCAATGTCAGCAACGGCATGACCATCGCCCGCGAGGAGATCTTCGGCCCGGTCCTGTGCATCTTGGGTTACGACGATCTCGATCAGGCGGTGGCGATCGGCAACGACACCGATTACGGGCTCTACGGCTACGTCTCGGGCGCCGACCCGGACCAGGCCCGCGCCGTTGCGCGGCGGATCCGGGCGGGCACGGTCGCGATCAATCACGCAATCGACATCGCCGCTCCGTTCGGCGGGTACAAGCACAGCGGAAACGGCCGGGAATGGGGAGAATTCGGCTTCCACGACTTCTTCGAGATCAAGGGCATCGTCGGCTACGGGCGTCACGCTGCCGACTGACGTCCATGCGGGTTCTGGTGCAACGGGTCACCTCCGCCTCGGTGACCGTCGATGGCGAGGTGGTCGGTTCGATCCGCCCCGCCGGTCAGGGTCTGCTGGCACTGGTCGGGGTGACCCACACCGATGACGCCGAGCTCGCCGGCCGGATGGCCGAACAGCTCTGGCAGCTAAGGATCCTCGATCAGCAACGGTCCGCCGCCGAGGTCGGGGCACCGGTCCTGGTGGTCAGTCAGTTCACGCTCTACGCCAACACGGTGAAGGGCCGGCGGCCGTCCTGGAATGCGGCCGCCCCCGCCGCAACGGCCGAACCTCTGGTGTCGGCGTTCGCAGACGCGTTGCGCGCCTTGGGCGCCGACGTGCAGACCGGGGTGTTCGGCGCCCACATGGAGCTCGCGCTGGTCAACGACGGCCCGGTCACGGTGATGTTGGAGTTGTGATCGGCACTGCTCCCGGATGCTCTTTTGTTACCGATCTGCGCCCCGCCGGCACGAGCCGACGTGAGAAAGTAGGGCCTTATGTACACGCACAGCTTCATGACCTACGAGGAATTCGGTCGTCGATTCTTCGAGGTGGCGGTGACCGAGGAGCGCGTGGCTGCCGCCTTCGCCGAAATCGCCGGCGGCGACATCACCATGGGGCCGATGTCGCAGGGCCCGGCCGGCCTGGCGAAGGTCACCGCGCGGGTCCGTATCCAGCAGCCGCACGTGCGGCGCAATCTCGGCGAGACCATCACCTTCGCCGTGCGTATCCCGCTGCTGATCGAACTGATCGTGGATCTGCGTCTGGACAAGCAACGGTTCATGGTCGACGGCGACATCGCTCTGCGGGCCACCGCGCGGGCGGCCGAACCACTACTGATCGTGATTGACGTCGCCAAGCCCCGGCCGTCGGACATCGCCGTGCATGTGACCTCGAAATCCCTTCGCGGTGAGATTGTTCGGATCATCGGGGGGGTCGACGGGGAGATCCGCCGGTTCGTCGCCGCCTACGTCGCCGAGGAGATCGACAGCCCGGCATCCCAGCAGGCGAAGATCATCGACGTCAGCACCCAGGTCGCCGAAGCCTGGGACCTTGGCTGAAGGATCGAGGGCTAGAGATCCAGGGTCAGGTCCCCCCCGGCCGGAGCGCGTGACACGCAGGTCAGCATCATCCCGGCGTCGCGTTCGGGGGCGGTGAGCAGGGTGTCCCGGTGATCGACGATGCCGGCGAGCACCCGGGTGCGGCAGGTGCCGCAGAAACCCTGCTGACACGAGTACGGAACCCCGGCGCCGGCCCGTTGTAACGCGGCCAGCAGGGTCTCGTCCGGGCCGACGTCCACCCGCGCACCCGTGGAGCCGATGGTGACCGAGAACGGGCTGCCATCGATGACGGGCGGGGCGGCGAACCGCTCGTAGTGCAGTTCGACATCGTCGCGGCCGACCAGACGCTGCCGCACGGCGGTGAGCATTTCGGCTGGACCGCAAGCGTAAACCGTTGTGCCATCCGGGCATTCGCCGAGAAGGTCGTCGGCGCCGGGGATGCCGTCGACGTCGTCGGTGCGGATCTCGATCCGCTCGCCGAAGCGCCGCACCTCGTCGAGGAACGGAATGCTCTCCGCGCTGCGCCCGACGTGGATCATCGACCAGTTGATGCCGAGTCGCTCAGCGGTGCCGAGCATCGGCAGGATCGGCGTGATGCCGATACCGCCGGCGATGAAGCGCACCCGCTGGGTCGGTGATCCGTAGCCGGGGACGCTGAGCGGGAAGGCATTTCGTGGGCCGCTGGTCGTCACGGTCGATCCGACCGGCAGCGCGTCGTGCACCTCGATCGATCCGCCACCGCCGTTCGGGATGCGCCGCACGGCGATGCGATATTCGTTGCGGCGCAACGGATCACCACACAGCGAATACTGCCGGATTCGACCGCTGGGCAGGTGGATGTCCAGATGCGCGCCGGGATGCCAGGCCGGCAGCGTTGAACCGTCTGCCGAGGTCAACGTAAGGGCGACGACATTTTCGTCGCGGGCGACCACCTCGCGGCCGGCGACGCGCAGTCGCAGTGTCCGGTCGCGTTCGGGCAGCGTGCCGGGGCGGCGCAGGCCGACCACCGCCCATAGGCCGGTGATGGCGGCGTCGGCGAGGGAGATCAGCGGTGCCGGAGCCGACCGCAACCGGTGCAGCACCATCTACGGGGTGGCCGCCCGGGCCGCCGGTGAGCTGGCCAGATAGGCGACGGCCTGCGCGGTGGAGCCCATGTGATCGGGGTGGAATCCCGGTCGGAAATACGCAAAAGTGTTGGTGCCGAACAACGTCCGGTACGTGGGCAGCAGGCCGAGTTCGGAGTCGCGGCGGCGCATCCGCTGGATCTCCCGCCAGGTGATCCCGGTCAACGCCGGGTCTTTGCGGCACAGGTACCAGGTGCCGCGTTCGAAGAAGGTGGCCATCGTCATCGCGGCGATCACCATCGCCCGGATCCGGGCCGGGTAGCTGTCGTGGAAGTAGGTCGCGATGTCCTGGGCCACGCAGCGGTGTTCGACTTCCTCGCTGCCGTGCCAGCGGAACAGATCGACCAGGGTGGGATCTGCGTCGTAGTCGTCCCACGTGCAGTTGAGCGCGAAGTCGCCCAGCAGTGCGGTGTAATGCTCGATCGCCGCGATGAGCCACAGCCGTTCGCAGAGTTGGTTGAAGCGGCGTTTCGGATCGGCCGATGTGCTGGGCGCCAACGTCTTCTCGAAGATGTGGTTCATCTGTTCCAGAATCGGCCGCGGGTTGACGCCGCCGGCGATCATCCACTCCTGCAGCATCCGATCATGGGTGTCGGCGTGGACGGCTTCCTGACCGATGAAGCCGCGCATATCCTCGGCCAGCTTCGGGTCTTTGACCAGGGGCAGGGCCTCGTTGTAGGTGGAGACGAACCAGCGTTCGGCGACCGGCAGGACGACGTTGAGCAGGCTGACCATGTTGGAGGCGACCGGGTGGCCGGGAATCCACTGCACCGGGACGCCGGTCACGTCGAAGTCCACCTTACGGGCGTGGATCTGTACCGGACCGGGGTGATTTCCCGGGTGAAACGGCGTGGCCGCAACATGACACCTCCCGCGCGAGACGTTGCCACCGAGCTTAAACCCGGTTACGGCGGGGAGAGGGAGGGTCAGCCCACCTGTTTCGGAATGACGGTGACGACACCGGGTGCACCGGGCGTCGGCCGCGCGGTCTGGGACGTCGCCGCGCCTGAGGTGGCGGTGGTGGCCGGCTGCTGGGGCTGAGGCTGGGCGGCTTCGGTGCAGTCCAGCGACAGCTGGATGTGGCCGGACATCACTTTCTCGCTCGCCACGATGCACTGCGCCTGCGGTACGTCGCTGCCCACCGAACCGCCGAACGTGGCTTTAACCCCCTGCGCCCGCAGGATGGCCACCGCTTTCGCGTAGGGCTCGCCCACCACGTTGAAAGTGGAGTTGTCGCTGGGGGCGGCATGGACCGATCCGATACCCAGGGTGATCGCCACCGCACCGGTGGCCGCACCGCAGCCGACCGTGAGGAACAGTTTCTTCAACGCCCCGACCTTCCTGTCTTGACCTCGAACATAGCGCAGCGGACTTGCGCGGCGAACTTGAGCGCAGCGGTCGGGCGAGGCCCGTCTGCCAGAGGTATCGCACCTGATCGGAGGAACGTTTCAGAGCAGCTCAGAACTCCTCGCGGTGGCGCTCCTGCTCCAGCACCGCGTCCAGGTCGGAGAGCCGGTTCATGGACGACACCGCGCGGGCGGTGCGCATGTTGGCGGCCAGCAGGTCGGCGTGCCGGTGGGTGAAGGCCCAGTAGCCCGCGGTGAACGGGCAGGCGTCGGGGCCGAGTCGCTTCTTCGGGTCGAACCGGCAGTGCCCGCAGTGGTCGCTCATCTTGCTGATGTAGGCCCCGCCGGACGTGTAGGGCTTGGTCGCGACCTGACCGCCGTCGGCGTACTGGCTCATGCCGATCACGTTGGTGGGCATCACCCAGGCGAAGCCGTCCACGAACGACGCGGCGAACCAGTCGGACAACTCCCGCGGCCGGTAGCCGCGCTGCAGAGCGTGGCTACCCAGCACCATCAGCCGCTGGATGTGGTGGGCCCACCCGCGCGTCCGCACCCCGGCCAGCGCCTGGCGCAGGCATTCGGCCTCGACGGCGTCGGCGTCGAGTCGCGCCCACCAGTCCGGCAGCGCGGTGTCCGCGCCGAGGTGGTTGCGCTCCAGGTAGTCGCTGCCGAAGTGCCAGTACAGCTGCCACATGTACTCCCGCCAGCCCAGGATCTGCCGGATGAACCCCTCGGCGGCGGCCAACGGAGCGGTGCCGTCGCGGTATGCCTGCTCGGCGGCGTGGACCGCGTCCAGTGGGTGCAACACCCCGAGGTTCAACGGGACCGACAGCAGGGAGTGCGCCATGGCCCAGTCGTCGCCGAGCATGGCGTCCTCGTAGCGGCCGAATGTCGGCAGGCGGTGGGTGATGAACTGCCGCAGGGCCGCCTCAGCCTCGGCGGGGGTCACGGCGAACAGCCGTGGCCCGTCGACGCCGACGGTGTCGAGGTCCATGGCGTCGAGGTCGCGGCGGACCTGCGCGTCGATGCCGTCCTCGTCGGGCCGGTACGGCGGGGCGACGTCGAGCCTGGCCCGGCCCTTCGGGGGCGGCTCGCGGTTGTCGGCGTCGAAGTTCCACCGTCCGCCTACGGGTTCGGACCCGTCCATCAGGACGCCGAAAGACCGGCGCTGCTGACGGTAGAAATCCTCCATCCGGAACCGGGTTCGGTCGCCCGCCCACTGCCGGAAGTCGTTGCGGGACAGCGCAAAAGTCGCCGCCGGCAGCACGTCGGCAACCAGGCCGTCGCGCCGCAGTCGGTGCACGAACGCCTCGGCGGCGTGGGAGGTCGGCTCGTGCACCAGCACCGGCCGGCCATAGCTGCGCAGAGCCTCGGTGTAGGTAGCGGCCCGGATCAGCGTCGCCCGGTCGCCGAGGTCGGCGGCGGCATGCCGCAGACCCGAGAGAATCAGGTGCAGTTTCTGGCGGTGCGAGCGCCGCCGCCGCAGCGCCGAGTCGGCTTCGATCAGCAGAATCGGCCGGCGGGCATGTTCCCCGCCGTGGACGCGCGGGCCGAGCTGGTCGGCGAATAACCACAGCGGGGTGTCCGCGGACGCGACCGGCGTCGTCATCGCCATGATGTTACTGCGCCCCGGAGGGTCTGATCTGCGTTAAAATTCCGCGTCCCGCGACATGTGTCGCATCGAGATTGGGGAATTCGCCTGTGGCAAGACTTCCGAAGTTGCGCGGCCTTTCAGCGCTGGGCTTCCAGTCCAAGCTGCTGATCATGCTGTTGTCGGTCAGCGTGGTCTCGGTGCTGATCGGCGGTCTCCTCGGGTTGCTGTCCGGCACCAACTCGCTGCGGGATCAGGAATTTCATCGCCTCACCCAACTCCGGGAGTCGCGGGCGCGGGAGATCACGTCGTACTACAACAGCGTCACCAACGCCGCGGTGGTCATGACGCACGCATCCTCGATGATCTCGGCCACGAAGGAATTCACGGCCGCCTACGACGAACTGCAGAAAACCCCGCTCCCGCCGGGCGCCCAGCAGGCGGTCGACAACTATTACGCGACGGTCTTCGACAGACTCCTCGAGGAGAACTCCGGGAAAGCCGTCGACGGCACTATGTTCCGGTCCACGTCCAACGCCCAGACGTACCTGCAGAGCCTCTACACCGCCCCGTTCAAAGGCAACTGGGACGAGTCGGTCAAGGTCCTCAACGCAGGTGATCCCAGCGCCTGGACCAAGCTCAACGAGCGCTACCAGCCTTTTTTCACCGACTTCGTCGATCGTTTCAAGTTCGACGACGCCATGGTCGTCGACACCGACGGGAACGTGGTGTATTCGACTTACAAGCAGGCCGACCTCGGCGTCAACTTGTTCTCCGGTTCGTACAAGACCACCAAACTGACCGAGGCCTACCGCAAGGCGATGCAGGCGGCGTCGGTCGACGACGTGATCTTCGCCGACTTTGAGGACTACGCCCCGTCGTGGGGCAAGCCGACCCCATGGGTACTCACCCCGATCGGCGACGCCAACGGCAAGCTCGGCGTGCTGGCGCTTCAGCTTTCCGGGGAGGCCATTAACAGCGTCATGACCGGCGATCGGGAGTGGGTCAGAGACGGTCTCGGCGAGACCGGCGAAACCTATCTGGCCGGCCCGGACCGGCTCATGCGATCGGTGTCCCGACTGCTCGTGACCAACCCGAAGGAATACCTGAAACGGGTCGTCGCAAACGGCACGCCGGAGGAGGTCGCCAAGCGTCAGGTCAAGACCGGCGACAGCACGCTTCTGCAGCCGGTCAACACGAAGTCGGTGAACTCGGCGCTGTCGGGCCAGGCGGGTTTGACCACCGCCAAGGGCTATCTGGGTTCGGAGGCGTTGAACGCCTACGCTCCGCTGAAGTTGCCGGGCCTGGACTGGGTGATCATCGCCAAGATCGACCGATCGGAGGCATACGCCCCGATCAACGCCTTCGCCCGCAACGTCGCTCTGTCAACCGGTGCGATAGTCCTGGGCGTCTGTCTGCTGGGGATGCTGTTCGCCCGCATTCTGACCAGGCCGGTCAAGAAGCTGGTGGCTGCCGTCCAGCGGGTCAGCGGCGGGGAACTCGGCGTGACGGTCCCGGTCACCTCGCGCGACGAATTCGGCGAACTGGCGGCGTCGTTCAACGATATGAGCGGAAGTCTGTTGACCAAACAAACGCTCATCGACGCCCAGCGGGCCGAGAACGACGAACTGCTCAAGAGCCTGATGCCCGAACCGGTGGCCCGCCGCTACCGCGAGGGTGAGGAGAACATCAGCACCGAGCACCGCGACGTGTCGGTGGTCTACGCGCAGGTTCTCGGCTTCGACGACTTCTCCAGAAAGCTAAACCCCGAGCAGTCGGTGGCGATGCTCAATTCCCTGGTCGAAGCCTTCGATGGGGCCGCGGAGCGGCACGGGGTCGAGCAGGTGCGCAGCATGCAGGACAACGGCCTGCTGGCCACCTGCGGACTCGTGGTGCCCCGCGTCGACCACGCCAGTCGCACCGTCGCGTTCGCCAAGGAACTCACCGAGATCGTGGAGCGATTCAACGACCAGCACGGCGCCCACCTGTCGATCCGGGTCGGCATCGACAGCGGTCAGGTGACCAGCGGCCTAGTGGGGGAGCGCTCCACCGTCTACGCGCTGTGGGGCGAAGCGGTCGATCTGGCCCACCGGGTGCGCGACGCCAGCCGGGCGGCCGGTGTCTTCGTCAGCGATCGTGTGCACGACGCGGCGACGGGGATCTATCAGTTCAGCCAAGCCGGAAGTATCGCCAGCAGCGAGGGCTCGGAGACGATCTGGCGGCTCGACTCGGGAACGCGGCAGTCGGCATGAGCACCATCACCGCGCAACCGTGGTTCTGGTCCGCGCTGATCGTCGTCGTCGGGCTGCCGTTGGCTTTGCTGATATTGAGCGAGGTGTACAACGCCCTGGTCCGGCGGGGCAGTTCCTACGCCAAACCGGTAGGGCTGCTGCGGAACTGGTTGCTGCCGGCCGGCGCGGTGTACCTGCTGGTCGACCAGTTCAACCGGGCCAGCGGCGCGCACGCCGATGCGCATGGAACCTGGGCGAAGATCGCCGCTACGGTGGTCGGTTTCGTCATCATGCTGGCGCTGTTGTCCGGCGCCAACGCCGCGCTCTTCGGCAAGGCCAGTGCCGGCAGTTGGCGCAGCAGGTTGCCGGGCATCTTCGTCGACCTCGGACGGCTCATCCTCATCCTCATCGGGGTCGCCGTGCTGTTGTCGTGGGTGTGGGGCGCCAACATCGGCGGGCTGATCACCGCGGTGGGCGTCACGTCCATCGTGATCGGCCTGGCGGTCCAGAACGCGGTGGGTCCGGTCATCTCCGGCCTGTTGCTGCTCTTCGAGCAGCCGTTCCGGATCGGGGACTGGCTGGAAACCAAGTTCGGCGACGGCCAGGTCGTCGAGGTCAACTGGCGGGCCGTGCACATCGATACCGCGAACGGCATCAGGATCGTCCCGAACGCCGCGCTGGCCGGGGACGCGTTCACCAACCTCAGCCGAACCGTCGCGCCTTACTTCAAAGCGAAAGCCGCCTTCAACTTCGCCGCCGGTGACCCACCGGGGGCGATCAAGACGATGTTGCTCGCGGTGGCCGACTCCATGCCGGCGAAACTGCCCGACGCCAAATGCTCGATCTTCCCGGTGGGCGCACACGAGGTGAACCCGGAATTGGTCGTATATCGCGTGACGGTTCCGGTCGTCTCGCCGGCCGAGACCGATGGGACGGTGTCGCTTCTCAGGCAACGTGTCTGGTACGCCGCACAGCGATCCGGTCTGCACCTGGACAACGTCAAGTCCGGTCACCGGCGCACGGCCGCGTACCTGGCCGAGCACGTCGGAGCCATCGCCGCCCGCCTCGGTCTCGACGCGGAGGCCGCAGCGACGATGCTCGCCGCAAGCACGGTGCGCCGCTATGCCGAAGGCGAGGTCGTCCAGGCGGTCAACACCATTCCGGACGCCTTGGGATTCGTCACCGAGGGCAAGGTTGGGATGTTCGCCCGCACCGCGAGCGGTGGCCAAATCCCGCTGGGCGAACTGGAGGTTGGGGACTACATCGGCGGGGCCTCGCTGACCCGGCAGCGGATGATCACCGGTGTGGCAGCTCTGACCGATGCCACGCTTGTGGCGATTTCCCCGGATGCGATGAACGCCATTGTCCAACAGGACCACCGTCTGGCCCGGCAGATCGGCGACGCGGTCGAGATGCGCCGCCGCGCAACAAAGGAAGCCCTGGCCGAGGCCGCGCAGCGCGGCGCGGTGTAGAGCCCCGCTTTAGCCGACCTCGCCGCACAGGCGATCCAGGAAAGTGACCTGGCCCCTGACCAGTTTGGTGCGCGCCTCGGGCACCGGCAGCCACGCCACCCGGTCCAGTTCCGGGAATTCCCGAAGGCGCCCAGAGCCTTTCGGCCATTCCATCGTGAAAGTGTTGCTGCGGAAGGCGTCGAGGTCGAGGTCGGCGGCCACTGCGAACACGGTCAGAAGCTTGCCGCTGGGCTGCTTGGCGGTCCCCAGATCCAGGCGCTGAGCGTCAGGGGCGGGGCAGCCGAGTTCCTCGGCGAACTCGCGCCGGGCGGCGTCCCACGGGTCCTCACCGGAGTCGCACTCGCCCTTGGGAATCGACCAGGCTCCGTCGTCCTTGCGCGCCCAGAACGGGCCACCGGGATGGCCGATCAACACTTCTGTTTCAGTGTGGCCGGGGACGTCCCCGGCCCGCCGATGCAGCAACAGGCCGGCGCTGAGAACCGGCACAGCTCAGCCTGACTCTCCGCCGGTGGCGGCCCGTAGCGCTTCGGCCATCAGGGCGGCACGCCGATCGGTGAAGACGTCCTCCAGCAGAAGCGGGGAGCCATCCGGGCCGGCCAGCGGCACCCGCCAGTTCGGGTATTCGTCGGTGGTTCCGGGCTGGTTCTGGGTGCGGCGTTCGCCGACCGCATCGGTCAGGGCCAGCGCGAGCAGTCGCGAGCGGGTGCGGCCCAGATACCGGTACAGCGCCAGCGTCACGTCTTCTTCGTCGGCCTCGGCGCCGAGCAGACCGACCCGGCGCAGTTCTGCCAGCCATTGCTCCTGCCAGGCCCGGTCGTCGGCCAGTTCGTCCTCGGCGGGGCGGGCGAGCAGGCCCAGCTCACCGCGGAGCCGGACGTGCTCGCCGTCGAGGTAGCCCGGGGTTGGCGGCAGATCGTGGGTGGTGACCGAGGACAGGCACAGATCCCGCCAATGCTGGGCGGCCAGCGGCCCGCGACTGCCGCCGTCGATCTCGAACCACAGGATCGACGTGCCCAGCACCCCACGATCGCGCAGGTAGTCCCGTGCCCACGGCTCCACGGTGCCGAGGTCTTCGCCGACCACCACCGCACCGGCGCGATAGGCCTCCAGGGCGACGATGCCGATCATCGCGTCGTGGTTGTAGCGCACGTAGGTGCCCTGGGTGGGCGGGGCGCCGGCGGGGATCCACCACAGCCGGAACAGCCCGATGACGTGGTCGATGCGCACCCCGCCGGCGTGCCGCAGGATCGCCGCGATGAGAGCCCGGAACGGTTGGTAGCCAAGCTCTTCGAGGCGGTCCGGCCGCCACGGCGGCTGCGACCAGTCCTGGCCGAGCTGGTTGAACTCGTCCGGCGGTGCGCCGGCGGTGACCCCGAGCGCCAGCACCTCCTGCAGCGACCAGGCGTCGGCCCCGCTGGGGTGCACCCCGACCGCCAGATCGTGCATCACGCCCAGTGCCATGCCGGCTCGCAGCGCCTGGGACTGCGCGGCGGCCAGTTGGTCATCGAGTTGCCACTGCATCCAGCGGTGGAAGTCCACGGTGCGCTGATGGCGTTGGGCGAACTCGGCGACCTCCGGGTTGGCCGGGTGCTGGAGGGCCGTGGGCCAGGTGCGCCAGTCGCCCCCGTACTTCTCGGCCAGCGCACACCAGGTGGCAAAGTCGTCCAGAGCGGTGCCCTCGCGCTCGGCGAACGCCGTGAACGCCAGCTCGCGGCCGACCGACCGGGGAACCCGGTAGACCAGTTCCAGCGCTTTGCGCTTGCGCTCCCACACCATGTCCCGGTCGATGATGGCCGACCGCTGAGCCCGCGATTGAACCCTCTTGCGACGGTTGTGCACCCGATCGCGGTCGCGCAGCGAGGCGAACTCCGGGATCGCCTCGACCCGCAGATACAACGGGTTGACGAAACGCCGGGAAGTGGGCAGATACGGCGACGGCTCCATCGGCTTGGTCGGTGCGGCCGCGTGCAACGGGTTGACCAGCACGTAGTCGGCGCCGTGCCGGGCGCCGGCCCACACCGCCAGGTCGGCGAGGTCGGCGAGGTCGCCGAAGGCCCACGAGCCCTTTGAGCGGACGCTGTAGAGCTGGGTGGCCAGGCCCCAACCGCGGCGCGCCCCCATCCGGGCGGGCAGGCCCAGCCAGGCTGGCGTGACGATCAGCGCGGTGTCGAACTCCCGCTCACCGGACCGAAGGTGAACCCGGTGGTACCCCAGGGGGAGATCGCCGGGCAGGACGAACGTGGCCTCGCCGACCAGTCGGCCGCCCAGGTCGAAAGGAGGGGTGAAGTTATCCGCCTGCCGGATGTCGTTCCGGACGGTGCCGTCCTCCAACCGGACCCAGACGTGCGCCGGGTCCCCATGCGTAACGTGCACCCAGAACGACACTTCGGCGCCGGAGCGCGCCACGATCGTCAGCGGCAGCGCCCGCGACCAGTGGGCTCGATCCAGTTCGGAAAGCGAAGCGGCACAGTCTTCTTCGGATTCCGCGCGGACCCCGAGGGCGGCCAGCACGGCCACCACGGTCTCGCGCTGCACGGTCACGAAGTTCCCGGTCCAGTCGTGGTAGGCGCACGCCACCCCCAACCGGTCGGCCACTGCGGTCAACCACGGTTCAGCCATGATCACCATCTTGCTTGGTCGCCGGGATCGGCGTCGGAGATCCGCGCCACGTCGCCCCGTGGCACCTGTCGGCTAGGCACTGGTACACGTGGGTGATCGCGCTCGTCGGTGTCGACGTGTTGTTCTACGCCTATCACCGCATCGCGCACCGGGTGCGGATCATCTGGGCGACCCATCAGGCGCACCACTCCAGCCGGTACTTCAACTTCGCCACCGCCCTGCGGCAGAAGTGGAACAACAGCGGCGAATTGATCATGTGGATACCGTTGCCGCTCTTGGGCATCACCCTGCCCCGGCCGATCGAGTTCGTCTTCAACACCCCCTCGCACCACCGGGTGCACCACGGGATGGATCCGGAGTATCTCGACCGCAACTTCGGCGGCATCCTGATCATCTGGGACCGCATGTTCGGGAGTTTCCAGCCCGAACTGTTCCGACCGCACTACGGGCTCACCAGGCCGGTGAACACCTTCAACATCTGGTCGCTGGAGACCCACGAATACGTGGCGATCGTCCGCGACGTCCGCTCGGCCACCCGCTCGCGCGACAAACTCGGCTACATCTTCGGGCCGCCCGGCTGGACACCGTCGCGGTCCGGTTCCGCACCGGCCGCCACCGCGGCTGCGGCAAGCTGACGGGTATGGACGTCCACGAAACCCGGCTGCCCGGAGTCGGACTGCGCTACGAATTCCAGAACCGCGACGGTGAGCGGATCGCGGTGATCGCCCGCCGGGGCGGTGACTTCGAGGTGTTCGTCTGCGCCGTGGCGGACGATCCCGACAGCGCGCAGCGAGTGTTCCGGCTGACCGAGCGGGAAGCCGATGCGCTGGCCCAGATCCTCGGCGCACCGCGGATGGTCGAGGGCTACGCCGACCTGACCAAAGAGGTTCCGGGCCTGTCCGCCGGGCAGGTGATGGTGACCGCCGGATCCCGCTACGACACACGTCCCCTCGGCGACACCCGGGCGCGGACCCGCACCGGCGCGTCGATCGTGGCGATCGTGCGCGGCGAGGAAGTGCTGGCCTCACCGGGACCCGAGGAACTCCTGCAGGCAGGCGATGTCCTGGTGGTGATCGGCACGGACGACGGCATCGCCGCGGTCCGGCAGCTCATCGACCAGGACTGAGCGGTGGCTGTTTCGGCGCCGCTGCTCTTCGAGCTCGGCGCCATCCTCCTGATCCTGACCATCCTGGGTTCAGCGGCGCGACGCTACGGGCTCTCACCGATCCCGCTGTATCTGCTGACCGGACTGTTCCTGGGCACCGGCGGCATCGCACCGGTGACCGCGGCGGCCGAATTCATTGAGACGGGTGCCTCGATCGGCGTGGTGCTGCTGCTGCTCACCCTCGGCCTGGAGTTCTCGGTGGGGGAGTTCTCCGAATCTCTGCGCCGGCACCTGCCCTCGGCCGCAGTGGATCTGGTGCTCAATGCCATTCCGGGCGCGGTCGCCGGCTGGCTGCTGGGTCTGGACGTCGTCGGGATCGTCGCGCTGGCCGGGATCACCTACATCTCGTCGTCCGGGGTGATTGCACGCTTGCTCGGCGACCTCAACCGGCTGGGCAACCGGGAGACCCCCGCGGTGCTGTCGGTCCTGGTTCTCGAGGATTTCGCGATGGCCGCCTACCTACCGGTGCTGACGGTGCTGGCATCCGGCGGGACGGTCGGCGAGGCGGTGCTGTGGACCGCCGTGGCACTCGCCGCCCTCGGCCTGGCCTTCCTGGTGTCGTTCCGGTGGGGCCACCACGTCGGACGGGTGCTCGGCCATCCCGAGGACGAGCAACTCCTGCTGCGGATTCTCGGGCTGACCCTGATCGTGGCCGCCCTCGCCGAGCATGTGCACGCTTCGGCGGCGGTCGGCGCGTTCCTGGTGGGTCTAACACTGACCGGCACGGTCGCCGCCCGGGCCCGGACGGTGCTGATCCCGTTGCGGGATCTGTTCGCGGCGGTGTTCTTCGTCTCGATCGGGCTGGGCGTCGACCCCGCCGACCTGCTGCCGATGCTGCCGTTCGCCCTCGGTCTGGCCGCCGTCACCGCCGTGACGAAGGTGATCACCGGCGGCTATGCGGCCCGCCGGGAGGGTGCCGCCAGGGCCGGTCAACGGCGCGCCGGGATGGCCCTGATCGCGCGCGGCGAGTTCTCGCTGGTCATCATCGGTCTGGCCGGGTCCGGCGTGGCGATGCTCAGTTCGGTGGCCACCCCGTACGTGTTCATCCTCGCCATCGTCGGTCCGGTGCTGACCCGCTTCGCACGCTGAGGAACACCCACCCTCTTGCGCTCGGAATCGTGGCAACATAAACCACCGTGAGCATTGTCTTCGACCGGCCCCTCGACGACAGTCTGGTCACCGAGGCGCTGGCCCCCGCGGTATTCGGTTCGATGTGGCTGGACCCTCAGGTGTCGGGGGAGCGCCCGCAGTTCCCGCGACTGACCGCACCGCTGACCTGCGATCTGCTGGTGGTCGGGGGTGGCTACACCGGGCTGTGGGCGGCGTTGCACGCCGCCGAGCGCAACCCGGGCGCCGACATCGTGCTGATCGAAGGGGAGCGCGTGGGATGGGCGGCCTCCGGTCGCAACGGCGGCTTCGTCGACGCCAGCCTGACCCACGGCGCCCACAACGGAAAGGCCCGCTGGCCGGATGAATTCGACCACCTCGAGCGGCTGGGCATGGCAAACCTCGACGGGATGCAGGCCGACATCGTCAGGTACGGGATGGATGTGGAGTGGCAGCGCTCCGGGATGCTCGCCGTTGCGACCGAGTCGCACCAGGTTCCGTGGCTGCGGGACGCCGCCGGTGCCGGCGAAGGAGCCTTTCTCGACGCCGAACAGGTTCGCGCTCAAGTGAATTCGCCGACCTACCAGGGTGGTCTTTTCTCGGCGGATTCCTGCGCGATCGTCAATCCGGCCCGATTGGTGTTCGAACTCGCCCGGGTCTGCGCTGACAAGGGCGTGCGGATCTTCGAGCACACCCCGGCGCAGGCGGTGACGCGGGACGGCTCCCGGGTGACGGTCGCGACGCCGGCAGGCGGCATCGCCGCGGAACGGATTGTGCTGGCCACCAACGTCTTTCCCAGCCTGCTGCGCCGCAACCGGCTGCACACCATCCCGGTCTACGACTACGTGCTGGGCACCCAGCCGCTTGCTGACGAGCAACTGAACCGGATCGGCTGGGGCGGGCGGGAGGGCATCTCCGACTCGGCCAACCAGTTCCACTACTACCGGCTCTCGGCTGACAACCGGATCCTGTGGGGCGGCTATGACGCGGCGTACTACTTCGGCCGCCGGGTCGATCCGCGCCGGGAAGACCGTCCGTCGTCGTTCCGCAAGATCGCGCGGCACTTCTTCCTCACCTTCCCGCAACTGGACGACGTGCGATTCGGCCACCGCTGGTCGGGGCCGATCGACACCAACACCCGGTTCTGCGCGCACTGGGGAGTCGCCGGCCGGGGCCGGATCGCCTACGTCAACGGTTTCACCGGCCTGGGTGTCGGCGCGGCCCGGTTCGCCGCCGACGTGTGCCTGGACCTGCTCGACGGACAGCGCACCGAACGCACCGAGCTGGAGATGGTCCGGAAAAAGCCACTGCCCTTCCCGCCCGAGCCGTTTGCCAGCGCGGGGATTCAGGCCACCCGGTGGTCGCTGGACCGCGCCGATCACCACGGCGGCCGGCGCAACGTGCTGCTGCGGACCCTGGACCGGTTGGGGCTGGGCTTCGAATCCTGAGGTTTCCAGTAGGCTCGCGGACGCCCGCCCGCACCGTGGGCGGATACACCAGGAGGAAAGACAGTCGTGGGAGACACACTCAACGCAGGACAGCAGCTGGGCCGGGGCGCCTCGCTGACTTCGCCCAATGGGGCCTACACCCTGACGCTGCAGGAAGACGGCAACCTGGTCCTGGCCGCGCGCGGCGAGGCCGTGTGGGCGACCGGCACCGACAACCAGGGCGCCGACCGGGCCGCGGTCCAGGCCGACGGCAACTTCGTCATCTATGCCGGCGACAAGCCGATCTGGCACAGCGACACCAAGGGCAAGAAGGACGTCAAGCTGGTCGTCCAGGACGACCGCAACGTCGTGCTCTATTCGGCCGACGGCGCCGCGTGGACCTCGAGCACCGAGACCGACGCGCCCCCGCCGCCGGTCGAGGCCGAGGCGCCCGCGTTCAATCCGGTGGCCGTCGAGAAGAAGACGCACACCGTGGCCGCTGGCGACACGCTGTTCAACATCGCCAAGCAGTACCTCGGTGACGGCAACCGCTACACCGAACTGGCCCAGTTCAACAACATCGCCAACCCCGATCACATCGAGGTCGGCCAGGTCATCACCATCCCGTGAGCTGTTTGACCAGCTGACAGCCACGACGATGCGGCCGCAATAGCAATTCGGTAACGATCGGCTCTCGATGCCGATACAACTTACGTCTTGCTATTGCGGCCGTGTTGTTGACGGGCCGCCGACCGATTGAGGTGTACAGTGGCCGCTCTTCTGCGATCCCTCATCGTGGCTGGCGTGGCCGCAGCCGCCCTAGGCTCGCTGGCTCCCGGCGCCTCCGCCGACGGCCGGGTCGAGGTCTTCCCCGGCATGGAGATCCGCCAGGGCACCACGGTGTGCACCCTCGGGTTCGTCGACGCCGTCACCCGCACCGGGTATTCCGCTGGACATTGCCGCGGCACCGGTGCGGTCACCGACCGCGACGGCCGCGTCGTCGGCGTGGTCGGCACCTCGCGGGACAACACTCCCGACGGGACGGTCGTGCGTACCGACGAAGTGATCTCTGACTACGAAACCATCACCCTCGCCGGAGACGTCACCATCAGCACCGCCCTGCCGGGCGGTCGCCAACTGCTCGCCGACGCGGCCCCTCCGCTGGCCGCCGGTCAGCCGATCTGCCATTTCGGTGTGGTGAGCGGCGAGAGTTGCGGGTCCGTGGAGCGGGTCAACAACGGCTGGTTCACCATGAGCAACGGTGTGGTCAGCCAGAAGGGCGACTCCGGCGGCCCAGTCTACACCGTCGCCGGGAACGGCACCGCGGTTCTGGTCGGCCTGTTCAACAGCACCTGGGGGCAGTTGCCCGCGGCGGTGTCCTGGCAGGCCACCGGTCAACAGGTGCGTGAGGACGGCGGCGCACACGCGGCCGTCGTCAACGCCGCCGTTACCGGCTGACGCCACCAAACTAGAACACGTTCTAGCCAGCCTGGCGAACCGGCGATATTGTCGACCCAATGAGTGGTTTGGACGTTCCCGCCACGATCGACGCCGCCACGGTGACCGACTGGTCCGACGACGTCGACGTCGTGGTGATCGGATTCGGGATCGCCGGCGGGTGCGCGGCCGTCACCGCCGCGGCCGCCGGGGCACGGGTGCTCGTTCTGGAACGTGCCGGCGCCGCGGGCGGCACCACCGCGATGGCCGGCGGCCACTTCTACCTTGGCGGCGGCACCGCGGTGCAGCAAGCCACCGGGCATCCCGACACCGTCGAGGCGATGTACTCCTACCTCGTCGCGATGTCGCGGGAACCCGAGCACGACAAGATCCGTGCCTACTGCGAGGGCAGCGTCGAGCACTTCGGCTGGCTCGAGGACCTCGGGGTGCACTTCGAACGCAGCTACTACCCGCAGAAGGCGGTCATCCAGCCGGGCACCGAGGGCCTGATGTACACCGGCAACGAAAAGGTCTGGCCTTACACGGATCTGGCGATGCCGGCACCGCGCGGCCACAAGGTGCCGGTGCCGGGGGATACCCGCGGTGCGGCGATGGTCATCGACCTGCTGCTCAAACGGGCCGCCGAACTCGGCGTCGAGATCCGCTACGAGACCGGGGCGACCAATCTTGTGCTGGACGGCGGCGCGGTGGCCGGGGTGGCGTGGAAACACTTCGGCAACAAAGGAACCCTTCGTGCGCCCGCGGTGGTGATCGCCGCCGGCGGGTTCGTGATGAACTCCGACATGGTCGCCGCGTACACGCCGAAACTGGCCGAGAAGCCGTTCGTGCTGGGAAACAGCTACGACGACGGCCTGGGCATCCGGATGGGCGCGTCGGCCGGCGCAGCCACCAAGCACATGGATCAGGCCTTCATCACCGCACCGGTCTATCCGCCGGCGATCCTGCTCACAGGCATCATCGTCAACAAGCTCGGCAGGCGCTTCGTCGCGGAGGACTCATATCATTCCCGCACTTCGGGTTTCGTGATGGATCAGCCTGACAGCGCCGCCTTCCTCATCGTCGACGAGGCGCATCTGCAGCGTCCGGAATTCCCGCTCATCAGATTTATCGACGGGTGGGAGACGGTGCCGGAGATGGAATCCTCGCTCGGCATTCCGGCCGGCAATCTGGTCGCGACGCTGAACCGGTACAACGAGCACGCCGCCCGCGGCGAGGACCCCGACTTTCACAAACAGCCGGAATTCCTTGCGACACAGGACCACGGGCCGTGGGCGGCATTCGACCTCTCGCTGGGCAAGGCGATGTATTCCGGGTTCACCGTGGGGGGGTTGGCCACCGACGTGGACGCCCGGGTGCTGCGCGAGGACGGCAGCGCGATCCCCGGGCTGTATGCCGCCGGCGCCTGCGCGTCTACGCTGGCCCAGGACAGCAAGGGCTATTCCAGCGGGACACAGCTGGGGTCGGGATCCTTCTTCGGCCGGCGGGCGGGTGCGCAGGCGGCCGCGAAAGCTAGTGGCGGTCAGCCGGAATCACTGCCAGCACCCGGGCCGGACTTCCGGTCCCACCGACAATCGGCAGCGGACTGACGATCACAAGGGCACCGTCGGGCGGAAGATCTGACAGGTTCTGCAGCGACGTGACGCCGTACTTGTCTGCGCCGAGAAGGTAGAAGTGCCCAGGCATGGGCGGTTCCAGCGTGAAGGCGTTGCCCGCGTCGATACCGACCGTCTCGACTCCGTAGCCCACGATCGGGCTGTCCTCAGCGAGCCACCGTGCGCATTCCGGCGAAATCCCGGGCGTGTGGCTGACACCGTCGATGACGTTGAGGAAGGCCGCCCTGTCCTGTGAGCGCTCATCCCACCCGGAGTGGATCAGTAGCCAGCTTCCAGGGCGCAGCGGCCCGTACTGAGCCTCCCAGGCGCGGATATGGGAGATCTCAAGCAAGAAGCCGGGGTCCTCGGCAACGTAGGCGGACACATCGAGGACGTGCGCGCGGCCCAGCAACCGGTGGACCGGAATCTGGGCCACGTCGTCACCATCTCGTCCCGATATCCAGTGACGAGGCGCGTCGAGATGGGTGCCGATGTGCTCCCCGGTGTGGATGTTGTTATGACGCCAGAACGGGCCGCTGTCATCGAAAGCACTCACTTCCGCCAAGCTGAAGTCGATGAGATTGGCGTACGGTTCGGGCAACTGGAGCGTCGGGGTGCCGGCACTGAGCCGGTTGGTCAAGTCGACGATCTTGAGTTCGTTGAGTTGCAGATGAGAAAGAAACCCCTCCAGCGCATCAAATGGGGTAGTCAACGCCGTTCCCCCTCGTGTCTAGACACCGGCTGGTTCTTCCCGACGGTCCAGCGCCCAGGTGCCGTCACCGATCAGGTGCAAGTGGTGCTTATGGTGCTGCTTGATGGAGTCGCGATGGGTGACCGACACCACGATGGACTCCGGCAGCCGGGTGCGGATCAGCCGATAGAGCATGTACTCGTTGCCCTCGTCGAGTGCGGCGGTGGACTCGTCGAGGAAGATCACCTTCGGGCGCTGCAACAGCACCCGCGCGAACGCAATGCGCTGCTGTTCCCCGGGCGACAGGGTTTTCGACCAGTCATGACTCTCGCTGAGCCGATGGGTGAGGTGGCCGAGCGCGACGTCGTCAAGCGCCGCCATCAAGTCCTCATCGGTGAGCGTCGGCTCCGGGTTGGGGTAGCACAGCACGGCGCGCAGATCACCGAGCGGCAGATAGCTCAGCTGCGAGAGGAACATCGCGTCGCCCCGGCCGTCCGGCCGCAGGACCGTACCGGTGGAGTACGGCCACAACGCCGCGATACTGCGCAACAGCGTGGTGCGGCCGCATCCGGAGGGTCCGGTGATGACGAGTGACTCGCCTTTTTCCAGCCGAAGGTCCAAGTCCTGCACAAGTTCCCGGCCGTCGGGGTTGCGCACGACGAGGTCCCGAAGCTCCAGGGAGCCGTCGGCGCAGTGCTCGACGTGCACCCGGGGCAGCGCCCGGGCGCGCGCGTTGGCGTCTACCAGCCCGTCGAGACGGATGATGGTGGCGCGGTAGTTCGCGAACGAGTCGTAGACCGCCCGGAAGTACGACAACGAACTCTGGACGCTGCTGAAGGCCGCCGCGGACTGTGTCACGTCGCCGAAGCTGATCTGGCCTTTGAACAGGCGGGACGCCTGAACCACCAGGGGGAGCGGATTGATGATCTGGCCGATCGTCTGGTTCCAGCCCAGGAAGGCCAGGCTGCGCACCACGAATCCGCGGTAGTTGGAGATGATGGCCGAAAATCGGTGCCGCAGAATGGTTTTCTCGGTCCGGGTGCCGTGGTAGAAACTGATCGACTCGGCCGCATCACGGACTCGCACCAGGCCGTAGCGGAACGCGGCGTTGGTGAGTTCATTGCGGAAACTGAATCGGATCAGCGGCCGGCCGATCCAGAACGCGATCACCGTGGTGACCAGGACGTACAGCAGTGCGATCCAGAACAGCGCGTGGTTGACGGTGACACCGAGGATGGTCAGCGGCCCGGACAGGTTCCACAGGATCGGGGTGAACGCGACGACCGACACCATCGCGTTGATGGCCCCGAATAACAGGGTGTTCTGCGTGCCGTAGGTCGGCGAGTTGGTTCCGAGCCCGGTTCCGGCGGTGAAGCTGTCGATGTCGATCTGGATGCGTTGGTCGGGGTTGTCAACCGGGTCGTCGAGGAATCGGCCGCGGTAGAACGCCTCGCCGTCGAGCCAGTCGCCGGTGAGCCGCTCGGTGAGCCACACCCGCCAGCGGATGATGAAGCGCTGGGTCAGATAGACGTCGAGCAACACGGTGAACACGACGTAGACGGCGGCGATCAGCAGCAGCACGATGATGGCGGTCCGGAAACCGTCGATTCCGGATTGCCGGACCGCTTGATTTCCGGCGCCGGCACCCTCAAAGGCCACCTGCAGCGACGAATACAGGTCGTTGCTCTGATAACTGAGCAGGACCTGGATCCGCACCGCGATCAGCACGGAGAACAGCAGCACGCCAAGCCAGGCCCACACCAGCACACTGTCGCGGCCGGTGAAATATCCGCCGGTCACCCGCCAGAACTGTCGGCCCCAGGTGGTGTAGCGGGCCAGCAGCACCAGGACGATCACGGTCAACGCCGCGGTGATCAGCCACGCCTTGCCCGCCCACAGCAACGCCTCGGGGATGGCGCGGCCCCAGTCCAGGGACGGTGTGAACTTCTCCACGGGCATTCACCTCCTGGCCGGTTGCCGACCGGCTCAGCATGGCAGCAACCGGTTTAGACGGGGGCCGGTTCTCTCCCTTCGGCACCCTCTTCGTGGTCGACCCGGCCGAGCCGCCACTCGCCCTCGCCCAGCAGTTCCAGGTGCTGGTCGTGGTAGCGGTCGACGCTGGGCCGGTGGCTGACGCTCACCACGATGGTGTTGGGCAACTCGGTGCGCAGCAGGTCGTAGACCGCGTACTCCAGGCCCTGGTCGAGTGCCGAGGTGGCCTCGTCAAGAAATACGACTTTGGGCCGGGTCAGCAGGATCCGGGCGAATGCGACCCGCTGCTGTTCGCCGGGGGAGAGCACCTTGGCCCAGTCCTCTTCGTCGTTGAGACGGCAGGTCAGATGTTTCAGCGACACCCTGGCCAGCGTCTGATCCAGCAGTTCGTCGGAGATCTCGCCGGAGGCGCTGGGGTAGGACACCACGGTGCGCAGATCCCCGAGGGGCACATAGGGCAACTGGGACAGGAACATCGTGTCGTGGCCGTCGTCGGGGCGGCGGACCGTGCCCGAGGCGTACGGCCACATCTCGGCGAGGCTGCGCAACAGCGTCGTCTTTCCGGCGCCTGATCGCCCGGTCACCACCAGCGAGTCGCCCGGGTCCAGCCGCATGCTCAGCGGATCGAGCAACTGGCGGCCGTCGGGAGCGCGCACCTCGACGCGGGACAGTTCCACCGATCCGTCACTGCTGGGCACGGTGTCCAGGCTCGGCATTTCGCGGGCTTTAGCATTGGCGTCGATCAGGCCGTACAGCCGGATGATCGAGGCTCGGTAGGCGGCGAACTGGTCGTAGGCGTTGCGGAAGAACGACAGCGAGTCGCTGATGTTGGAGAAGGCACTCGAGGACTGGGTGACGTCACCGAAATCCATTTCGCCGCGAAAAAGCCGCGGCGCCTGAACGGCCAGCGGCAGCGGCGTCAGGATCTGGCTCATGGCGAGGTTCCATCCGGTGAAGGCCAGTGTCCGGCGAACGTAGCCGCGGTAGTTGTCGATGATCTTGTTGAAACGGGTGCGCAGGATGCCGCGCTCGGTGCGCTCGCCGCGGTAGAAGCCCACCGCTTCGGCGGCGTCGCGCAGGCGCACCAGCGCGTAGCGGAACGCCGCGTTGGTGCGCTCGTTGCGGAAGGACAGCCGGATCAGCGGACGGCCGATCCAGAACGCCACCACGGTGGCCAGGAAGATGTACCCGAAGGCCACCCAGAACAACGCCCGGGGCAGCGTCACCCCGAACAACGTCACCGGTCCGGACAGGTTCCACAGGATCGGGATGAACGCGACGACGGTGCACACCGACGAGATCGCGCCGAACACCAGCACCGAGCCGGTGCCGATGGTCGGGGTGTTCGGGTTGCCGCCGACGCCGGTGGTGAAGACGTCGACGTCCTGCTGGATGCGCTGATCGGGGTTGTCGGTGTTGGTGTCGCAGAACCGGGCCCGGTAGTAGGCGCGGTCGCTGAGCCAGTCGCCGGTCAGCCGGTCGGTGAGCCAGGTGCGCCAGCGGATGATGAACCGCTGGGTGAGGTAGATGTCGAGCATGACCCGGCTGACGTAGATCGTGGCCAAAATCCCGAAGATGCCCAGCGCCACCCAGAAGCCGTGGATGGCGCCGGAGCGCATCGCCTCCTCCTTGGCCCCGCCGGCCTGGAACGCGACCTGCAGGGAGGTGTACAAGTCGTTGCTGAAGTAGCTGAGCAGCACGTTGATGCGGACCGAGATCATCACCGACAGCAGCAGGCCGGCCAGCCAGGCCCAGATTTTGACCGACTCCCGGCCTTTGAAGTAGTCGCCGGTGATGCGCCAGTACTGGCGTCCCCACACGGTGTACCGGGCCAGCAGGAACAGAATCAGCACGGTCACGACGCCGGCGATGGCCCACGCCCGCAGGATCCACAACAGGGACGGGACGAGTTCATGGCCCCAGTCCATGGACGGTTCGTACGGCTCCAACGTCGTTCCTCACTCCAGGGGTGTCCCGGCGAAGCTACCGCAGCCATGATCAGCGGCGCATCAACCTGGTTAGTCTCAGGCGCATGGACGACAACATCCACGCCGGCAGGCTGATCGCCCGGCGGTTGCGCGCCAGCGGGATCGATACGCTCTTCACCCTCTCGGGTGGGCACCTGTTCTCGATCTACGACGGCTGCCGGGCCGAGGGCATTCGGTTGATCGACACAAGGCACGAGCAGACGGCGGCCTTCGCCGCCGAGGGGTGGTCGAAGGTCACCCGGGTGCCGGGGGTGGCGGCGTTGACGGCCGGGCCGGGGGTCACCAACGGCATGAGTGCGATGGCCGCTGCACAGCAGAACCAGTCGCCGATGGTGGTGCTGGGCGGCCGCGCACCGGCGCTGCGCTGGGGGATGGGCTCGCTCCAGGAGATCGACCACGTTCCGTTCGTGGCCCCGCTGTGCCGGTACGCCGTGACCGCCGAATCGGCCGCCGCCGTGGGCGACCGGGTGGACGACGCGCTGCGGGCCGCCGTCGGCGCACCTTCCGGGGTGGCGTTCGTCGACTTCCCGATGGATCACGTGTTCGGCGAGGCGACCGACCGCGCCGAACCCGGCGCGCTGACTGAACTGCCGGCCCAGCCCCGCGCAGACGGCGACCAGCTGGACCGGGCGGTGGCGCTGCTGTCGTCGGCGCAGCGGCCGGTGATCATGGCCGGCACCAACGTGTGGTGGGGCCACGCCGAGAACGCCCTGCTGCACCTGGCCGAGAAACTGCGCATTCCGGTGCTGGCCAACGGAATGGCGCGCGGCATCGTCGGGGCGGATCGTGACCTGGCGTTCTCGCGGGCCCGGTCGGCGGCGCTGTCCGGAGCCGACGTCGCCCTGGTGATCGGCGTCCCGATGGACTTCCGGCTCGGCTTCGGCGCGGTATTCGGCCCGCAGACCGAGTTGATCGCGGCTGACCGGTGTGCGCCGGACCGCGAGCACCCACGATCGGTGTCGGCCGGACTCTACGGCGACCTGCCGGCCACCTTGACGGCGCTTGCGACCGCGACAGCGACCGCGCATGAGGAGTGGATAGGTCACCTGCGCACCATCGAGACCCAGGCCCGTGCCGCTGAGGCCGCCGAACTGGCCGACGACCGCACCCCGCTGCACCCGATGCGGGTGTATGCCGAGCTGCTTCCCCTGCTGGACCGCGACGCCATCATCGTCATCGACGGTGGAGACTTCGGCTCCTACGCCGGACGGGTGATCGACAGCTACGTGCCGGGAGCCTGGCTGGACAGCGGTCCGTTCGGCTGCCTGGGATCCGGCCCCGGTTACGCGCTGGCCGCGAAGCTGGCCCGGCCGGACCGGCAGGTGGTGCTGCTGCAGGGCGACGGCGCGTTCGGGTTCTCCGGCATGGAGTGGGACACCCTGGTCCGGCACGGCGTGCACGTGGTGTCGGTGATCGGCAACAACGGCATCTGGGCGCTGGAAAAGCATCCGATGGAGATGCTCTACGGCTACTCGGTGGTCGCCGACCTGCGCCCGGGAACCCGCTACGACGAGGTCGTACGGGCTCTGGGCGGGCACGGCGAACTGGTCAGCACCCCGGCCGAACTGCAGCCGGCGCTGCGCCGCGCGTTCGACAGCGGCGTTCCGGCCGTCGTCAACACCCTGACCGACCCGACCGTGGCCTACCCGCGGCGATCCAATCTGGCCTGAGGTGCGGGCGGTACCGTTGTGCCGTGGCACGAATCTCGTCAAAGACACCCAATTCCAGCGGGACCGGCCAGGGCCGCATCAGCCGCGGTTTCTGGCGGATGCTCGGCGCGTCCACCGACAAGGTCAAGGCGCAATCGATGGCCGAGGTCGACGCGTCGCGGGAGTTCGACGCCAAAGCCCACGGCCTCGACGACGAGCAGCTGGCCAGGGCGGCGCAGTTACTCTCCCTTGAGGGCCTCGCCCAATCACCGGACATGCCGCAGTTCCTGGCTATTGCCCGGGAGGCCGCCGAACGCGCAATCGGCTTGCGCCCCTTTGACGTTCAGCTGCTCGGCGCGCTGCGGATGATGGCCGGCGACGTGATCGAGATGGCGACCGGCGAAGGCAAGACACTCTCCGGCGCGATCGCCGCCGCCGGCTACGCGCTGGCCGGCCGCAACGTGCACGTGGTGACCATCAACGACTACCTCGCCCGCCGCGACGCCGAGTGGATGGCACCGGTCATCGAGGCGATGGGGTGCACGGTCGGCTGGATCACCGCCGACTCCACTCGTGAGGAACGCCGGGCGGCCTACCAGTGCAACGTCACCTACGCCTCGGTCAACGAGATCGGCTTCGACGTGCTGCGCGACCAACTGGTGGTCGACGTCGACGATCTGGTGTCACCCAATCCCGACGTGGCGCTGATCGACGAGGCCGACTCGGTGCTGGTCGACGAGGCGTTGGTGCCGCTGGTGCTGGCCGGCACAACCCACCGCGAGACGCCCAAGCTGGAGATCGTCCGGCTGGTGGGCGAGTTGACTCCCGGGGTCGACTACGCCACCGACGCCGACAGCCGCAACGTGCATCTCACCGAGGCGGGCGCACAGAAGATCGAAAAGGCCTTCGGCGGCATCGACCTGTACTCCGAGGAGCACGTCGGCACCACCCTGACCGAGGTCAACGTCGCCCTGCACGCCCATGTCCTGCTGCAGCGCGACGTGCACTACATCGTGCGCGACGGTGCCGTGCAGCTGATCAATGCCTCCCGCGGCCGCATCGCGGCGCTGCAGCGCTGGCCGGACGGCCTGCAGGCCGCCGTCGAAGTCAAGGAGGGCATCGAGACCACCGAGACCGGCGAGGTGCTCGACACCATCACGGTCCAGGCGCTGATCAACCGGTATCCGACGGTGTGCGGTATGACCGGCACCGCGCTGGCCGCCGGTGAGCAGCTGCGGCAGTTCTACAAACTCGGCGTCTCGCCCATCCCGCCGAACACCCCGACCGTCCGCGACGACGAACCGGACCGCATCTACATCAGCGCCGGCGCCAAGAACGACGCCGTCATCGACCACATCATCGAGGTCCATGCCACCGGTCAGCCGATCCTGGTCGGCACCCAGGACGTCGCCGAATCCGAAGACCTGCACGAGCGCCTGGTGCGCCGCGGCGTGCCCGCCGTCGTCCTCAACGCCAAGAACGACGAGGAGGAGGCTCTGGTCATCGCCGAGGCCGGCAAGCGCGGCGCGGTCACGGTGTCCACCCAGATGGCCGGCCGCGGCACCGACATCCGGCTCGGCGGCTCCGACGCCGACGACGACTCTGCGGCGAAACGCGAGGTCGCCGATCTGGGCGGCCTGCATGTGATCGGCACCGGGCGGCACCGCACCGAACGGCTCGACAACCAGTTGCGCGGACGGTCCGGCCGCCAGGGTGACCCCGGGTCGTCGGTGTTCTTCTCCAGCTGGGAGGACGACGTCGTCGTCGCCCACCTGGAGAACCCGAAACTGCCGATGGAGTGCGACGAGACCGGCCGGATCACCAGCCCGAAGGCGAACGCCCTGATCGATCATGCCCAGCGGGTGGCCGAGGGGCGTCTGCTCGACGTGCACGCCAACACCTGGCGCTACAACCAACTCATCGCCCAGCAGCGGTCCATCATCGTCGAGCGGCGCAACACCCTGCTCAGCACGCCCGCCGCCCGCGATGAGCTGCGCGAGCTGGCCCCGGAACGCTACGACGAACTGGCACAACAGGTTTCAGCGGACGACTTGGAACGCATCTGCCGCAGCATCATGCTGTATCACCTCGACCGCGGCTGGGCCGACCACCTGGCCTATCTCTCGGACATCCGGGAGAGCATCCACCTGCGGGCACTGGGCAATCAGAACCCGCTCGACGAGTTCCACCGGCTGGCCGTCGACGCCTTCGGCAATCTGGCCGCGGACGCCATCGAAGCGTCCCAGCAGACGTTCGAGACCTCCAACGTTCTGGAGGACGAACCCGGCCTCGATCTGTCGCGGCTCGCTCGTCCGACATCGACGTGGACGTACATGGTCCACGACAACCCGATGCGCGACGATTCGCTCTCGGCGCTGAGTTTGCCAGGGGTATTCCGTTGAGCACCCCGTGTCTGCCGGGGGTGTTCCGCTGACCGCGACCGGCGGCCGGGTGCTGACGATCCCCAACATCCTCAGTGCCATCCGGCTGGTCCTGGTCCCGGTTTTCCTTTACCTGCTGCTGGCCCGGCACGCCTACGGGTGGGCGACCGCCATCCTGATGTTCAGCGGGATCTCCGACTGGGCCGACGGCAAAATCGCCCGGCTGGTGGCCAACCAGTCCTCCCGGCTGGGGGAGTTGCTCGACCCACTGGTCGACCGGATCTACATGGTCACCGTGCCGTTGGGCATGGCGCTGGCCGGCATGGTCCCGTGGTGGCTTGTCGCCGTGCTGTTCGGCCGCGACCTTGTGCTCGCGGCGGCACTGCCGGTGGTGCGGGCACGCGGCGTGACGGCGTTGCCGGTGACCTACGTCGGCAAGGGCGCGACGTTCGCACTGATGTCGGGCTTCCCGCTGATCCTGTTGGGGCACTGCGACTTCGGCTGGAGCAGGGCGGTCGCGGCGGTCGGCTGGGCGTTCGTCATCTGGGGCGCCTACATGTACCTCTGGTCGGCGGTGCTGTATCTGCTGCAGGTTCGGATGGTGGTCCGCGACCTGCCCAAGACGCGGGTCTGACGGGTGTGCTTGCGGCACCGAAACCGGTGCCAATACGCTCATCGGCGTCCATGACGAGAAACCGCCACCACCACCACCGAGGAGAACCGTGAGCGACATTCCCGCCGACCTGCGATACACCGCCGAGCATGAGTGGGTCCGCCGGGCCGGCGACGACACCGTCCGGGTCGGTATCACCGACTTCGCTCAGTCCTCCCTCGGCGACGTCGTCTACGTGCAGTTGCCGGAGGTCGGCGCCGAGGTGACCGCCGGTGAGTCCTTCGGCGAGGTGGAGTCCACCAAGTCGGTCTCAGACCTCTACGCCCCGCTCTCGGCCACCGTCGTCGCAGTCAACGGGGCATTGGAGTCCGACCCGGCGCTGATCAACACCGACCCGTACGGCGAGGGCTGGCTGCTGGAACTGCGCAGTGACGCCGCCAGCCTCGATGCGGGCTGGATTACTCTGCTCGACGCAGACAGCTACGGCCAGACGGTGAACTAGGTCCACACAAGTTGTTAGGGTGCCGTTGTTGGGGTGCCTGCCCGACGGGTTGATCCCGCGGTGCGGGTACACGGATGGACGGCGACCGGTACGGTCGAATCAAGCGGCGCGCGAATCATGGGCAGCCAGTAAGGAGTTTCGGGTGACGGAGAAGGACGAGACCTCCGAGGAGGTCACCGTGGAGACGACCTCGGTCTTCCGCGCTGACTTCCTCAACGATCTCGACGCCCCGGCCGCCCCCGCCGGCGAGACGGCAGTTTCCGGGGTCGAGGGTCTGCCGGTGGGTTCGGCGCTCCTGGTGGTCAAGCGCGGGCCCAACGCCGGCTCGCGGTTTCTGCTCGACCAGGCGACCACGTCGGCGGGTCGCCACCCGGATTCCGACATCTTCCTCGATGACGTGACGGTCAGTCGCCGTCACGCGGAGTTCCGTTCCGACGGCGGGGAATTCCAGGTGGTCGACGTGGGCAGCCTCAACGGCACCTACGTCAACCGCGAACCGGTGGACGCGGCCACCCTCGCCAACGGCGACGAGGTCCAGATCGGCAAGTTCCGGCTGGTGTTCCTGACCGGCCCCCGGTCCAGCGGACTGGGCGGTCCCGGCAGCTCGTGACCGCCCCGGGAAGTCCAGCGCCGGCCGGGATGTCCATCGGAGCGGTACTCGAACTGCTGCGGCCCGACTTCCCGGACGTGACCATCTCCAAGATCCGTTTCCTGGAGGCCGAAGGTCTGGTCACCCCGGAGCGCAGCCCGTCGGGCTACCGCCGGTTCACCGCGTTCGACTGTGCCCGCCTGCGGTTCATCCTGACCGCCCAGCGCGACCAGTATCTGCCGCTGAAGGTCATCAAGGCCCAACTCGACGCTCAGCCCGACGGCGAGCTCCCGGGGCACCCGGCGCCGCGGCTGGTCCGCGTGGGGGCCGGATACGACGCCGGACGCGAGGCCCCGGTCAGCCGCCCCACGCCGGCCAGGTTGAGCCGGGAGGATCTGCGGGCGCGCTCGGGCGTGGGCGAAGACCTGATCACCGCGCTGTGCCGGGCAGGAATCATCACCACCGGCCCGGGCGGATTCTTCGACGAGCACTCGGTGGTGATCGCCCAGTGCGCTGCGGCGCTGTCCGAGTACGGCGTCGAACCCCGCCATCTGCGCGCGTTCCGGTCGGCCGCCGACCGGCAGTCCGACCTCATCGCCCAGATTGCCGGTCCGGTGGGCAAGGCCGGGCGCGCCGGCGCCCGCGACCGCGCCGACGATCTGGCCCGCGAGGTCGCCGCGCTGGCGATCACGCTGCATACGTCCTTGATCAAGTCGGCCGTGCGCGACGTGCTCGACCGCTGAGGACTAGACTCTCCCCTGACTGTTCTCGCAATCGGCGGAGGTCCGTGCATGGCTGAGGTTCGAGTGGTGGGGATCCGGGTGGAGCAACCCGCCAATCAGCCGGTATTGCTGCTTCGGGAGACTGCCGGGGATCGCTATCTGCCGATTTGGATCGGGCAGACCGAGGCGAACGCGATCATCCTCGAGCAGCAGGGTGTCGAGCCGGTTCGGCCGTTGACCCACGACCTCTTCCGCGATGTGATCGGCGCTCTTGGCCGATCACTCAAGGAAGTGCGGATCGTCGATCTGCAGGAGGGCACGTTCTACGCCGACCTGATCTTCGACCACGACGTTCGGGTGTCGGCCCGGCCGTCGGACTCGGTGGCCATCGCATTGCGGATGGGAGTGCCCATCTACGTCGAAGAGCCCGTGCTGGACGTGGCGGGCTTGCTGATCCCCGACGAGAGTGACGACGAGCCCGCCGGCGCCGTGCGGGAGGACGAGGTCGAGAAGTTCAAGGAGTTCCTCGACAGCATCTCGCCCGACGACTTCAAAGCCGGTTAGTCCCAATGTCGCTCAGTTAAGGGTGTGACTGTTGGGTCAAGTGTGATGTGTGCAGCGTGTCGGGGAGTTGGAGCAGCGGAACTCCCGGTATCGATGGGTGTCCTCGTAAGACAACCCTTCACCTGGGAGTTCCGCTG
>CAIRCP010000129.1 GCA_903877095.1 uncultured Actinomycetes bacterium | reverse complement strand
GGCCCACGAGACGGGCGGCAGCCACCCGGCACTAAGACCGCACGCACTCACCGGACCCGGCAGGCCGTTCAGGCGACCCACGACCGTTCGGGGCCGCCCACCGGGCAGGACTCACTCCTGCTCAGTGTCTAGGAACGGTTGACCGCACCTCGTGAAGAGCAATCTCGGAGAGCTTCTTGGGCCGGCGGCGCTGGAGGCCAGCGAGAAGCTCACTTTTCGTCGGAATCTCGTAGGCCGCGCTGCCGTCGATGGCATTCATCCCCATCAGGTCGATGCCATTCGAGGCGAACCCGAAGGACGCAGCCGGGGTCTTGACCAGCTTCGCGTAGGAGACGGCCTGCAACACGTCCTTGTCGCTCAGCGTTCGCCGCGGGGTTTTGGCGTCGATAACGATCTGCGGCGCACCCTCGATGAGGATTTCGATGTCGGACGCGACCTTCGTGGTCTTGCTGCCCACTGTCACTTCGATCGAATTCTCGAACCGCATTTCGTCGATCGAGTACCCCAATGACTCCAAGTACGGGATGAGGACCTTGACCTTCACGTCCTCTTCAGTTTTCGGTTGGCAAACCTGCGATCGACGAGAGAGTTCATCATGCGGCACCGGGCAACTGTATTCGCGCTGCCCATCTAGAACACCCCCGCGTCCGGTCGAATCAGGGTGTCGACGAGCGTCAGCTTGCTGAGTATGCGTTTGCCGCGCCGAAGTCGGTATCGGGGTTGGCGGTGTGTGCGGTGGCGGCGCCGGTCTTGGTGAGGCCATTTTCGTGAGCGTGTCGCCAAGCGTGGGCCAGGTTGGCTTTGCGGCTGGTGGCGCTGACTTCGCACAGGTATTGGCTGAGTTCCTTGTTGTCGACTTGCCAGCGTAGTTCGGCGTAGATCCGGCGGTGGGGCCGTTTGAGGATGATGCGGCCGAGTGCGCCTTGGCTTCCCTCGATCGCCAGGATGCGGTGGGTGCGGCCGCCGGCGGCGCGGTCTTGTTCGAGGGCTTGGGATTGTTTGTTCCAGTACACCGCCACTTTCCATTCGGCGTCGCTGGCTGGGGTCGGCTTCCATCCCACGGTGTGTCCTTGGGCGGCTTAGACCATGGTGAGGTGGCGGGGACCGGGTCGGGTGTCGGCGGCCTGGAACAGCGCGGCGCGTTCGGTGCCGGTGAGCAGGGTGATGTCGTCGACTTCCCGGGGGGTGTATCCGGCGGCCAGGAGTTGATCGAGGACCGCGGCGGCCAGGCGTGGCTGTTCCTCGGCGACCCCGGGCCGGGCCCCATACATGCGGCCGGTTTCGTTGAGGAGCCGGAACATGGCTCGGTATTGGTAGTCGGAGAGCACGCCGCGCTCGCGGGCCCGGAAGACCAGTGAGGAGACGCTGACTCCCCAGGTCATGCGCAGTTCGTCGAGTTCGTGGACCGTGCGCGTCGAGACACGGTCGAGGTCGTAGGCGATGTCGTCGATCGGGGCGAGGAATTCGGCGGCGAATGCTGTTGCCCGGTCTTCGATTTCGGTGGGGCTGACCAGGGTCATGGCGTCCATGACGAGATGGCCGAGTTCGTGGGCCAGGGTCATGCGCATCCGGTCGGGGGGTAGGGCGGCGTTGACGTAGACGACGTGGGGATGGTGCTCGGTTGCCCGCAGGGTGACCGCATCGATACCGCGGTCATGGAAGTCTTCGGTGACGACGAAAACCCCTGCCGCTTCGAGCAATTCGGTCATGGAGCGGATCGGTCCGGTGATGCGCCAGAGCCGGCGCAGGACCTGGGCGACGGTGATTTCGCCGTGTTCGGCGGCGTAGTCGGTGGGATCGAGTTCGGGCAGCGCGAGTTTCGGCGCGATGTCCGCGCGGGTGGCCAGCCGCCCGATGCGCATGGCGATGAGATTGGCTCGGGCCCAGACGCGGTTGCGTTTCCACTCAGCCAGGCCGGCATTGGCGCGGAAGTGGGTTCCCTCCGCGGGGGATTTCATGAACGGCACGCACAACGACTCCACCGAACATCCCATGGCCTGGGCGTAGTCGAACAACGCTTTGCCCGCCAAGGGCAACACGGCGGACTCGACCCTGCTGACATGGGAGGCCGAGACACCGGCCTCGTCGGCCAGCCGCTTCTTCGACCATCCGCACGCCAGCCGCGTCAACTGGACCATCACGTTGTTGGCCTCGGCGCACGGGTTCGGGACGGTCACCGCTCACCTCCACATCCGTTGCGGCCCTTGGATTTCGACTCTAAGCCGCCACCTGGGCGATGGTCGGCAGAAACACCGCCGGGCCGGTGGCGTCCTGCTTCCGGAGTCACCCCGGCGTGTGACGAAAGTGGCCACCGTGACGGAGTTGTCAGCGTATTCGCCCCGTGCCCCGAGACCGGGAAGACGGCACTTAGCACGGCGTGTCGCACGCAGAGAACCGTACCACGGTTTGCACGATTCTGGGCAAGATTTTCGCGTTGAAAGGTTGGGTTTCGTGTTGGAGCTGGAGTTGGAACCAGGCCCGTTGGATCGTCGGCTCTCCCGCAAACAGGTGCGCCGGGCGCTGGGTCCGATCCCGGTCGGGGTGGGCGCGATCCTGCTTGCCGCGGTGGACGATTGGAATGTGTTGTGCGAGCGGCACGGCGCCCGCATGCGCACGGAGATGCAGGAGCTGGGCCGGGGCTCCTACGTTGCGGCCACGACAGCGTCGGGCACGCAGGTGTGGCTGAACAGCCGGGGACTGCATCCGCCCGGCCACCTGGTTGCCAAGGCCCATCGGTGGCCGGCGATCAGCAGTCACGGAAAGACCTACCTGGCGATTCACCACAACGAAGTCCAGCCCACCAACGAGCGGCGCAAAGCGTTCCGCCGTCAGGATTCCTCGGCCCTGGGACTGATGGGGGACCCCACGCACTGCGAACTCACCTGGGAGTACGACCGGCCCACGAACCGCCACATCGAGCAGATCTGGGTCAGCGCCCCGGCGGTGGACTGGGACCGGATCGAAGTGCCGATGGCCAGGGTTCAGGCCCAGCTCGCTGCCTGGCGCAAACGCTCCATGACGTGGCTGCCCGGCACCCTGAGCAGCGGCGCCCCGGCCGTAACTCCGCTGTCGGCCCGCGACGACGGCGATGACCTCACGCCCGATATCACCGTCGAGCCGCCCCAGCGCTCCAATGAAGACGCCGGCGGTGCGGGGTGAGAGCGGCGGCGGTGACGGTTCACACCCGACCGTCATGGACGGTGGTCGACGACCGTGGGTTGCCGGTGACCGAGGTGGAGCAGTTCCTGCACTGGCTGCGGGCGGTGGGCCGCTCACAGAACACCGTGCGGTCCTACGCGCGGCATGTGAGCCTGTTCTACCGCTGGCTCACAGCACGGGGAATCGCCTGGGACGCTCTGGTTTTCGCAGAACTGTGCGACTTCGTCGGCGCCCTGTCGGTGGGATTGCCGCCGCTGCAGACCGGGCGCGGCACCCGATCACCGGCCACGGTGAAGGCCGTCAGCGCGGCCGTGCGCGAGTTCTACGAGTTCCACCGCATCGAAGGCCGCGGACCGTCCGATCTGGTCCTGACCCGCAACCCCTCCCGGCTTCCCCGCCGCGCCCACAGCTTCCTGGCCCACATCGAGGCACGCCGGCCCAGCGAGGTCTCCCGCCTGACCCGGCCCGGCAAGCAGCCCGCAGAAACGGTCCGCATCATCGACTTCGAGACCGACTTCGCACGCCTGCTCACCGCGGCGTCGACCGACCGCGACCGACTCCTGCTCTCGGCGCTCTACGACCTGGGCCTGCGGGTCGGCCAAGCGTTGGGCCTACGCCACGGCGATTTGGACCCCATGCGCAAACGCATCGAGATCTGCCGCCGCGAGGACAACCCCAACGGTGCCCTGTCCAAGCAACGCTCCACCTTCACCGTGGACGCACCGCGCCGCTTCTTCGACCTCTACGCCACCTATATCCTCGGCGAAATCGCCGACATCGACAGTGATTTCGTCTTCGTCAACCTCACCCGACGCCCACTGGGCAGCCCCCTGTCCTACTCCAACGCCTACCAGCTCGTCGAGCGCATCGGCGCCACCGCCGGCATCCCGACGCTGCACCCGCACATGTTGCGCCACACCCATGCCACCGCCCTGGCCCGGGCCGGCTGGACCGCCGCGGAAATCGCCGCCCGCCTCGGCCAATCCCACGCCGCCAGCGCCGACGTCTACATCCACCTCGCCAGCGACGACCTCGCCGAACGACTCCGCCGCACCGAGCACCTCGTATGGCGGGCACCGGCCGAACCGGACCGGCCATGAGCCGCGATTCCCGCACCGCCGCCGGCCGCACCGCCATCCTCCCGGCACTGCGGGTGCCCGACGGCCCGTGGTGCCAGCCGACATGGCAAGTCCTCGACCAGCCCGGAGACCGCCGACGCAGCACGACGGAACCCTGCTCGGTCCCCGACTGTGCCAGCCCGCGGTACTGGCTGGGCGGCCCCCGCAACAACCCCACCACCACCGCCGGGCTGTGCTACGCCCACTACTTCCAATGGTTCCGCGCCGGTCAGCCCGCCGACTTCGACACCTGGGCCAAAACAGGCTCCACCCCACCCGGGCCGCCCCGCGGCCAACGATCCACCCACACCGTCGACTTCCGCCGCCTGCCACCCCGAGCAGCCGACGAAATCCGGTTCGTCATCGCCACCAAAGTCGCCCGCGGCGACTGGACCCCCAACGCCAGCCTGCGCCGCGCCCTCATGACCCTCATCGACACCGCCGACGGCCGCATCACCGACTCGCTGACCGAACGGCCCCTGCATGACTGGCTACTGCTGTGTCGCCAGCACTGGCCCCACACCAGCTCCTTCGACACACTCTGCGCCCCCTACCTGCGCCGGCTCTTCCGGCTGCTCGACGGAGCCACCAACCCCGACCCGTGGACCGACGATCACTGGCACTGGCGAGACGGCTTCGAATTCGTCCTCGACGCAACACAATCCGGATCGACCCACACCGCCGTCGACTGGTCCACCGTGGCGGTGCCCTGGCTCAAGGACGGCGCCAAAGAACTCGCCCGCCGCCAACTCAGCACCGCCACCCTGTCCTGGGGAACCCTCACCCAATGGGTCCGCGCCACCCGCCAACTCGCCCGATTCCTCACCCACGACGGAACCGTCCCCGACCCGGCTGCGGTCACCCGGCCGGTCTTCCTCGACTACCTGGCCTGGACCCGCCGCGCCGACAACGACGCCGACCCGCGGCTGGCCAACACCGGCGCCTACCTGCTGGAATCACTGCACGACACCGGGCTCGTGGACACCCTCGGCTCAGCGATGTTCCTACGCCGCGGCGAAAACGTCCACCGCAAGAAGCGCAACCCCCGGCCCTTCCCGCCCGACGTCGTCGAACGCGTCGACACCCTCATCGTCAACAACCCCGCGACCGACCCCACCCTGCGGGCCATGATCGCCACCACCCGCTGGGCCGGATGCCGGATCTCCGAACTCGTCGCCCTACCCCCGGACTGCCTGCACCACTCCGAGGCCGGCTACTGGATGGAGTACTGGATGACGAAAACCAATGCCTGGCGCCGTTTCCCGATCCCCGACAGCCTCGCCACCGTCATCCGCGAACAACAGACCCGCGTCCGGCGCACCTACGGCCCTGAGGCCAAACACCTCTTCCCGGGCGCCCGATCCAGCGCCACCGCCGGCCGGACCCAACCCTGGTCCACCAGCGGACTGCGTCACCGCCTGGCCGCCCTGTTCCGCGAACACGGCATCACCACCTCGACCATCACCGGCGAGCCCATCTCCGGCGGCGACGTCCACCGCTTCCGCCACACCATCGGCATGACCCTGCAAGTGCGCGGAGTTGCGCTGGATGCATCATTCGACGGTGCCTCGCAACGTTGCGGCGGTGGTGATCTGGTGATCCGGGGTGACGTCGTCGTCGTGTCACCGGCTCATTGGACATGCCTTGTGAGCTGTGTTGATGCGGATC
>CAIRCP010000128.1 GCA_903877095.1 uncultured Actinomycetes bacterium | reverse complement strand
TGAGCTGCGGGCCCACCACGATGACCGAACGGCCGGAGTAGTCGACGCGCTTGCCCAGCAGGTTCTGGCGGAACCGGCCCTGGTTGCCCTTCAACAGATCCGACAGCGACTTCAGCGGACGGTTGCCCGGCCCGGTGACGGGCCGGCCACGACGGCCGTTGTCGAACAGCGCGTCCACCGACTCCTGGAGCATGCGCTTCTCGTTGTTGACGATGATCTCGGGCGCCCCGAGGTCAATCAGGCGCTTCAACCGGTTGTTGCGGTTGATCACCCGGCGATACAGGTCGTTGAGGTCGGAGGTGGCGAACCGGCCGCCGTCGAGCTGCACCATGGGCCGTAGCTCCGGCGGGATCACCGGCACCGCGTCGAGCACCATGCCCATCGGCGAGTTGCCCGACATCTGGAACGCCGCAACGACTTTGAGGCGCTTGAGCGCGCGAAGCTTACGCTGCCCCTTGCCGCTGCGAATGATCTCGCGCAGCGCCTCGGCCTCGGCATCGATGTCGAAGGCCTGGATCAGCTTCTGGATGGCCTCGGCGCCCATCGAGCCCTCGAAGTACTCGCCGTAGCGGTCTTGCAGCTCACGGTAGAGGTTCTCGTCGACGATCAGTTGCGTCCGGGCCAGCTTGGTGAAGGTGGTCCAGATCTCGTCGAGCCGGTCCAGCTCACGCTGGGCACGGTCACGGAGCTGACGCATCTCGCGCTCGCCGCCGTCTTTGACCTTGCGGCGCACATCAGCCTTGGCGCCCTCAGCCTCGAGCTCCTTCAGGTCGGCCTCCAGCTTCTGAGCGCGGGCCTCCAGGTCGGCGTCTCGCTGGTCGGCCACGCCCTTCTTCTCGACGACCATCTCGGCTTCGAGGGTGGAGAGCTCGTTGTGGCGCATCTCGGTGTCGACCGCGGTGATGACGTAGGCGGCGAAGTAGATGATCTTCTCGAGATCCTTGGGCGCAAGGTCCAGCAGGTAGCCCAACCGCGACGGAACACCCTTGAAGTACCAGATGTGGGTGACCGGCGCGGCCAGTTCGATGTGGCCCATCCGCTCACGACGCACCTTGGCCCGAGTCACCTCGACGCCGCAGCGCTCGCAGATGATGCCCTTGAAGCGGACGCGCTTGTACTTGCCGCAGTAGCACTCCCAGTCGCGAGTCGGTCCGAAGATCTTCTCGCAGAACAGGCCGTCTTTCTCCGGCTTGAGCGTGCGGTAGTTGATGGTCTCCGGCTTCTTGACCTCGCCGTAGGACCACTGACGAATATCGTCGGCGGTGGCCAGGCCGATGCGGAGCTCATCGAAGAAGTTGACGTCTAACACGTAACTCCCTTTCCCCTTGCGGGTTTAGAAAAGTGATACCGGAGGTTGTGGGCCAGATCCGCTTACGCGAGATCTTCCACTGACGCAGATTCGTTGCGGGACAGGTTGATTCCCAGATTCGCCGCAGCGCGCTCCAGGTCCTCGTCGTCGCCGTCGCGCATCTCGATGGCAGCGCCGTCGCTGGAGAGCACCTCGACGTTGAGGCACAGCGACTGCAACTCCTTGAGCAACACCTTGAACGACTCGGGGATGCCCGGCTCGGGGATGTTCTCGCCCTTGACGATCGCCTCGTAGACCTTGACTCGGCCGACCGTGTCGTCGGACTTGATGGTCAAGAGCTCCTGCAGCGTGTACGCCGCACCGTAGGCCTGCATCGCCCAGCACTCCATCTCACCGAAGCGCTGACCGCCGAACTGCGCCTTACCGCCCAGCGGCTGCTGGGTGATCATCGAGTACGGGCCGGTGGAGCGGGCGTGGATCTTGTCGTCCACCAGGTGGTGCAGCTTGAGGACGTACATGTAGCCCACCGTGACCGGGTACGGGAACGGTTCGCCGCTGCGGCCGTCGAACAGGTTGGCCTTGCCGTCGCCGTTGACCATGACCTCGCCGTCGCGGTTGGCCAGCGTCGAGCCGAGCAGACCCGTGAGCTCGTCCTCGCGGGCGCCGTCGAACACCGGGGTGGACACGATGGAGTCCGCCGGGGACTCCAGCAAGTCCGCCGGAAGGTTCTTGGCCCACTCCGGGGATACCCCGTTTTCTTGGGGCACCTTCCAGCCGGTCTTGGCGATCCAGCCCAGGTGCGTCTCGAGGATCTGGCCGATGTTCATCCGTCGCGGCACACCGTGGGTGTTCAGGATGATGTCGACCGGGGTGCCGTCCGGAAGGAACGGCATGTCCTCGATCGGCAGGATCTTGCCGATGACGCCCTTGTTGCCGTGCCGGCCGGCCAGCTTGTCGCCGTCGGAGATCTTGCGCTTCTGAGCGACGTAGACCCGCACCAGTTCGTTGACCCCGGCCGGCAACTCGTCGTCGTCCTCGCGAGAGAACACCCGGATGCCGATGACCTTGCCGGACTCGCCGTGCGGCACCTTCAGTGAGGTGTCGCGGACCTCGCGGGCCTTCTCGCCGAAGATGGCGCGCAGCAGGCGCTCCTCCGGGGTCAGCTCGGTCTCGCCCTTCGGGGTGACCTTGCCGACCAGGACGTCGCCGTCGCGGACCTCCGCGCCGATGCGCACGATGCCGCGCTCATCGAGATCGGCGAGCACCTCGTCGGAGACGTTCGGGATGTCCCGGGTGATCTCCTCGGCGCCCAGCTTGGTGTCGCGGGCGTCGATCTCGTGTTCCTCGATGTGAATCGAGGTGAGCACATCCTCCTCAACCAGGCGGCTGGACAGGATGATCGCGTCCTCGTAGTTGTGCCCCTCCCACGGCATGATGGCCACGAGCAGGTTCTTGCCCAGCGCCATCTCGCCGTTCTCGGTGCACGGGCCGTCGGCAATGACCTGGCCGGCCTCGACGCGCTGACCGGAGTCAACGATCGGCTTCTGGTTCGCGCAGGTGCCGTGGTTGGACCGGTTGAACTTGCGCATCCGGTAGCTGTGCCGGGTGCCGTCGTCGGCCATCACGGTGATGTAGTCGGCCGAAACCTCTTCCACCACACCGGCTTTGTCCGCGACGACGACGTCACCGGCGTCGATCGCGGCACGAAGCTCCATGCCGGTGCCCACCAATGGCGCCTCGCTGCGAACCAGCGGAACCGCCTGGCGCTGCATGTTGGCGCCCATCAGGGCGCGGTTGGCGTCGTCGTGTTCGAGGAACGGGATCATGGCCGTGGCCACCGACACCATCTGGCGCGGCGAGACGTCCATGAAGTCGACCTCGGCGGGAGTCACGTTCTCGACCTCGCCACCCTTGCGGCGCACCAGGACACGCGGCTCGGTGAACCGCCCGTCGGCGTCGGTCGGCGAATTGGCCTGCGCCACGACGTGGCGGTCCTCTTCGTCGGCCGTGAGGTAGTGGATCTCGTCGGTAACGCGGCCCTGGTCGTCGACCCTGCGGTACGGCGTCTCAATGAAGCCGAACGGGTTGACCCGCGCGTACACCGACAGCGAGCCGATCAGGCCGATGTTCGGGCCTTCCGGGGTCTCGATCGGGCACATCCGGCCGTAGTGGCTGGGGTGCACGTCGCGGACCTCCAGACCGGCGCGCTCACGGGACAGACCGCCCGGGCCCAAAGCGGACAGACGCCTCTTATGGGTCAAACCGGAAAGCGGGTTGTTCTGGTCCATGAACTGCGACAGCTGGCTGGTGCCGAAGAACTCCTTGATCGCCGCCACGACGGGACGGATGTTGATCAGGGTCTGTGGCGTGATCGCCTCGACGTCCTGGGTGGTCATCCGCTCGCGAACGACGCGCTCCATGCGGGACAGGCCGACCCGGATCTGGTTCTGGATCAGCTCGCCCACGGTGCGCAGACGACGGTTGCCGAAGTGGTCGATGTCATCGACCTCGACGGGAACCTCGACGCCGCCGGGAACCGTCATGGTCTCGGAGACACCGGTCTCGGAGGCGAGGTGCAGGCGCACCAGGTACTCGATCGTCGCGACGATGTCCTCTTCGGTCAGCGTCGAGTTTGTGATCGGCTTACCGGCGTTGAGGCCGAGCTTCTTGTTGACCTTGTAGCGACCCACCCGGGCCAGGTCGTAGCGCTTCTCCTTGAAGAACAGGTTCTCCAGCAGGGTCTGCGCGGACTCCTTGGTCGGCGGCTCGCCCGGGCGCAGCTTGCGGTAGATGTCCAGCAGAGCCTCGTCGGTGCCGGCTGTGTTGTCCTTCTCCAGCGTCGACATCGTGATCTCGGAGAAGCCGAAGCGCTCCCGGATCTGCTCGTTGGTCCAGCCGAGCGCCTTGAGCAGCACGGTGACCGGCTGGCGGCGCTTGCGGTCGATCCGCACACCGACGGTGTCGCGTTTGTCGACGTCGAACTCCAGCCACGCGCCTCGGCCGGGGATCACCTTGACGCTGTGCAGGACCTTCTCGGTCGACTTGTCGATCGCTTCGTCGAAGTAGACGCCCGGCGAGCGAACCAGCTGAGACACCACGACACGCTCGGTGCCGTTGATGATGAAGGTGCCCTTCTCCGTCATCATCGGGAAGTCACCCATGAAGACCGTCTGGCTCTTGATCTCACCGGTGTTGTTGTTGATGAACTCGGCCGTGACGAACAGCGGGGCCGCGTACGTCATGTCCTTGTCTTTGCACTCGTCGACCGGCGCCTTTACTTCGTCGAAGCGCGGGTCGGAGAAGCTCAGCGACATCGAACCGGAGAAGTCCTCGATCGGGGAGAGCTCGGCGAGCACCTCCTCGAGACCACCGACCGGGTTCGGGTCGCCAGCGGCCTTGGCCTTCTGGCGCCACTCGCTGGCGCCGATCAGCCGCTTGAAGGAGTCGGTCTGCACATCGAGCAGGCCCGGCACCTCCAGCGGTTCGCGCAGCTTGGCGAACGAGACACGCGCCGGCGCCCCCGGTACTGAGTTAGAGGAATTAGTTGCCGATTTGCTTTGGCTAGAGACTGCCAAGATGCATCCTTCCAGCACCTCATGCGGACTGCCGGGTGTCGGCTTCGCCGGACCCGTGCCGCTATTCTGCGTCGGTACGCGCTTGCATCCACCCGTCCAGATCCAGCGACGCACGCAACATGTGAACGGCCATCTGAGCAGTGGTCAACCGACTCAGACCGGGACCGCGATGTCCAGGTGCGTTTAGAAGGAAGGCAGGGGGCAGCCAGCGCAACGTCCGAGCTTACCTCAGAACGGCGCCGTGCTCAACATTCGCATCCCGGGAGCGACTGGCGCTGGCTGGCGGATGTTGCTACCCCTGCGTACATGCTTGACACAGATTGGACCGTCAACGCCGTTCCGTCAAGGGATAACGAGGTTTTTCCTGTGGAAGAACTCGGCGAAATCCGATTCCTCCCATCCGCCGGAGACGGTTGCCAGATGTTAGACCACCGACGCCGACGATGGGGGGAATTGCTGGGTCGGGGTGATCCGGCCCTTTACACCCAGCTGCTTGGCGCGGTCGACCAACGCGTTGTATTCCGCCTCGGGGATGGTCTGATCGCGGGTGAGGATGTAGCCACTCGACCCGGTGGAGTCGCTGACGATGACCCACTTGTAGTTGGGCTCGTAGTCGAGAATCCAGTAGTTGCCGGGTTCCTTGGAGTTCGGCTTGCCGAAGAAGAAACCCACATCCAACCGGGTGTTGGTGGGACTGTTGACGGGCACCGCCGAACCCGTGATGTTCGACTGGGGGCCGTTGGGGCCAAAGTAGTTGCCGGAGTTCTCCACCTTGATCGTGCCGTCCGGCTGCGGGGTGTAGACCGCTTTCGTGTTCACCAGGCCGATGGAGAAGAACTGCTTGACGCTGCCCTGCTCGTACCAGGCTCCGGCGTACTTATTGACGTCAACCGGTGGCGGAGCCGGCAGGGAGGTGGCTCCGGCCTCTCCCATCACGATCCGCTGGTTGGCCACGTAGGTGCCATTGTTGGGGTTGCCGTAGATCCCGTACTTGGGCTGCGTCTTAGTTGGCGTGAAGCCGGCGTAGAGGTCGTTGACCCAGCCGGTGGCAAAGGTGCGGACGGCTTCCTTGCCGCCCGGAGGCGACGGCTTGACGAGGAGGGTGCTGAATACCTCGCCGAGGTCCGCCCAGGCCGACGGACCGGCGACGGAATCGGTGTGCGAACCGTTGTCGATCATCGTGCCGATGAACTGGCCTGGCGCCAGCTGGGCCAATTCCTCGGTGGTGTTGCCCCAGGCGTTCCACGACTGCGGCGGCGCGGCGATCTGGTAATCCGGGATACCCAAGCTGTTCAGCTTCGTCCACGCGGGTGCGAAGACGCCCGCACGCGCGACGCCGTCGAACATCACTACGCCGAGTAGGTCCTTCGCGGCGCCGTTGTCGACGGTGCCCGCTCCGGCGACGGTCGCGTAATTCCCGCCGGCCGAATGTCCGGTGAGGATGAACTTCTGCGGCAGGGTGCCCTGGAAGCCGGCCTCATTGGCGCTGATGTTCAGCGCGGGCCGGGTGCCGGTGAACATGTCGGCCGCTCCCTGGCCGGAGAACGCCGGATCGAACCAGAAGATCTGCGGGACCACGACGATGCTGTTGGTCTCCTGGGCGAGCGCGGCCGCCAAATCGGCGTACCAGCCCTTGAAGCCGAGGAAGCCGTGCTGGAGCCAGATGACCCCGTTGGCCTGCACCGAGCCGTCGGCCTGGGTCGGGAAATACCAGTCAGAGGGGGCGTTGTAGCCATTGCCCGACGGGATGACGAGGTCCGCCGATCCGGTCTTGACCCCGGTGACCCCATTGGTCTTCGGCGGGGCGGTGTAGGCGGTGACGCCGTTGGTGCCGGTGTTGACCTCCGGCGTCGGTGGGATGCCGAAGAGCTTGAACACGACATCGGTGAACGACTTGAGCAGTCCACCGACCGGGCCGATCTGGTTGAGCGTCGGGGTGGGCAGCGCCACCCCGGCGGCGTTGCCGAAGATGATCTGCTGATTGGCCCCCGCGTACAGCCCGTACTGCGGGGTCTGCGGCGTGGCACCGGCGTAGAAGTCGTTGATCCAGCCCGTGCTCAACGCGTAGGTCGCCGCGGTGTTACCCGCCGGCACGAACCCGGCGACCAACTGCAGCACCGTGTCGAAAATGGAGTTGACGCCGAGCATCGAGTCCACATGGGAGCCGCCGACCAGGACCACCCCGTCGAACTTGCCGGGGTTGGCGGCCAAAAGCTGATTGGTGGTGGAGCCGAAGGCATTCCAGATCTGCGCCGGGGCGGCGATCTGATAGATCGGCTTGCCGGCCCCCGCCAGAGTCTTG
>CAIRCP010000127.1 GCA_903877095.1 uncultured Actinomycetes bacterium | reverse complement strand
CAAGACTCTGGCGGGGGCCGGCAAGCCGATCTATCAGATCGCCGCCCCGGCGCAGATCTGGAATGCCTTCGGCTCCACCACCAATCAGCTTTTGGCCGCCAACCCCGGCAAGTTCGACGGGGTGGTCCTGGTCGGCGGCTCGCACGTCGACTCGATGCTGGGCGTCAACGCCATCTTCGACACCGTGCTGCAGTTGGTCGCCGGGTTCGTGCCGGCGGGCAATACCGCGGCAACCTACGCACTGAGCACGGGCTGGATCAACGACTTCTACGCCGGTGCCACGCCGCAGACCCCGCAGTACGGGCTGTACGCGGGGGCCAATCAGCAGATCATCTTCGGCAATGCCGCCGGGGTGGCGCTGCCCACCCCGACGCTCAACCAGATCGGTCCGATCGGCGGGGTGCTCAAGTCGTTCTCCGATGTCGTGTTCAAGCTCTTCGGCATCCCGCCGACACCGGAGGTCAACACCGGCTCCAACGGCGTCACCGCCTACACCGCCCCGCCGAAGACCAATGGCGTCACCGGGGTCAAGACCGGATCGGCCGACCTCGTCATCCCCTCGGGCAACGGCTACAACGCCCCCGCCGACTGGTATTTCCCGACCCAGGCCGACGGCTCGGTCAAGGCCAACGGCATCATCTGGCTCCAGCACGGATTCCTGTCCTTCGGCGGCTGGTACTCCGACATGGCCGCCGCGCTGGCGCAAAAGACCAACAGCATCGTGGTCACCCCGAACATCTTCTGGTTCGATCCGCTGTTCAGCGGCGAGGGCGAAGCCATCGCCGAGATGTTCACCGGCACCCGCCCCGCACTGAACATCAGCGCCAACGCCGCCGGATTCCAGGGCACCCTGCCGGAGAAGTTCATCCTGTCCGGGCATTCGGCGGGCGGCCGGCTGGCCACCACGATCGCGGGCTACACCGTGGACAACGGTGCCGCCAAGGACCTGCTGGGGGTGGTGATGTTCGACGGGGTGCCACGGGACGATCAGCTGAAGACCGCGCTGTCCAAGCTGGATCCGCTGGGTATCCCGCTCTACCAGATCGCTGCCCCGGTGCTCTTCGGTGGTGCAACCGAGGAACTCGCCCTGCTGCATCCGGGGCAGTTCATCGGGGTGCAGATCGACGGCGGTACACACACCGACTCCGTCAGCGGCAGCCCGATCGCCGACTTCGGCAGCGCTCTGGTGATCGGCCAGACACCTCCGGGTGGCAAGGAGGCCGTCCGCACCTTCGCCACCGGCTGGGTCAACGACTTCTACGCCGGTCTGGGTGCGACGGCCCCGCAGCCCAAGTACGGCATCTACGGTGACCCGAATAACGGTGTCTACCAACCCAATCGGCCGTTGGTGATGGGGCAGGCCAGCGCCACCACGCTGCCCGCTCCCCCGCCGGTGGACCTGAACAAGTACGCCGGCACCTGGTACGAGCAGGGCAGCGTGAAGCAGTTGTTCGCGATCGGCCTGGTCAACACCAGGGCGGTGTACACGCCACAGCCCGACGGCTCCATCAAGGTGCAGAACTACGGTAACTTCTTCGGCCCCAACGGGCCGCAGACGAGTGTCACCGGCTCGGCCGTCCCGGTGAACAGCCCCACCAACACTCGTCTCAACGTCGGCTTCTTCTTCGGCACGCCCAGTGACCGGGAGCCGGGCAACTACACGATTCTCGACTACGACCCCAACTACGACTGGGTCATCGTCAGCGATCCCACCCGGTTCAGCGGCTGGATCCTCACCCGCGATCAGGAGTTCCGGGCGAAGTACCCCGATAAGTACAACGCGTTGGTGACGCGCGCCAAGACTCTGGGGGTGCGGCTGCCGATCACGCCGACCCAGCAGTTCCCGGTGTCGTCGGTGATCTAGGGCGTGTCTCCCGAATTGAAAGGTGTTGAACAGCGACGATTTCGCGGTGACACGTATGGGTGTGATTTCTGATGAGTTCTGGGCGGCTGTCGAATCGGTAATGCCCTCCGATGCGGGTAAGCGTGGTGGCAGGTT
>CAIRCP010000126.1 GCA_903877095.1 uncultured Actinomycetes bacterium | reverse complement strand
CCCGCGTCGTCAAACGCGCCATCTCCAAACACCGGGCCAAAGGCGACATCGACCGCAACAGCTACAAGATCGCCGTCGACGTCACCATCAACGGCCACTTGACAACCGGCCCATGAACTTAACTGAGCGACATTGCGCCTAACCCTGAAGTGCGCCGGCCAGATCCGGGCAGTATGTGGTGATCGCCGCGCCCAGGAACTGCGCGGACTGCTCCTGCGTGGTCCCGCGCGGGAGGTTGCGGGAAACGAACGCGATCGATGCGTAGGCGTCGGGGTCGACGCCGCGATCGAGGCGCTTGCAGGTGATCTTGCCCAGCCAGGCGTTGTAGTCGCGGGGCCCGTAAATGCCGTAGCCGTGCAACTGGTCGGCGAAGTCGATGTCGGGGTCGGCGTGCGCCGGTACCGCCACCACCAGTGCTGCGGCGGCGGCAGCCAATGCTGCCGACACGGCGCGACCCGCTACGGCGTGTCCCAGAATCGTCATACGCTCAGATTGTAGGCGGATCAGTTACATAAGCTAATCTTTCCCTTCGATGTCGGGTCCCACGCCGCGAGGAACTCAATGGGCAAGCTGCTAAGACGCAAGTCGGCGTCCCGCGGCGCGATCAGCCCGGTGATACCGGTCAGCGAGAACAACGCCTCCAACCGGCACGTCGGCGCCCATCCGGCGATTCCGCGGTTCATCCGGCTGTTCTCGGTGCCGATCCTGCTGCTGTGGCTCGCGCTGGTGGTGGTGCTGAACGTCAAGATCCCGCAGCTCGAAGTGGTCGGCCAGATGCATTCGGTGTCGCTGGCGCCCGACGACGCGCCGTCGCTGCAGGCCATGAAGCGGGTGGGGCAGAACTTCGGCGAATTCGACTCCAACTCGTCGGCGATGATCGTGCTGGAGAGCGACGCTCCGTTGGGCGATGCGGCACACGACTACTACGCGACCCTCATCGCCGCGTTACGGGCCGACAGCGCACACATTCAGAACGTCCAGGATTTCTGGGGCGATCCGCTGACCGCTTCGGGTGCGCAGAGCGCCGACGGGAAGGCGGCCTACGTTCAGCTCTACCTCGCCGGAAACCAGGGCGAGCGGCTGTCCAACGAATCGGTGCAGGCCGTCCGCGACATCGTCGCCGACTCCGCGCCACCTGCGGGGCTCAAAGTCTTCGTCACCGGCCCGGCGGCAATGATGTACGACCAGCAGCATGCGGGCGACAAGGGCGTCGAGAAGATCACCTTGGTCACACTCGTCGTCATCCTGGTCATGCTGTTGCTGGTCTACCGCTCCATCGTGACCGTGGTGCTGGTGCTGATGATGGTCGGCGTCCAGGTGGCCGCGGCTCGGGGCATCGTTGCGCTGTTGGGCTACGAGAACGTGATCGGGCTGTCCACCTTCGCGGTGAACCTGTTGACGACGATGGGGATCGCGGCGGCGACCGACTACGTGATTTTCATCATGGGCCGCTATCACGAGGCACGTCTGGACGGCGAGGATCGCGAAACCGCTTTCTACACCATGTATCACGGCACCGCTCACGTGATCCTGGGTTCAGGGCTGACGATTGCCGGGGCCACGTTCTGCCTGCACTTCACCCGGCTGCCGTACTTCCAGACCCTCGGGGTGCCGCTCGCGGTCGGCATGCTCGTCGCGGTGGTCGCCGCACTGACCATGGCGCCGGCGATCCTTACCCTCGGCAGCCACTTCGGACTCTTCGATCCCAAACGGAAGATGAAGACCCAGGGCTGGCGGCGGGTCGGCACTGCGGTCGTCCGTTGGCCCGGGCCGATTCTCGTGGCGTCGATGGCGCTGGCCCTGATCGGCCTGCTGGCACTGCCGTCGTACGTCAACAACTACAACGACCGTGATTACATGCCGCCCGGACTCCCGGCGAACCAGGGATTCGCCGCCGCGGACCGGCACTTCCCGCAGGCCCGGATGAACCCCGAGTTGCTGATGATCGAAACAGACCACGATCTGCGGAACTCGGCCGACATGCTGGTCATCGACAAAGTGGCCAAGAACGTCTTCCACATCCCCGGCGTCGGCCGGGTGCAGGCCATCACCCGGCCGCAGGGCACCCCGATCGAACACACCTCGATCCCGTTCATCATCAGCATGTCCGGGGCGACCCAGCAGCTGAACATGTCCTACATGCAGGACCGCATGAAGGACATGCTCAAGATGGGCGACGAGATGCAGGCCACCGTCGACAACATGGAACGCATGTACGTCATGATGCAGGCCCTCACCGGAGTCACCCACGACATGGTCGGCAAGACCAAGGAGATGGTGGCCACCACCAACGAATTGCGGGACCACATCGCCGATTTCGACGACTTCTTCCGGCCGATGCGCAACTACTTCTACTGGGAGCCGCACTGCTTCGACATCCCGGTCTGCCAGGCGATGCGCTCGGTGTTCGACGCCCTGGACGGCATCGACAAGCTCAGTGACGACCTGGGTTCCCTGGTCGTCAACATGGATCAGCTCGACCAGCTGATGCCGCAGATGCTCACGATCATGCCGCCGATGATCGAGAATATGAAGTTCATGAAGACCACCATGCTGACCATGCAGTCGACCATGGGCGGTCTGCAGGACCAGATGCAGGCGATGCAGGACAACGCCAACGCGATGGGGCAGGCCTTCGACGCCGCCAAGAACGACGACTCCTTCTACCTCCCGCCGGAGGTTTTCGAGAACGAGGAGTTCAAGCGCGGGATGAAGATGTTCATCTCACCGGACGGAAAGTCCGTGCGGTTCATCATCGCTCACGAGAACGATCCGGCCACCCCGGCGGGCCTGGCCCTGGTCGACAAGATCAAGAACGTCGCGTTCGAGTCGATCAAGGGCACTCCGCTGGAAGGGTCGAAGGTCTACCTCGGCGGCACCGCATCGGCCTACAAGGACATGCAGCACGGCGCGAACCTGGACCTGCTGATCGCCGGAATCGGCGCGCTCTGCCTGATCTTCATCATCATGCTGGTCCTGACCCGCAGCGTCGTCGCCGCGGCGGTCATCGTGGGCACCGTCGCGCTGTCGCTGGGCACGTCGTTCGGTCTGTCAGTGCTGATCTGGCAGGACATCATCGGCCAGCCACTGCACTGGATGGTGCTGGCGATGTCGGTCATCATCCTGTTGGCCGTCGGTTCGGACTACAACCTGCTGCTGGTCTCCCGGTTCAAGGAGGAGATCCACGCCGGGATCAACACCGGCATCATCCGGTCGATGGCCGGGACCGGCGCGGTGGTGACCTCGGCGGGGTTGGTGTTCGCCTTCACCATGGCGTCGATGCTCGTGAGCGATCTTCGGGTCGCGGGCCAGGTGGGCAGCACCATCGCCCTGGGCCTACTGTTCGACACCCTGGTGATCCGGTCGTTCATGACCCCGTCCATCGCGGCCCTCATGGGCCGCTGGTTCTGGTGGCCTCAAGTCGTCCGGCAGCGGCCCGTCCCCCAGCCGTGGCCCTCGCCGGCAGCGCCCGCCGAACCCGCAACCACGGACCAACTCGTGCTCGCCAATCAGGGAGGCCCACAATGAGAGCTGTGCGGACAGTCCGGATTCTGGGGGGACTCGCGCTGGCAGGCGTGGCGATCTGCCCGGCCGTCGCATCCGCGGATGCCAGCGACGACTACCCGATCCCGCACCGGATGATCATCACCACCTGCGACGCCGAGCAGATCATGGCCGCGGCCCGGGACGTGGAGCCGGTGTACTACGAGCGCTACATGATCGACTACAACAACAAGTCGCCGGAGATCCAGCAAGCCGCGCGCGATTACATCCACGGCTTCTTCGCCAAGACGTCGCAGGATCGTCGCGCCTGGTCGGAAGAACTGGCCACCGACATCTATGCCGACCCGCTGGTGTTCCAGTGGCCCAACCACGCCAAGCTGTTCTTCAACAACAAGGGCGTGGCGGCCAACACCACCGATATCTGCCAGCAGTACCCGGCCGGCGACATGTCGTTGTGGACATGGTGAGCGCGCCTGCGACGGACCTGCCGCCGGTCATCGAGCGCTGGCTGCGGGTGATCGAGACCGGGGACACCGACCAACTCGACGACATGCTCACCGAAGATGCGGTCTTCTACTCCCCGGCCGTGTTCGCCCCGCAACGCGGCCGGGCACTGGCGGTCGCCTACCTGCGCGCCGCCGAGCATATGTTCTCCGGCACCGGTTTCCGTTACGTCGAGAAGTGGATCGGTGCGAACTCCGCGGTGCTGCACTTCGCCGCCGAGGTCGACGGACTCTCCCTCGAGGGGCATCGACATGATCCACTGGAACGACGACGGCAAGATCACCTCGGTGAAGGTGATGATCCGGCCGTTCAAGGCGCTGCAGGGCGTCATCGCGAAAATGGCGGAGCTGCTGTCGGCACAGTGAGACGTCATTTGCTGGTTTCAGAGAGCCGATCACACTTCTCCGGATCGGCCTGAATTGAAGCTGAGAACACTTCTGCGAGCCAGCGGTGCATGGATCTGGTGCGACTCTGGAAATCGCGGCCTTGCTGTGAGTACAGTATGAGCATTCGTGGGCGTTTGCGGTTGCGCCACGTTTGCCAGCTACCGACAGTCCACAGTTAGCCACGGGAGTATGAGTCGATGAATTCTGCGAATCGCGCCGCCGCGCACGTCGGTCGGATCGGTGCCCTGGCGGTTGCACTCGGGATCGGGGCCGCCGTGGCCACCGGCAGCGGGGTGGCCTGGGCCGACGGCGGTGCCCGGGGCTCAGGTCCGGAATCATCCGAGCAGTCCGCCAACTCCGATACCGGCCCGGCGGCCTCCTCCGATGCCTCGGCAGCGCCGGCTCCCGCTCACCGCGGCCCGCATGCCCAGGGATCGTCGGCCGCGAACAACGACCCCGGCCCGGACGCCGCGACCAATGATGTTCCCGCCATAGCGGATTCGCCCTCCAACACGCGGCACGCCGTTGTCGAGCAGGCTGCGCCCGTGAGCGAGCCGGTCAAGAACGACAGCCCCCGCACCGCCCCCGCTGCTGCCGCGTCGGTGCCTGCGCCGGTCAGCTCTCCCGCGCCGCGCGTCTCCGTTCCCGAGGCCGCCGCCTCGGTGCGGGCGGCGGACACGGTACCCACCTCGAAGGTGAGCGTGCAGCCCGCCGCGGCAGCGCCCATCGCCCAACTCGTCTCCGTGCCGGCCACGTCCACGCTGTTCGTCACACCGGCGGGGGCGACGCTGCCCGCACCGGCGGCCCGTCAGGTCGCCACCCCGGTGGCTGCCTTCGCCTCGCGGCTTTTGTCCGCGGTGGGGCTGGGCCCGCTGGCCGGCAACGGCGTTCCCAGCGCTCCCCTGGACTCGCCCGCGCTGTGGGCACTGCTGGGCTGGGTCCGTCGCGAGCCCAGCCGCGTCCGCTCCGCGGCGACCACCACCGCGCTGCCGAGTGCCGCGGTGGTGGCCACTCAGCCGACCACGCTGCCGTCGACGCCGATCGGCTGGGTGACCGGCCAGCGCAACACCGCCATTCCCGGCGCGGGGTGGCGCCAGATCAACAACACCGCGTGGGCGAACGTCTACGGCACCGACGTCGGCATCATGTGGTTCAACGGGGTCAACGGCAAGACCCAGCTGGCGTTCGGCGACACCTTCAGCGGTCCCAACATGTCCGGGGACTGGCGGTCCAACGTGCTGCTGCTCAGCAATGACACCAACTTGAGCGACGGCCTCACGCTGCTGAACACCGGTCCGGCCTACCAGTTCATCCCGGCCGCCCCGAATCAGGTGTTCTTCATCGGCTCCGAGGTGACCAACATCCCGACCTCGGCTGTGTTCGCCAACAACAACAACTACGTCAACTACATGTCGGTGAAGTCGTGGGACACGCCGGGCCGCTGGACCACGAACTATTCGGCGATCTCCCAATACGACCCGAAGACCGACAAGTGGGTGCTGCAGAAGCAGACGGTCCGCCCGGCGGGCTACTTCCGCTCTTCGACCAACTATCAGGCCGGTGACCAGAACTTCCAGCAGATGGCCTACGTCGTGCAGCCCGTCAGCAAGGTCGCCCAGGGCGAGTCGCAATATGTCTACGCCTTCGGCACCCCGGCGGGCCGCGCCGGTTCGGCCTACCTGTCACGGGTTCCGGAGAACGCCGTCACCGACCTCAAGCAATACCAGTACTGGGATGGCAAGTCGTGGGTCACCAACCAGGCCAAGGCGGCGCCCATCATCGGTGACTCCACCCGTTCCGCCGGCTTGTTCGGCTGGGCGATCGACCTGGCCAACGATCCGAATTTCCTCGGCGGCTCGATGGCCGGCTTCACCGGCGCCAAAACCGGCGGCAACGTCAGCGAGATGAGCGTCCAGTACAACGAGTACCTCGGGAAGTACGTGGTTCTTTACGGCAACGGCGCCAACAACGTGATCCTGCGGACCGCCGACGATCCCACCGGGCCGTGGTCGGACCCGGTCACCATCGCGACCTCGATCCAGTACCCGGGGCTGTACGCCCCGATGATCCACCCGCTGTCGGGCACCGGGCAGCTGACCGACGGGACCAAACCGGACGTCAGCAACCTGTACTGGAACATGTCGCTGTGGGGCAACTACAACGTCGTCCTGATGAAGACCGACCTCGCCGCACTGAAGGTCACCACCGTCTGATGCGAAACCCGTTACGGCGCAGCGGTTTCAGCGGCGTGTCGAACGCGACCGCCGCCGTCGTTCAGGCACAGCCGGCGAGCACACCGGCGATGGCGTCGTGCTCGGCCGGCGTCACCCACAGCCCGTAGCCGGCCTTCACGTCGACGATCCGGGTCACGAACGTGCACCGGTACGCCGTGTTCGGCGGGAGCCACGTGGCTGCGTTGCCGTCGCCCTTCTGCTGGTTCACCCAGCCCAACGTGGCCTGCAGGTTGGCCGGGTCATTGGCGAAATTGCGGCGGGTGAGGTCGTCCCATTGCGCCGCACCGGTCTGCCAGGCGTCCGACAGCGCCACCACATGGTCGATCTGAACCAGCGCCGAACTTCCCGGGCCGCGCTGGAATTCGGCGCTGGTCCCGGTGTAGGGATCGTTGAGCACGCCGCTGAGCACCGCGCATCCGTTGGAGCCCGGCTTGAAGACGACGTCGACGAGGTCGCGGCGCAGCACGTCATTGCGGGTGTCGCAGCCGTTGCGCCCATCGGGCACGGTGACGTCGTCGGTCCAGGCATCGCCGAAAAGACTGCGCGCATAACCGGTTTTGGGTGCTCTCCCCTTGACCGCCAGCGTGTCCAACGTCGCGAGAGTGTCAGCGGCCGGACCGGCCGAGGCGGGTGGCGTCGTCGAACCCGCGGCGAGGGCGGCGGCAACAGCCAAGCCGCCCAGCAGCTTTCGTCTCACAGTGCCCCCAAGAGTCTCGGAAGCGAGGCTACGCGCCCGGTCTGCCCGGAGCTAACCGTCCTCGACCGGAAACGCATGGGAGATATGGATGCGCCAGTGTCCGCCGGGCTGACGGCGCATGACGTCGAGACCGTTCTCACGGGTCGTCTCGAGCAACCGACCCGACCCTGCTTGTCTTTTACGGTCACACGCCTCGGTACGCCCCAGCGGGGGCCGGCCCGGGAAACTCACCACCGCATCGTCGGCGTACAGCCCGCACGTCGCCGCCAGATCTCTGTTGTTGAAATCCCGAGAGAACGCCGTCACCGCTGCCCGGACGGCGGCCTCGTCGTCATGCGGCGATGCGCACGCCCCGAGTACGCCGGCGACGACGAGTCCGAGGAGACCGCGCGTCAGCCCCACCAGAACGCGGTGGCGATGGCGATGTACAGGGCGATGAGGACGGCACCCTCGAACCAGTTCGACTCGCCGTCGAAGGTGACCAGCACGGCCACCAGCGCCGACATCATCATGGCGGCCAGCAGCAGCGGCGAGAAGACCAGGTTGAAGTCGGGCTGGCCCAGCCACGCCGCGGCCAGGCAGACGATCGGGGCGATGGTGAGCGCGATCTGCACCGGGGACTGCAGCACCACCTGGACGGCGTAGTCCATCTGGTTCTTGGCGGCCAGCTGTATGCCGACGAAATTCTCCACCGCATTGCCGGCGATCGCCACGATCACCAGACCGGCAAATACCTCGTTGATCCCCGCGGAGTGCATCGCCGGTTCCAGCGCCGCGACGAACCACTCCGAGACGAACGCCGCGCCGAGGCCGGCGGCCGCGAGCATGCCGATCGCCATGGCCATTGGCCACTCGCCGTGCGCCGCCGCCTTGCTGCGGGCCTTGACCGAATCCGGGCTGGCGGCAATCGGGGATCCGCCATTGGAGTGGGCATGCCCATCGTGTACGACGGGTTCCGTTTTCTTGCCGCCCAGGGTGGCCGGCAGCGACAAAGCGAACAACGCCAGCATGACGACTGATACGACGACCGAGACCACCCGCTCGTGCGACTCCGCCGGGGTGTGCATCGCCGCGGTCAGCGACGGGACGGCCAAGATGAACACCGCGAGGGTGAACATCAGGCCGAGGGTGCGGCCGTCGTCGGCGGCGAATCGCTGCCGGCCGTGTTTGAGGCCGCCCACCACGAACGCCAACCCGAGCACCAGCAGGACGTTGGCCAGAATCGAGCCCACGATGGTGGCTTTGACGACGCCGTACAGACCGGCTTTGAGGGCGAAGAGGATGACGAACAACTCCGGCAGATTGCCCAGCGCGGTCTGCAGGATTCCGGTGGCGGCGGGCCCGAGCCGGTCGCCCAATGCCTCGACCGAGCGGCCGACCAGCGATGCCAGGGTGGCCAGCGCCAGCGCGGCGACGATGAACGCAACGACCGCGTTGGCATGGGTGTAGTGCAGCACCCCCGCCGCGATCGCGGCGAGCACCGTGACGGTGATCGTTATCCGATCACGCCGGCTCAGCAGCGGCGGCTTCTCGATATGTGTCGTCGTCACACGCGTCTCCTGGTCGGGTCGGGTGCGAAGTTTGCCAGAACTGCAGGTCCCGCGGAGCGAAATCGGCGCCCGCCGGGGTGGCCCGCTCAGGTTGGCCTGCGTGCGCATCTCGCGGTGGCGCGACTGCTGCGGTGTTAGTGTCCGCGACATGCCGGGTCTGACTGAGCTTCTCAGCGAAGATTGCATCGCACTGGATGTGCCCGCCGCCACCTGGGAGGAGGCCGTGCTGGCCGCCGGCGGCCTGCTGGAGCAGGCCGGGGTGGCCGGCCCGGCCTACACCGGGTCGATGATCGACAACGTCGAAGCGAACGGGCCCTACATCGTGGTGGCACCGGGATTCGCGTTCGCGCACGCCCGCCCGTCGCCGGCGGTGGGGATCCTGGGCGGCGCCCGCGTGTCGGAGCGCCCTGCCCATACCGGGCGCACCAGCAACCTGATCCTCACCGTGTGCGGAAACGGGTTGGGCACCAGCCTCTTTCTGAAGAACACCCTTGAGCAGGTGCTGGGCACCTGGGGATGGGCGCCGTTCATCACCGTCGAGGCCACCGACACCATCTCGGCCAAGGGTCGCGCCAAGGACGCCGACCTGATCTTGACCTCCGGCGAGATCGCCAAGACCCTCGGCGACGTCGGCGTACCGGTGCGGGTCATCGACAACTTCACCTCGACCCGGGAAATCGACGCCGTGCTGCGCGATTCCTACGACGTATAAAGACAGGCGACCGCAATGAACTGGCTGGTCGCCATCGCGCAGTTCGTCGTCAACGAAATCCTCGCCGTCCCGGCCTATCTCATCGGCATCATCACCGCCGTCGGCCTGGTCGCGCTCCGCAAGAGCGCCGGGCAGGTGATCGGCGGAGCGTTGAAGGCGACGCTGGGCTTCCTGCTGATCGGTGCCGGCGCCGGGTTGGTCGTCGCGTCGCTCAAGCCGCTGGGCGTGATGATCCAGGGGGCGGCCGGCACCAAGGGCGTGGTGCCCACCAACGAGGCCATCGTCGGGATCGCGCAGAAGCAGTTCGGCGCGCAGGTGGCCTGGCTGATGATCCTGGGCTTCGCCATCAGCCTGCTGCTGGCCCGGTTCACCCCGTTGCACTATGTGTTCCTGACCGGCCACCACACCCTGTTCATGGCCACCATGCTGACCATCGTGCTGGCCAGTGCCGGCCTTCCGGGGGCCACCGTGGTGGTTCTCGGCGGCTTCCTGCTCGGTGTGGTGATGGTGGCGCTGCCGGCGATATCGCAGCCCTGGACCAAACGGATCACCGGCGACGACACCATTGCGATCGGCCATTTCGGAACACTGGGCTACATCGCCTCCGGCGTGACCGGCCGGTTCGTCGGCGGGGCGAAGAGTCGCTCCACCGAGGACCTGAAACTGCCGGAGTCGCTGCGGTTCCTGCGCGACTCGATGGTGGCCACCGCCCTGTCGATGGTGCTGATGTATCTGGCCGTCGCGCTGATCTATCTGGCCAAGGTCGGCAGCGGCACCGCGTTTCAGGCGTTCGCCGACGATTCCGGCGCCGGGGCGGCGACCAGCGTCGGCAACTATCTGATGAAGGGCGTCACCGAGGGGTTGAGTTTCGGGGTGGCCGTGGCCGTCATCCTGTTCGGCGTCCGCACCATCCTCGGTGAACTGGTGCCGGCCTTCCAGGGCATCGCCGAACGGGTGGTGCCCGGGGCGATCCCGGCGCTGGACGCCCCGATCGTCTTCCCCTACGCGCAGAACGCCGTCCTGATCGGTTTCGTGTCCAGCTTCGTCGGCGGTCTCGTCGGCCTGGCGGTGCTGTCGGTCTGGCTGGGCCCGGCGTTCGGCTGGGTGCTGGTGCTGCCCGGACTGGTGCCGCACTTCTTCACCGGCGGCGCGGCCGGGGTGTACGGCAACGCCACCGGCGGGCGGCGCGGCGCGGTGGCGGGCGGCTTCGTCAACGGATTGCTGATCACGTTCCTGCCGGCGTTGCTGGTGCGGGTGCTGGGCTCGTTCGGCGAGGAAAACACCACCTTCGGCGACGCCGACTTCGGTTGGTACGGCTTCCTTCTCGGCAACGCCGCCAAGCTGGGCACGGTCCCCGGGGTGGTGACGATGCTGCTGATCGGGGTTGCCCTGCTGGGGCTGGCGATCGCCGTGCAGCGCAAACTGGTCGACACCAACTGGGACCCGTCGCCGGGGCGTGAGCGCCCGAGCGCCGCCGACGCGACGGGCACGGCCACCACCGGGCGCAGCTATCCGAAGATCCCGGCTCCGGCGGGTGCGCCGACTCCCCCGCCGCCACCGGCTTAGTCGCCGGCAGCGAAGTTGATGACCTCCCCGCGGTTGATCGAAACCCAGTCGCGGGCCTCCAGATACGGACGGAACGTCTCGGTGATGAGCCGGCCGTCCTGCTCGGTCTTGGGCCGCTGAAGCTCGTAGAGGTGCGGGAATTCGGTCCACGCGACCACCGCGTCCCACAACCGAAGCGCCGCATCGCCTTTAGGCGGGTCGATGAGCACCGGGCCGAACAGGCACTGGCCGTCGGGGAAGAACAGCGTCGGCACCCCGTACCCGGCGGCGTCGACCACCCGCTGGTGATCGGCGAGAACCTCGTCGCTGGTCGTCGGGTCGGCGATCGCCTCGTCCACCAGGCCGGGATCGAAACCCAGTTCGGCGAGTAGGTGGCGCGCGACGGCCGGCTCGTGCGGCTTGTGGCCCTCGGCGTGGAGCGCCCGCGCGGCCCGCTCGTACCAGGCGCCGACGTCGTCCATCGACCGGCGCCGCAGCAGTGCACCGATGCGCATCATCGACCAGCCGTAGGACCACTCCCGCTCCCACGGGTGCTTCTTGCCCTCGACCCGATTGATCTCCTCAAGGCTGAAAAATCGCCAATTCACCTGCAGCCCAGTCAGATCCCGCACTTCGCGGATCCACCGCGAGGTCTGGTAGGCGTACGGGCACATCACGTCGAAGTGGAAGTCGACGTAGTCCGGCAGGGTGCGCATGTCTGCGACTCTAAGGTGTCGACGGCAGCATTACACCGCCGCAGCATTACACCGCCGCGTTGGGCAGCAGCAGCGGGCAGTTGCCGGCCGCGTCGGTCGCGAGTTCGAAGTGCCACAACTCGTTGGCGTAGATCTGGCACAGGCCGAACCGGGGGCCGTAGGCGATCAGCCACTGATCGGCACCCACCCCGCCCATATCGACGGCCTGGCCGAGCACGTGCCGGGAGCGTTCGGGGGTCTGCACGTACTGGCGGGCCGCGGCGAAGCTGCCGTAGGTGGCGATCGCGTCGTCGAGCAACTGCTGCTGGAACTCCGGCGAGCGCCAACCGGAGGTGATGGTCATGGTGACGCCGTCGGCGGCGGCAGCCGTCGTGGCCTGCTGCACCGCGATGCGCAGCGCCGGGTCGAGGTTCCCGACGGCGGGGTCGGCGACGTCGTAGGGGGACAGCATCTGGACATCAGCCGAAGCGGTCGACATCGGTGCGGCGGCAAGGATGCCCAGGGCGGAAACCAAAACAGCAGAGATTCGCATGGTCGTTCCATCATCCCAGAGCACCCTCTTTCGACCGAACCGCGCCGCTCAGCGCCCCTGGGATGCACCATGTACGCGTGGCGCTCGTCCTTGCGTTCGGTGTGGTGTTGCTCATCAGCGTGTCGCTGTCCGGTGTGGCCGCCCGCACCGTGCTCTCCACCGCCCTGTTGTTCCTGGTCGCCGGCGCGCTGCTGGGCCCCGGTGGCTTCGGCATCGTCACCCAGAGCGCCGAGGACGACATCGTCGCGGTGCTCGCTGACATCGCACTGTTCACCGTGTTGTTCACCGATGGCCAGCGGGCCAGCGTCCCGGCGTTGCGGGAAGGCTGGCGGCTCTCGGGGCGGGCATTGGGCCTGGGCATGCCGCTGGCCATGATCGGCATCGCGATTCCCGCGCACTTCCTGGCGAACCTGGACTGGCCGACGTCGTTCCTGCTCGGGGCGATCCTGTCCCCCACCGATCCGGTGTTCGCCTCTGCGCTGGTCGGCCGCAGCGACATCCCGTTGCGGCTGCGCCGTCTGCTCAACGTCGAGTCCGGCCTCAACGACGGCCTGGCCCTGCCGTTCGTGCTGATCTTCCTGGCGATGGCCAAGCATGAGAGCTCACATTTCACCGAGGTGCTGCTGGAGTTGGTGCTCGGCCTGGTGATCGGGGTCGTGGTGGCGTCGTTGGTGGCGCTGGCCTGGCGGCTGCCCATCCTCACCGCCGAACCGCGGCTGCAACCGCTGGGGCCGGTGGCCATCGCGATCGTGGTGTACGCCGTCTGCCACATGACACATGCCAATCCCTATCTGGCCGCGTTCGCGGCCGGTTCGGCACTGGCGACTCTCGACCACGTCGCCGCGGAGACCTTCGAACCGTTCGGCGATCTGCTGTCCGAGCTGACGAAGTTCGCCGCCCTGTTGCTCTTCGGTGCGCTCATCACCCCGGAGCGGCTGTCCCATCTCGGCTGGCAGGGCTGGCTTCTGGCAGTCCTGTCGATCGTGGTGGTGCGCCCGGCCTCGATGCTGCTGTCGCTGATGAAGACCGGGATGCCGCGGGCGGAGAAGCTCACCGCCGCGTGGTTCGGGCCCAAGGGATTCGCGTCGGTGGTCTATGGCCTGCTGGTGCTCCAAGCGGGAATTCCCGAGGGCGAGAAGCTGTTCGACCTCATCGCCGTCACGATCGCGATGTCGATCATCGTGCACTCGTCCACCGACGTCCCGGTGGCGCACAAGCTGCGGATCGAACCGCCTGATCACCTGCCCTCCGGGCACGACTCGGAGGATGGCCCGGAACCCGGGACCGTGCCACCATCCATACCTAAACGCCGCCACGACCTGAATCTGTAAGCGGCGCAGACCGTTACCCGAACAGGGCGACGGCCGTCAGCGCCGCGGCAAAGACCGCGGCGGGGACGGCCATGCCGGCCGCGAAACCCAGTCCGAAGCGCCGCCCGCCCGCCGTGAAGGCCAGCACAATCTTGACCAGCAGGTTAGACCCCAGCGCAGCGGCGATGGCCGCCAGCGCCGTTGCGACCGTGATGTCCCCCTGCGCCGACAGCGTGGCGGCGGCCACGGATCCGGCGTGCGCATCGGCGAGGCCCGCCGCGAACGCGGCCAGCACCGCGCCCTGCGGACCGAGAACATCAGCGCCCCAGCGCCCGACGAGCAGCGCGGACACCAGAACGGCCGTCAGGATGAGGGCGGGACGCAGAGCGAACGGGCGGCCCGCCGCGACGGCGGTCGTCCCCGCGTCGTCGGTCCCCGCGCCGTCGGTCTGCGCACCATCGCGGGCGGCGCCCCGGTACACCACGGCCACGACACCGGCCAGCACCAGGCCCGCGGCCACGACCGGAGGCCACAAACGGCGCAGCACCGCGGGGTCGACGTAGCCGATGACCAGGAGCAACTGGATGAACGTCGCCAGACTGGCGGCCAGCGCGCTGGCCAGCGGCGCCCGCAGACCGACCGCGCCCCGGCTGAGCCGGCCCATCGAGGCGGTGGTCGCACTGGCCGAGACGAATCCGCCGGCCAGACCGGTGACCAGCAGGCCGCGCTGCGGTCCCAACGCGCGGACCCCGATGTAGCCGAGCCACCCGATCCCGGTGAGCAGCACCACCAGCAGCCACACCTTCGCGGGGTTGAGCACTCCGTACGGCCCGAACCCACGGTTGGGCAGCAGGGGCAGGACGACGAAGGCCACCACGAAGAACTTGACGGCGTCCTCCAGTTCCACCTCGGTCACGATGTCCCGGGCGAAACGGTGAATCCGCTTCTTGGACAACAACAGTGCAACGACGACGACGGCGAGCGCCACCGCCACCGCCGCCTGGGTGTAGGCCAGTGCGCCGAGCAGGTAGGCGACCAGAGCGGCGATCTCGGTGGTGGTTCCGGGATCCTCGGCACTGCTGCGGAAGTACGCCAGCGCCATCAGGCCCCCGACACCGACGAACCCGGCGATCACCACCCAGGGCCCGAAAGTCGCTGCGGTGGCACCGAGTAGCGACAGCAACGCGAACGTCCGCGACCCGGCACTGAGCGTGCGGTTGTGGCTGCGTTCGCGTTCTAAGCCGAGCATCAAGCCGATGGCGAGCGCTATCAGATAGGGCTGAAGAACCGCCCAGGCCACGGACACCTCCCCGCTAGAGCAGTGGGCCGACGTCGGTTGAGAGGAAGGACCGCGGCGGCGTCTTATCCGCCGTTGGCTTTTGTGGCGATGAGTTGCTTCGCGATGGTCGACAGGCGGGGCTCATTGCGGCCCGGAACATCAATGTTGATGAGGCGTCTACCGGGGTCGCCCGCGACGCGCAGCAACCCCTGGAACCTCGGCTCGATTCCCGCCGCGTCCAATTGGGTGTTCCAGGTCACCCACGGGTCGGTCCAGAGGAACCCGCTGGCGAGACGCCCTTCGAGCCCGCTCCGCTGAGTGGCCAGCCAGCCCACCTGCTGCCCAAGGACGTACGCGGCCACTCCGTTGGCATCCGAGCCTCTGGCCTGCAAGCGCAACGTCACCTCGACGGGACCCAACGGCAGAGCGTCCACCGTGTCGGCGAAGGCGGACGTACCGGCAATGGTGCGCGTCCATGTTCCCGGCACGCTTACCTGGGTGAAGCTGTCCCGGTCCGCTGCCGGCGACGGTTCAGACCTACCAAGGAACCAATCCCAAATCGCCATACCCGGACACTACGGGACGGTGCGCAGGCGCGCGTCACTGCAGCACGTAGATCGCGACGCACATGATCAGCATCAATAACGCAGGCAGGTACTTCACCGGTGCGTCCTTGGCCTTGGCATGCATCGCCAGTGCCCCGACCATCAGCACCGCGACGATCAGCGCCGGCAGCCGAACAAGGCCCGGTACCCAGATGCCGACGAGGAGCAGCACCGCGGACCCGATCTTGAGCGCACCGACGACGTAGAACGACCACTCGGGAAGACCGTAGGTCGCAAATTCTTCTTTGAGCGACTGCGCCGAACCGCCCCGATAATTGGTCGACGCCCGCGCCCGAACCAGCCAGACGTTGAGTAGCCCCAGTGCAACGACGACCTGGAGGATGGTGGACACTGCGAAAGATGACATTGGGTGCCTTCACTGCCGTGTGGCGCTAGTCAGAGAACGTACGCTGATGGGATTACTACATCATGAATTTGCTCTATCAGGCGTGCAGAATTCTGTCGGTTCTGTTGTTTCTGTATTACGGCCTGGCGGTGTTCGTCTCCGATGCGATGGTCACGGAGTTCGAGCGCTTCGGACTGCCCCGGTACCGGAAACCCACCGGGTTCCTCGAACTGCTCGGAGCCGTTGGACTCATCCTCGGCTACTTCGTGCCGCACCTCACCGTCGTCGCGGCCGGTGGCCTGACTCTGCTGATGGCCGCGGGAGTCGTCGTCCGCCACCGGTGTCGGGACTCGTTGGTCGATGCGCTGCCCGCCTCCGTCATGCTGCTGATGAATCTGTTCATCGTGGTCTACGCGCTCGGCATGGTGTGATCACGGCGCCCAGCGGCGCGCGTCATTCCCGGCCCGACACCTCGCAATTCTCGATCGCTTTGTCCGTGTAAACCCGGTAGCCGAGATCTGGCTTTTAGCCGTGGATTTCGGGCGTGTCCAACTCGCGGATGAAGGTCAGGATCTCCCGGCTGAACACCTGGCCGGGCACCAGGACCGGGAAGCCGGGCGGATACGGGGTGACGAAGGTCGCCGAGACCACGTCGGTGCCGGCGTCCGTCTTCGTCTCGATCTCCTCGTCGGTGAGGTACTCGCAGTTGGTGTCGTCGTAGGACAGGTAGAACGCCCGGCGGACGTCTCCCTCCGGCGTCTCAACGGACCCGGAATGATCACGGAACGCCGGATGAAACCCACTGAAGTTCGGCAGAGGTGCGGTGTTGGCCGTCAGGCGATGCACCTTCTTCTCGAAGCGGGCCCGTTCGGACAAACTCATCTCGGAGGCCCGTTCGTCGAGTTCGCCGGCGATGTTCACCAGAACCTCGACCAGGAAGGCGACCGAACTGCGCGTCGTACCGATGTTGGTCATGAACAGGACCGTGTTGCGTGAGGTCTTGTTGATCTGCACGCCGTGGCGGTCCATCAACTGGACGCGCTTGAATTCGTCACCGTTGTAGCCGGTGCGCCCGATCGACAACGTGATGCGCGACGGATCGAGGACGAATTCGTCGGAGTCCCACGCCAGCATCATGTTTCGCATCCCCGAGCGCAACGGCTGACCGATGTGACTGGCCCGATACTCCTCGGGAATCATGTCCGAGGTCCGCAGACATGCCATGTACTTGCTCAGCAACGGGTGGTTGTCGATGGCGTCACGCAGTTGCATGGCGTTCTCGATCTGCTGGGCCACCAACTCGAATCCCTCCAACGCCACCTGACGGCGGCCGAGGTCCAGCGAGGCCAGAATCTGGTAGTTCGGCGAGGTCGAGGTATGCGCCATGTACGCCTCGTGGAACGACTCGGCGACCTTCTGCTCGAAGTCCTGGTCGAACACATGGATCATCGACCCCTGCCGCAGCGCCGTCAGCGTCTTGTGCGTCGACTGGGTGGCGTACACCCGGACTCTGGCCTTGGCCGGGTCAGGTCGCAGTCGGCGGTCGAGCAACTCGTCGTCGGTGGGCGGGTGCTCCGCCTCGTGCGCAAGCTGCTGCTCGAACTCGGCCTGATAGTCGGCCCGATAGTCCTTGTCGGCCAACCGTTCCCGGAGCCGGTGGGCACATTCCATCGCGGTTCGCGACCGAAGCACCGGATGGAACCGGGCGAAGGCGAACCACGCCTCATCCCAGAGGAACACCAGATCCGGCTTGATAGCCAGGCACTCCTGCATCACCCGCTCGACGTCGTAGACGATCCCGTCGAAGGTGCAGTTGGTGAGCGCGATCATCTTCACCCGGTCGAGCTTCCCGGCCCGCCTCAGCATCAGCAGTGCGGACTTGATCTCGCGCAACGGCACCGCGCCGTACATGGTGTAGTCGTTGAGCGGATAGGCCTCCAGATAGACCACGTTCGCACCGCCGAGCATCATCCCGTAGTGGTGGGACTGGTGGCAGTTGCGATCCAGCAGCACGATATCGCCGGGCGCCACCAGCGACTGGGTGACGATCTTGTTGGCCGTCGAGGTGCCGTTGGTGACGAAGTAGGTCTGCCGGGATCCGAATGCCTGAAGAACGGGGTGCGGTAGCGGTCCGCCACACCTTTGAGCAGGCTCAGGTGCAGTTCGAGCAGACCCTCCCGGGCGTGGAACACCCGCCGGAACACCGTGCCGAGCCGTCCGGCGACGTTCTCCACGTCGACCTCGGTCATCAAGTAGAGGTCCAGACCCGGGGCGAGCTTGCGCACTGCCGCCGCCAGGATCTCCGCGCGCACGTCCGGCGGTTCGTCGTCGCCGAGTCGCTCGGCGATCGTCATGTCGACGAAGTCGGCCAGCGCGGAGAGATCCCGGGTCGTCTGGGTGGCGAACCGGCGTCCGATCACCACCGCCTGCAGGTTCACGTTGAGCCGGGCGGCGATCAGCGCCTCCACCGCATTGGGGACCACCACGAGCTCGTAGACGAACTCGTCGTCGGCGCGCCGCCAGCCGCGGGCCTCCTTGCGCAGGTTGCGTTCCTGGGCCTCGGTGAGCGTCTCGACCACGAGCACCTCGAAATACAGCGCATCCCGCTTGCCCGCCGGGCGCCTGTCGGTCCAATGCAGCTCGACGGACGGGTCGTCCTCATCGAGGAGTGCCGCATCGGCCTCGGCGCTGCGGTAGGTCTCGTGGGTCAACGCGTGGTTGATCCCGGCGACCGCTTGCGCGAACTTGTCGAACTCCCCCGCAGCGAAAAGCCGGTTGGAGCTTGGCGAACTGCCAACCGCCCGGGAATGCCCAGTACGGCTCGACCGGGGCGAGCTGGCCCAGCAGCTCGGCGCACGCGGACTGGTGTTCGTCGGCGGGCCGGCCGGCGGCGGCGAGACGGGCGAGTTGGCCGGCGGCGTCCTCCAGTCGGCACCAGGTATCGGCGCGCAGTTGCCAGACACTGTTGTAGGACTTCGCTGCCACGATCGGCCCCCCTCCGGACTCGGCTGTGATGCTAGTCGCCGGTGGCGCGGCCGGGACCGGACTTTGACTCTCGGTGAGCGCAGGTGTTCCTTCCGGCCCGCCGCCGATGCACGGTGGGGGAATGTCTGTGTTCGTTGACGTCGCCCCGCCCGACGCCGCCCCCGCACCGGGTCGGGTGCCGGGCACCTGGCGCGGCCGGCTGACCCGCGCCGCGCTGCCGGTGCTGTCGCTGGTGGTGTTCTTCGCCGTCTGGCAGTTCGCCGCCGCCAGTGGCCTCTGGAACCAGACCTTCGTGCCGTTCCCGAGCACCGTGTGGCGCGCCTTCGTCGAGGTGTCAACCGTGCACGACGGCACCCGCGGTTACGCCGGCTATCTGCTCTGGGAGCACCTCTATATGACGCTGCGCCGGGTGTTCGCCGGCGTGGTCATCGGTGTGGCTCTCGGTGTGCTGCTCGGCCTGCTGATGGGCTCGATTCCCTGGGTCCGCAGCATTCTCGAGCCCTGGCTGACGTTCCTGCGGGCGCTGCCGCCGCTGGCGTACTTCTTCCTGCTGGTGATCTGGCTGGGGATCGACGAGGCGCCGAAGGTGACACTGCTGGCGCTGGCCGCACTGCCGCCCGCGGCGGTCGCCACCACCTCCGCCGTCGTCGCCGCACCGGTGGGATTGGTGGAGGCGGCACGCGCCCTGGGCGCCTCGCGTTGGGATGTGGTGAAGGACATCGTGATTCCCTCGGCGTTACCGGAGACCTTTACCGGAATCCGCCTCGCGGTCGGCATGGCCTACTCGTCGGTGGTCGCCGCCGAGTTGTTCAACGGCATCCCCGGCATCGGCGGACTGGTCAAGGACGCCAGCAACTACAACAACACCCCCGTGGTGCTGGTGGGCATCTTCGCCATCGGCATCTCGGGACTGATCATCGACGGTCTGCTGCGCGGCGTGGAACGCCGGGCGGTTCCCTGGAGAGGAAAAGCATGAGGATCACCACCCTGGCGGCGATCGGGGCCATCGCGACGGTCGCGCTATCCGGTTGCGCCATCGACCATTCCAAGCCCGACGCGTCCAAGCCGACGGTCCGGATCGCCTACCAGACCTTCCCCAGTGGCGATCTGATCGTCAAGAACAACAAATGGCTCGAGGAGGCGTTGCCGGACTACAACATCAAGTGGATCAAGTTCGACTCCGGCGCCGACGTCAACACCGCGTTCATCGCCAAGGAGGTCGACTTCGGCGCCCTGGGTTCCAGCCCGGTGGCCCGCGGCCTGTCCGCGCCACTGAACATCCCCTACAGCGTCGCCTTCATCCTCGACGTCGCCGGCGACAACGAGGCCCTGGTGGCCCGCAACGGCACCGGCATCGAGTCGATCGCCGACCTGAAGGGCAAGCGGGTGGCCACCCCGTTCGCGTCCACCGCGCACTACAGCCTGCTGGCGGCGCTGGCCCAAAACGGACTGTCCGCCAAAGACGTTCAACTCGTCGACCTTCAGCCGCAGGCCATTCTGGCTGCCTGGGAACGTGGCGACATCGCGGCCGCCTACTCGTGGTTGCCGACCCTGGAGCAGCTGGAGAAGAACGGCAAGGTGCTGATCACCAGCCGCGAGCTCGCCGACAAGGGCAAGCCGACTCTTGATCTGGCCGCGGTGTCGAACTCGTTCGCGAAAGACAATGCCAAGGTCGTCGACGTCTGGCGCCAGCAGCAGGCCCGAGCCCTCAGCGAGATCAAGGACGATCCCGCCGCCGCAGCGAAGGCGGTCGCGGCCGAGATCGCGCTCAGCCCTGCCGATGTCGAGCAACAGCTGAAGAAGACGGTTTTCCTCACCCCCGATCAGGTGGCCTCGCCACAGTGGCTGGGCACCGACGGAAAGCCGGGCAACCTCGCCGCAAATCTCGAAAACGCTTCGCAGTTCCTGGCCGACCAGAAACAGATCCCGGCGGCCGCACCGCTGTCGACGTTCCAGAACGCCCTCTACACGACGGGATTGCCTGATGCCCTCACTCGCTGAGTTGGCCGCCGAGAACGGCGCCAGGGTGGACAGCGCGGTCCGGATCGAGGCGGTCGAGCATCGCTACGGGCCCACCCAGGTTCTGGGCCCGATCGACCTGTCCGTCCAACCGGGCTCCTTCCTGGTGCTCGCCGGCGCCTCCGGGTGCGGTAAGAGCACCCTGCTGCGTCTGATCGCCGGATTCGAGACGCCGACATCCGGTCAGGTCCTGGTGGCGGGCGTGCCACCGGTGCCCGGCAAGTCTGCGGGTGTGGTGTTCCAGCAGCCTCGGCTGTTCCCGTGGCGCACAGTGGGGGGCAACGTCGAGCTCGCCCTGAAATACGCCGGCGTGCAACGGGACCAGCGTGCGGATCGCCGGGACGAACTTCTACACCGGGTGGGTCTCGAGGGTCTCGCCCACCGGCATGTCTGGGAAATCAGCGGCGGCCAGCAACAGCGTGTCGCCATCGCGCGGGCACTGGCGGGCGAGGGGTCTGCAGGTGCGTTGCTGCTTCTCGACGAACCCTTCGCCGCCCTCGACGCGCTGACCCGCGAGCGCCTGCAGGAGGACGTCCGCAAAGTGAGCGCCGAATCCGGGCGCACCACGGTGTTCGTCACGCACAGCGCCGACGAGGCGGTCTTCCTGGGGAGCCGGATCGTGGTGTTTACCGCGCGTCCCGGACGGGTCGCGCTGGACCTGACCATCGACCTTCCGCGCGAGGGTATCGACAGCGATGAGCTGCGCCGCACGCCGGAATATCTCGAAGCTCGCCAAGAAGTCAGTCACGCGGTCAAAGCCGCCGCGGCGTGACACATACCTAGGAGAATGCTGAATTATGCGGGTGGCGTGGGGGTATGTTTTTGCTGCCGGGTTCGCAGTGGGAGTGATGGCGGGGCGGCATCCTCGGGTGGGTATGAATTTCTCAGTGGGACAACGGAATCGGG
>CAIRCP010000125.1 GCA_903877095.1 uncultured Actinomycetes bacterium | reverse complement strand
CAGAAACCAAGAAACGCAACCACATCCGCCAACTCGAAGCCCTCGGCTACACCGTCACCCTCAACCCCGCCGCTTGACCGCAACTACCACCGCTGACGCGCACCTGACCCATCGCACGTCGCCTTTATTTTCGGATTAGAGCCCCTTTTTTTTTCGCGTTTCGGGTCCCAGATCGCCGCCAGAAGACTTAGGGTCCGACCAGTCGTCTCTTACATGAATGTGAAGGAACTCTTATGTCGCATCGTCAGCTTCGGGTCTCGGCGTGGCTAGGGGCGGGCGCCCTCACCGTCGGTTTGGGCGCTTCGGTTCTCGGCGGGGGCGCAGTGGCGCACGCGGACCGGGGCGACGCCGATGGCGGCGGGACGCAGGGTTCCAGGGCAAGCTCGCATGATTCGCGACCCACCGCAGCCACACCCCACCGGGGGCCGCGATCCACAGCTGAGGCTGATGCACCGAGCGCAGACCGTGCCGTCGAGACGCGCGATCGTGGCACCTCCCCGTCGGACAGCATCGGCGCCGCCGCCGCGGTCGCAGTCGCGGTCGCGATTCCGGCCCCGGCGCCTGCGCCGAACCCGGCCCCGGCCGCCGCAGATCCCGCACCCAGCCTGCCCACCGTCAGCCTCCCGCCGGCCTTAACGCCGCCGGCCTCGACGCCCGCGCCGATCGCAAAAGCGGCTGCCAGCCAACAGAATCCGCTGGAGTTCCTGTTCTCCGACGGAACCATCACCCATCCTGATGCCGGCCTGCTGATCGGCAACGGCTACAACTGGGTGTCCTACGGCGGACAGTGCGTTAGCGGACCGTGCAACGGCGGCAACGGCGGGTTGCTGTTCGGCAACGGCGGCAACGGTTTCAGCGGCGGAGACGGCGGACGTTCCGGTTTCATCGGCAACGGCGGAAACGCCGGGGCCGGCGGCAACGGCGGCGGCCGAGGTGGCAACGGCGGATTCATCGCCGGTAACGGCGGCAACGGCGCCGACGGTGGACGAGGCGGCAATGCCGGGTTGATCGGCAATGGCGGCAACGGCGGCAACGGCGGCAAGACGTTCAACGGCGGCAGCGGCGGCGACGGTGGCAATTCGGGATCCTTCGGCAACGGCGGCGCCGGTGGCAACGCCGACCGCAACACCCCCGGCGGCACCGGTGGCAGTGGTGGAAACTCGGGCCTGTTCCTGGGCAACGGCGGCGCCGGCGGCAACGCCTCGACGGGCGCCAACGGCGGCCGGGGCGGCAACGGCGCACTCTTTTTCGGGATTGGCGGAAACGGGGGCATCGGCGGTTCGGGCGTAGTGGGCTGCGCCTTAGAGCAAAGCCCCGCCTGCAAGGTCACCACGCCGGGCGGCGCGGGCGGCGTAGGCGGCAGGGGCGGCCTCTTCGGCGGTTCCGGTTTCGACGGGGCGGCGGCTCTTGCGCTCAATTCGCCGCTGTTAGTGGGCTACACGCCCGTGTATCCGTGGGACCTACCGCCTGGCTCGGGCAACAACGTGATCAATTCGGACGGCACGGCAGACGGGAAGAACTACCCGCCGAATAACGGCTCGAAGCCGGGCACGATCGTGCCGGATTACAAGCTCGAAAAGGGCACCGTCCTCCAGCGATTCGGATTCCCCGGTGGCGGATTCCTGGCACCGGCCGGCACGCCATTCGCGCAACTGGCGCTGCCGCCGGCCAACCAGGTGTCACCGTTCGACGAATATGTCGTTGCGGACCCGGCCGCTCTACCGCTGGGCTGGTCCATCGAGAAGTCCGAGATCCTGGGCTGGTTCGGTCAGCCGGGTGGCGGCACCCAGTACCGAATCGTCGACGCCAACGGCAATAACGGATCGGTGCTCGCGTTGCTGCAGACGGGCTACCTCGCCTACAAGTGAGTAACCTCCCCGATCTGGAACACCTGGACCAAAGTTGGCGGTACTGGTCTGGGCTGCAGCAGCTGAGCGGTATTTCGGTGTCGACGGAATGCGCCGACTGCGTGATGCTGTTCAGCTCGAACGAGGCCTCGGTGCACCTGCGCCGCGACGGTGACTGGTGGACCTACGACTCCGTTGACGACCGTGGTCAACTGCACGTCGACGAAGCGAGATTCACCAGCTTCGCCCTGATGGAGAAGTACCTGATCTGGATGTGGGCGTCAGCGGCGCGCGCGATGCTGCGCGCGCCGCTGGCGGGCCCGAAGTTGTACGCCTCGGGCTTCGATCCGGAGGTCGAGGCGATTCCGATCCGCACGGGGATTTACGAGCTGCGCTCCCCGGAAGGCCGCGCCGTGCTGATGGAGCCGTGGGCAACGATTTTCAGCCACCTGATGGGCACGCCCTTGGATGAGATCGAGCGCATCGTGCGTTCCGGCATCAACGCCTGAGTCAGCCGGCCTTCACGGCCCGGCCCACCGCGACCTCCGACACCGGCAGCGGCACCCAGTTCGGGAACGTCCACTGATGGCGGGTCCGGTCGATGGAGAAACCGGCCGCGGTGATGGCCCGTTCGGTGTCGCGGTGGGTGTGGCAGTTGCCGGAGATCCGTGGCCAGACCGTGGCGTCAGCCAGTCGCTGCACCGATCCGCGCCAGCCGGGGCTGGCGACATGCTCGAAGAAACGCAGCTCCCCGCCAGGCTTGAGCAGCGAATGCAATTCGCGCAGAACGCTTTCCGGATCGGCGACCGAACACAACACAAGCGAGCACACCACGGCGTCGAACGGCTGGTGGTCCGGATCGACCTCGGGAAGCGCCTCGATGGTGGACTCCACGACCTTCACCGGGACGGCGGCCGATGCGGCAGCCTCCCGGGCCTTCGGAACGAGCCGGGTCTCGGGCTCGACGGCGACCACCTGGATGACGGCGTCGGGGTAGAACGCGAAGTTGGTCCCGGTGCCGGCGCCGACTTCGAGCACCCGCCCCGACAACCCGGCGAGATTCTCGGTGCGAAGCCTCCGCAGCAACGGGGTCTCGTGGGCCGACATCACCGTCCACAGTCGGGCGAAGAACGGATGATCCAGGGTCGCCGGAGTCGCGGTCACGTCCCCACTGTAACCAGCGGGCCGGGCGGTGCGGGACGTCGTTCGACCGGCTCTTCGGTCAGGCCGATCCGCTCGTGCAACCGAACCAGCGGCGCCGGCGCCCACCAGTTCCACTTGCCCATCACCTGCATGAACGACGGCAGCAGCGCCATCCGGACCAGGGTGGCGTCGACCAGCACGGCCAGCGTCAGACCGGTTCCGAAGATCCGCATGAACGAGACCTGCGCGGCGATCAGCGCGGCGAAGGCGATCGCCATGATCATCGCCGCGGCGGTGACGACCCGGCCGGTACGGGCCAATCCCAGCGCGACACTTTCGTCGGCGTCGGCGCGGGTGCGCCCGGATGTGAGCCAGAATTCGCGGATCCGCGCCAGCAGGAACACTTCGTAGTCCATCGAGAGCCCGAAGGCGACACAGAACATCAGCACCGGGATGTTGGCTTCCATGGTTCCGGTCGGCGTGATGCCCAGCGCGCCCAGATGCCCCTCCTGGAACACCCAGACCAGTGCGCCGAACGCCGCCGACAGCGAAAGCACATTGAGCACAATGGCTTTCAGCGGCAGCACCAGGCTCCCGGTGAGCAGGAACAGCAACACGAAGGTGATGACACCGATCAGGGTCAGCACCAACGGCATTCGCGAGGTGACGGCCGAGACGATGTCGCGGTTCATCTGGGCGCCGCCGGCGATGAGCACCTCACGGCCGGCGGGTTCGGCCACGGCATGCAACCGATCGAGCTGCGTCTTGGAGGCCGCGGAGTACAGCGGTGCGGTGCTTCGCACCGACATGAACGCGGTGCCGTCGGCGACGGCGGTGGGGGCCGACGGCTCGCCCGCCCGGTTGCCGTTGACGAACGTCCCGCCCGGTGCGGACACCAGCGTCACGTCCGGAATCCGGGACAGGTCGGCGGCGTAGCGGTCGAGTTCGGCGCCGTCAGCCCCGGCGGCGTCCGGGATCACCATGATCAGACCGTTGTTGAGGTTGCTCGGGAAGTCGTTACGCAACCGGTCGCCGACCTGGTGGGCAGACGCGCTCTTGGGCAGTACGCGGTCGTCGGGACTGCCGAATTCGATACGCAGGAACGGCAATCCGAGGAACACCAAAGCCGCGATGATGGCCGCGCCGATCGGGATGGACCGGCGCATCACGGCTTTGGTGGAGCGGTACCAGAAGAGCTGCTCGACCGGCTTGGCCACCGGCTCGGGTCGGCCGAGCGCCCGCCGCAGCCAGCGACGGATGTCCAGCGCGTCCAGTCGGGTGCCGAGCACCACGATGGCCGCCGGGGTGACCAAAATCGCCGCGGCCGCGGCGAATGCCACCGTCGCGACGCCGGAGTAGGCGAAGGACTTCAGGAAGTACATCGGGAACACCATCAACGCCGACAGTGACAGCGCCACCGTCACCGCGGAGAACAGAACCGTTCGCCCCGCGGTGCTCATCGTGCGCACGAGGGCCGCTTCCGGCGTTGCGCCACCGTGGATCTCGTCGCGGTAGCGGCTGACGATCAGCAGCGTGTAGTCGATCGCCAAAGCCAGGCCCAGCGCAGTGGTGATGTTCAGCGCGAAGATCGAGACGTCGGTGAAGTGGGTGATCAGGCGCAGCACCGCCATGGCGCCCAGGATCGCCATCATTCCGACCAGCAGCGGCAGGGTCGCGGCGATCAGGCCGCCGAACACCCACACCAGCACCAGGAAGCTCAGCGGGATCGCGATGGTCTCCATCCGCATCAGGTCGTGCTTGGTCTGCTCGTTGATCTGTCTGATGATCATCGAACTGCCGCCCGCGGCGACCGTCACCCCATCGCGCTCGCCGACCATCTGTGCGGCCAGTTCCGCCGCATAGCTCTGAGCTTTGTTCTCGCCACCGGCAATGGTGGCGATCACCAGACCGGTTGTGCCGTCGGTGCTGGTCAATTCGGCGGCCGCTGCGGGTGCGGACGTCCACGGCGAGGTCACGTTGAGCACGTTCGGCGATGCGTCCAGGGTGCCCGTGATCTCGGTGCCGACGGCCCGGGCCTTCTCGCTGGTGATGCCGGCGGGGTCGCTGACTGTGATCTGCAACTGCTGGTCGCTCTGGCCGAACTTCTCGCCGAGCAGGTGGGCGGCACGGGCGGATTCCGACGCGGGGTCCTGGAAACCTCCCGAGGACAGATGGTTGGCGACCGGGATACCGAAGACGGCGGTCGCGACGGCCAGCAGCGCGGCGACCGCCAGGATCAGCCGAGGCGAGCGAAGTGCCAGCCTGGCGATTCGTGCAAGCAATGCGCCGTCCTTTGTGTCATCCAGCTATCTTCTCTATGACGAGTGTCGTCGGGCCGTCAAGGCCGGTGCAACTTCTGTGGCGGCGCGTAACCCGCCGGTAAGAATTGCCACCAAACTCCGAAAGGTGACCCAGAGATTCCTTAATACTGACCCATACAGTCAGCTTTATGTGGATCGACGACACCAGCGCTGATGTCATCAAAGTTGACTTCGAAGCCCTGTATCACGGCGACTATCTCGTTGAGGGTGACACCTCCGAGCAGTTCGTCGACGTTGCCTGAGTTCAGGTAAGAGCGACCGGGCCTGGTCAGGCCCGACGTCGTCAAACGCCGCGTCGTCAACGACCACGCGCAAACGAAAAAGTGCCCGCCTTTGACCAGGCGGGCACTTTTGCGTCTGCACTCAGGCGAGCACCTTCGCACCGGACGTGACCATGCCGGCCAACCGGCCGGTGATGATCTCCTCAGCCTCGGTGACCATCCGGCTGACCAATTCGCCGCAGGTCGGGATGTCGTGGATGAGACCCATCACGGTGCCGACGGTCCAGATGCCGGCATCAGGATCGCCGTCTTCGAACACCTTGCGGCCACGCGAGCCGGCCACGAGTTCCATCACGTCACCGAATTGGCCGCCGCCCTTGAGGATCTCCACGACCTCGCGCGACACCGCGTTCGACGCCACCCGGGCGGTGTTGTGCAGGCTCCGGAAGATCAGTTCGGTGCCCAACTCGTTGCCGTCGACGATGGACTGCTTGATGTTCTGGTGGATCGGCGACTCGACGGTGCACATGAACCGGGTGCCCATGTTGACACCGTCGGCGCCCAGCGCCAGCGCAGCCACCAGGCCACGGGCATCGCCGAAGCCACCGGAGGCGATCATCGGGATCTCGATCTCCTTGGCCGCGGCCGGAATCAGGACCAGGCCAGGAACGTCGTCCTCACCCGGGTGACCGGCGCACTCGAAGCCGTCGATGCTGATGCCGTCCACGCCCAGGTTCTGGGCCTTGATGGCGTGCCGCACCGAGGTGCACTTGTGCAGCACCTTGATGCCGTTGCCGTGGAACATCGGCAGGTGGGGGGCCGGGTTGGAGCCGGCGGTCTCGACGATCTTGATCCCCGCGTCGACGATCACCTGGCGGTACTCGTCATAGGGCGGCGGGGTGATCGCCGGCAGGATCGTCAGGTTGACACCGAACGGCTTGTCGGTCATCTCGCGGGTGCGGTCGATCTCCCGGGCGAGGTCCGCCGGCGTCGGCTGCGTCAACGCGGTCAAGAAACCCAGAGCACCCGAGTTCGCCACCGCCGCAACGAGTTCCGCGCGGCCCACCCACTGCATACCGCCCTGGGCGATCGGGTGTTCGATGCCGAATGTCTCGGTGAACTTGGTCTTCAAAGCCATGATTCGTCCTTACCTGTGACTTGATTTCGAGGGGCTGCGGGGATCAGCGGGGCGCCATGCGGATGGCGCCGTCGAGACGGATCACCTCGCCGTTGAGCATCGGGTTCTCCACGATATGCACGGCCAGCGCGCCGTACTCGCTCGGGTTGCCCAACCGCGACGGGTGCGGCACCTGCGCGCCGAGGGAAGCCTTGGCCGGTTCGGGCAGCCCAGCCAGCAGCGGGGTGTCGAAGAGTCCAGGGGCGATCGTCATCACGCGGATTTGCTTGTCGGCCAGGTCGCGGGCGATCGGCAGCGTCATCCCCACGACACCGCCCTTGGAGGCGGAGTAAGCGGCCTGGCCGATCTGGCCGTCGAACGCGGCGACGGATGCGGTGTTGATGATGACGCCGCGCTCCTGGCTGTTTTCAGGGCCGATCGCTTCGGTCTTGGCCATCCGCTCCGCCCCCAGACGCAGCACGTTGAAGGTGCCGACGAGGTTGATGTTGACGATCCGGGCGAACTTGCTCAGCGGGTACACACCGGCCTTACCGAGCACTCGGATGGCATCTCCGGTGCCGGCACAGTTGACCACGATGCGCACCGGGCCCAGCGTCTCGGCGAGGTCGAACGCTTTCGCCACGGCCTCCTCGTCGGTGACATCGGCGGCCGCGAACCGCGCCCGGTCACCTAATTCCGTCGCCACATCCTCACCCTTGGAACTGGGCAGGTCGAGGATGACCACCTTCGCGCCCTCGCCGAGCAGGGCTTTGGCGGTGGCCAGGCCCAGGCCCGAAGCGCCACCGGTGACGACGGCAACCGCGTCCTTGATCTCCACTACGGGATTTCCTTTCGTATCAACCTACTGGTTGGTTGGGACTATACGAGTAACCGGACGGAGTCCTCAAACCCAGTCCCGCAGAACGTCGTCGGTGTCCTCTCCCGGAACCCGTGGCGGCGTGGGTTTGCCGGGTTGGGTCCGGGAGAACCGCGGAGCCGGCATCGGGAAGATCGAGTCACCTTCCTTATAGAAACTGCCGCGCTCGACGTTGTGCGGTTCGGTCTCGATCTCGGCGAACGACAGGATCGGCGTGACGCAGGCGTCGCTGTTCTTGAACACCTCGGCCCAGCGGTCCCGGTCGTGCTTGAGGAATGCCTCGGTGAGGATCGTCCGTAATTCCGGAAAACGGCTGATGTCCTGCTGGTGCGGCAGAGTGGCGGGATCGAGTTCGAGTTTCTCGATGAGTTCGGCGTAGAACTGCGGCTCGATGGAGCCGACCGCCACGTGCCGGCCGTCGGCGCATTCGTACACGTCGTACCAGGGCGCGCCGGTGTCAAGCATGTTGGTGCCGCGCACGTCGTTCCACATCCCGGTGTGCCGGAAGGCGAACATCATCTGAGCCAGCACGGCCGATCCTTCGACCATCGCGGCGTCGATCACCTGCCCCTTGCCGGACCGCTCCCGTTCGTAGAGCGCCGAGAGGACGCCGACGAGCAGGAACATCGACCCGCCGCCGAAGTCGCCGACGAGGTTCAGCGGCGGGACCGGCGCCTGGCCGACCCTGCCGATGGCGTGCAGCACCCCGTTGAGGGAGATGTAGTTCATGTCGTGCCCGGACTGCTGGCTGCGCGGACCGGTCTGGCCCCAGCCGGTCATCCGGGCGTAGATCAGCCGTTCGTTGACTTTGGCGCAGTCTTCCGGGCCCAGTCCGAGCCGCTCGGTGACGCCGGGACGGAAGCCTTCGATCAGCACATCGGCCTTCGAGATGAGCCCCAGCACCAGTTCGCGATCGGTCTCGCTCTTGAGGTCGGCGGTCACCGACCGGCGGCTACGCAACAGGAAGTCATTGCTCGGGGCGGCCCCGAGGCCGGGCTTGGGACGCTCGACACGCACCACGTCGGCGCCGAGGTCGCCGAGGATCATCGCCGCGTGCGGGCCGGGGCCGATGCCGGCCAATTCGACGACGCGCAACCCCGTCAGAGGTCCAGACATCCCGATACCGCCCTTCGTCCACTCCGGTTGACCCTTTGTACCGTGTTGAACCATGACCCCCTACACCGGCACCGACCACCTGTCCGTCTCGCTCGACGGCAACGTCCTGTCGGTCACGTTCAACCGTCCCGACAGCCTCAACTCGCTGACCGCCGAGATGGTCGAGACGATGTGCGACGTGCTGGACCGCGCGGCGGCCGACCCGGCGGTGCGGGTGGTGCGTCTAGGCGGTGCCGGCCGCGGATTCTGCGCCGGCGCGGGCATCGGAGCCGAGGATCAGGCGCTGGCGCGAAGTGGGGACAGCGACGTCGACCCGTTGCTGGCCGCCATCAACCGAGCCGTGCCTCTGATCGCCGGCCTGCCCAAGCCGGTGGTGGCCGTCGTGCAGGGGCCCGCAGCCGGCGTCGGGGTGTCGCTGGCACTCGCCTGCGACATCGTATTGGCTTCCCAGGCGGCGTTTTTCCTCCTCGCGTTCGCCAAGATCGGGCTGATGCCCGACGGCGGCGCCACGGCCCTGGTGGCTGCGTCAGTCGGCCGGACCCGGGCGCTGAAATTGGCGCTACTGGCCGAACGCCTCCCGGCCGCCGAGGCGCTGGAGTACGGGCTCGTCAGTGCGGTGTACGCGCCCGACGACTTGGAAGCCGGCGTGGCGGCGGTGATCGACAAGCTCTCGAACGGCCCGGCGGTGGCGCTGCGGATGACCAAGCAGGCGATCAACGAAGCGACATTGGGTGAACTCGGTCCGGCGCTGGTCCGCGAGACCGAGGGCCAGTTGCGGCTGCTCAGAGCGCACGACTTCAAAGAGGGGGCCAGGGCATTTCAGCAGCGCCGAACCGCGGTTTTCACCGACGAATAAGCTGCTTCGGCTATAGGCCGAACACCCGTGGCAGCACGAGGACCATCATCAGTCCCCACACCAGGTGGGTCAGAACCGGTGCGAGCACACCGCCGGTCGCGCGGCGCTGAACGCCGCACACACCGCCCAGGATCAGGCCGGCGAACGCCAGCATCGGGTTTCCGGTGGCCAGGGTCGACGCGGCGTAGAGCAAGGTGGAGATCAGCACGGGATAGAACTGGCCCAGGGCGGTGTAGAGAGCGCCGCGGAAGAACAGTTCCTCGGCGACACCGTTGACCATCGCGATAACCACGATGAGTCCGATCGGACCGTACCGGGTGTACTCGAGCACGTCGGTGATGCGATCGGAGACGGCCGGGATGTGGCGAGCCACCAGACCGCCCAACAGGAAGGCCGTGCCGACGACCAGACCCGTCGCAGCCCCGGTGATGACCGGGCGCTGCGCCGTCGTTCGCCAGGTAGTCCGGCCCAGGTGGAGCGGTCCGGACAGTAGCGAACCGACCGTCCATACCGCCGCGAGGGCCGAGGTGAGCCAGTAGAAGGTCGCATCACCGGGTGGACGGGTCAGCGAATAGCCCATCAGCGCCGCGCCGGCGACCAAGACCAAGGACACGATCAGACGCCGACGGCGCACCGTAGAAGGCCACTCGTCGTGCGCCACAGCCTGATTGGTGGCCGCGGCACGGATCTGGTCGATACGCATCCTTCTCACCGTACGAAATAAGGACGCCGGAAGCGATGACGCAACCCTGACGTCTGGGCCGTTAGGTGGCCTCACGGTGCAGATCGACGAGGCGCTCGTAGACCACCGCGTTGTGGCGGTTCGCGGCCACCTCAGCATCGCTCAACTCCCGACGCACCCGGCCGGGCACCCCGGCCACGAGCGAGCGCGGCGGGATCACAATGCCCTGCGGGACCAGTGCGCCGGCTGCCACCAGTGATCCGGCGCCGATCACCGCCCCGTTGAGCACGATCGCACCCATTCCGATCAGGGCCCCGTCCTCGACCGTGCAGCCGTGCAGGACCGCGCTGTGCCCGACGCTGACGCCGGCGCCCACCCGAACGGGATACTCAGGATCGACGTGAATCGTGACGCCGTCCTGAATGTTGCTGCCCGCCCCGATCTCGATCGGCTCGGCCTCGGCGCGCAGCGTTGCCGAGTACCAGACGCTGGCGCGTGCGCCCAGCTTGACCTGGCCGATCAGGGTCGCGTTCGGCGCCGCCCAGGCGTCCTCATGGACCTCCGGACGCTTACCGCCGATGGTGACGAACAGGGGTTGAGCGCGGTGTTCAGCCATGGAAGAGCATCGTAGGTCGGGTCCGCCGGTAAGGTCGGCGACCTGGGATTTCAACCGGAATCGGTCGTTTTGGGTAACGAAACGTTCCCCGTTTACGATGCCACAGTCGTTGCTTTCCTGATCGGATCGCACCGTGAGAACTGAGGAGAATTCCCCGTGAGCACTCGCAGCAAGACCGTCGGCCTGGCCGCAGCCATCGTGGCGCTCGGCATCGCGGTCCCGACCGCCATCCAGCCGGCCTGGGCCGAGCCGACGCCATCTCCCGAGCCCTCCCCGGCCACGGCGTCCACCTCGGCCGCCACTCCGGCGTCCACCTCGCCCGCCGCTCCGGCGTCCGAGTCGCCCGCCGCTCCGGCCTCCGAGTCGCCCGCGTCTCCGGCCCCGGTGTCGCCCGCTGGACCCGTCCCGACCTCGACCAAGGTGCCCGACCCTCAGGGTTCGGGCTGCGACGCCTACCGCAAGCAGGTGCCGACCGGCCCCGGCTCGATCGACTCGATGGCGCTGCAGACCGGTTCGGAGGCGCTGGCCAACAACCCGAACCTGAGCACCTTCAGCGGGTTGATCTCCGGCAAGCTCAACCCCGACATCAACATCGTCAACGTCCTCGACGGCGGCCCCTACGTGGTGTTCGCCCCGACCAACGAGGCGTTCGCCAAGCTCGACCCGAAGACGCTGGAGGCCCTCAAGAGCGATCCGGTGGTGCTGCTTCCCACGCTCTTCTACCACATGGTGCTGGGCTACCTCGGCCCCAACGACGTGGCGGGCAAGATGCCGACCCAGGACGGCCGAGCAGTGACCGTCGTCGGCAAGGGCGGCGACATCAAGGTCAACGATGCGAAGGTCGTCTGCGCCTACACCGCGCACGGCGCCTACATCTACATGATCGACACCGTGCTGACCCCGCCGACTCCGGCGGCTGAGGCCGGTACGGCGACGACGAGCTCGACCGAGACCTCGGCGACCACCTCGGCCACGGCCACCACCTCGGCCACGGCCACCACCTCGGCCACGGCGTCGGAGACCACGTCGGCGACCCCGAGCACCACCAGCACGGCGGCGTCGAGCACGGCGGCGCCCGCGAGCCAGTCGGCCAGCGAGACGCCCGCGGCCACCCCGACGACCACCACCGCCAAGCCGGCGGCCTAGACGCCAGCACGCCGGCTGTACTGCCTCGGCAGTACAGCCGGCGCTCTGTCGGCAGGAGTTAGCGCGCTTTCCAGACCGGGGCACGCTTCTGCGCGAAGGCCAGCGGGCCTTCCATCGCGTCCTGGGAGCTGAACACCGCCCGCATCGCGCGGTTGGACCGCTTCCAGGCGTCCTTCTCCCCGGTGATCTCGCCTTCGTCGACGCCGAGTGCCACCCGCTTGCTCGCCTGAACAGCCAGCGGAGCGTTTCCGGTGATCCGGTCGGCCAGCGCGAGCGCGGCGTCGAGCACCGGAGTGCCTTCGGGCACAACCTGATTGATCAAGCCCCAGCGCAGTGCCTCGTCGGCACTGATCGGTTCGCCGGTCAGCAGCAGTTGCATGGCGACCTTGCGCGGCAACTGATCGACGATGCGGAAGACACCACCCGCGGCGGCGATCAGCCCCCGCTTGACCTCCGGCAGGCCGAACTGCGCACTGGACTGCGCGACGACAAGGTCGCTGGCCAACGCGAGTTCGGTGCCGCCGCCCAGCGCGGTGCCGTTGACGGCCGCGATGATCGGCTTGTCGATCAGATGCTGCACGTATCCGGCGAACCCCCACTCCGGATGGTCCGGGTGGAAGATGTTCTCCCCGCGGGAGAGCGCCTTGAGGTCGGCACCGGCGCAGAACGACTTGTCGCCCGCCCCGGTGATGACCACGGCCCAGATCTCCGAGTCGTCCTGGGCCTGCTGCAGCGCGTCGCCGACGCCGACGCTGACGGCCTGATTGACCGCGTTGCGGGCTTCGGGCCGGTTGATGGTGACGATCAGGGTGTTGCCCCGGCGCTCGGTGAGAGCGCCGGGGGCTTCGTCTGCCACTAGAGGAGTTCCAGGATCGTCGCGTTGGCCTGGCCGCCGCCTTCGCACATGGTCTGCAGACCGTAGCGAATGTTGTTGTCCCGCATGTGGTATAGCAGCGTGGTCATGATGCGAGCGCCCGAGCCGCCGAGCGGGTGGCCGAGCGCGATGGCGCCCCCGTTCGGGTTGAGCTTCTTCTCGTCGGCACCGATCTCCTTGAGCCAGGCCATCGGAACCGGGGCGAACGCCTCGTTGACCTCGAAGACGCCGATGTCGTCCAGGCTCAGGCCAGAGCGCTTCAGCGCCTTCTGGGTAGCCGGGATCGGGGCCGAGAGCATCATCACCGGGTCAGCGCCGGCCAGCACCGCGGTGTGCACGCGGGCAAGCGGCTTGAGGCCCAACGACTTTGCTTTCTCCGCCGACATGAACAGCAGCGCACCCGATCCGTCGGAGATCTGCGAGGAGTTACCGGCATGGATCACACCGTCCTCCTTGAAGGCGGGCTTCAAGTTGCCCATCTTCTCCAGGGTGGTGCCCAGACGGATGCCCTCATCTTTGTTCATGATGTTGCCGTCGGCATCCTTGATGGCGACGATCTGGTCGTCGAAGGCTCCGGAAGCCTGTGCGGCTCCGGCCTTCTCGTGCGAGTCCAGCGAGAACTGGTCGAGCATCTCGCGGGTCAGGCCCCACTTCTCGGCCATCATCTCCGCGCCGATCCCCTGATTCGGTGCGCGGTGGTAACGAGCCTTGAAAGAAGCCGAGTAGGGGTTGCCGCCGTTGGCCAACGACGCGCCCATCGGGGTGCGTGACATCGACTCCACACCGCCGGCGATGACCACGTCATAGTGGCCGGCGACGACACCGGCGGCAGCGAAGTGCACCGACTGCTGGCTGGATCCGCACTGACGGTCCACCGTCACGCCCGGGATGGTCTCGGGCCAGCCGGCGGTCAGCACCGCGGTACGCGCGATGTCGAGGGCCTGCTCACCGGCCTGCATGACGCAGCCCCAGATCACGTCGTCGACGATCTCCGGGTCGATCCCGGCGCGTTCGGCCAGTCCGCCCAGCACCTGCGCCGACAAATCCGCCGGGTGCACACCGGACAGTCCGCCGTTGCGCTTGCCGACCGCCGACCGCACTGCCTCGACGATTACCGCTTCCGCCATCGACTTCTCCTTTGGTTACCTGATGGGTCGTCTCCGATTCTGGCAACCAACCAACCGTTTGGTCAAAGGCGGTCTGGATGGACCGGGACATCGTCGTCCCAGGGTTGACGAACCACCATGTCAGCGACGTTGACGTAGCCGCTCTCGAACTCCCCCGTCGCCGCGTCGACCAACCGGTAGCGCTGCGTCTGCCGGTGAATGGGCTGGGCGTCGAGCAGCACCACCCGCACCTCGCCGGGTTCGAAATGGCATCGGTGTTGCAGTGCGGCGATCAGTTGTTCGTCGTGCATGTGGCCGTCGCCGAAATTCCAGCCGATGGCCATGCTGCAGATTCGTTCGCCGTCGGTGACGGAGTAGTTGTCCTCGTTCTGGTCGGCCATCGCCCGGTGCGCCAGGGTGAACAGTGCCTTGCCGTGGGTGTTGAAGCCGCGGAACGCGTATCCCATGTAGATCGGGATCTGCGCGGCCTCCTTGCTGCCGTAGAACTTCTCCAGTTGAGCGGCCGGCATATTGGCGATCGCGACGATCCCCTTGTCGATCTTGGCTTCGGCGGACGGCGCGACGCACCACAGGGTGGTGTCCCAGTTGCCGGCGTAGTACCGCATGCCCGGCAGAAACGAAATCTTCTGCGGGAAAAGGTTTCCGGCAATGACGATCCCCACCATCACCACGAACAGGATCGCCGGCAGTGGGTTGGTCATATCGGACAGTCCGACGTCGGCGTGGCCGACGAACAGGAACAGCACGCAGAAGATCATGAATACGTTCCACTCCAGCGGCACCCCCATCGGAATGGCCGAGAGGATGCCAAGGTGGAAGCACACCATGACGGTGGCCGCGACGGCGGTGGGCCAGCCGCCGTGCGAGAAAAACAGCACCAGGGGCACCATGCCTTCGACAGCGGTGCTCAGATGCGCCAGGGCGCGCGACAACGGTCCCGGGCGCAGGTCCTCCGGAAAGTGTTCAAAAAAAGCGCGTTTGAGCGCCCGCGGCCGGACCACCGGGCTGTTGGACATCATCGTGGAGATGACGAACGGGAAATGCCTGGTGAGTTTGGAAGTTGCGGCCCCCATCCAGATCACCAGGCACACCAGTTTTGCGGCGACGATGACGTTCGCCCCGCCGAACAACGACGCCGCGACGAACGGGGCGTACACCTCGCCGCGCGCGGCCAGGAAGATGACCTTGTCACGCAAGCCGGCCGCAGCCAGGAGTGCCAGGACGGTCCACGACTGCCAGGCCGGCAGCAGTCCGGTCCCGGAGGCACCGGAGAACAGGGCGACGACGAGGGTCGCCAGCAGCGCGCCGTAGAGCAGAACGTCGACGGGTTCGCGGTTGTCGCCCCTGGTGAAGGGAACTCGGCCCGGCCAGGGCGGCAGGCGAATGGTGTTGGGCCGCAACCAGTACAGGATCGAACCCATCGGCGGATAGAACCGGTTGTTCAGCGGCCCGAATCCGCAGCCAAGGCCGACGACCTCGAACAGCATGGTGTAGAGCACGACCTTCTGGAAGACGATCGGATCGGTCCAGGAATGCCCGATGGTGAACAGTGCGCCGACGCCGATGTAGGCGAGGATCTTGACGACGTAAAACAGGTGCAGTGCTACCGGAGTGCCGAAGCCCACCTCAGCCCAGTGCCGGGCCATCGGCCGGATCTTCTCCGAGCGGGTGCCTTTGCTCCACTGCTCGAAGTCGATCACGGGCACTTCCTGCTTGAGAAAACCCATTCCTCTTTCCTAGTCGCGAGACTGAAACCAGGGCGGAGAATCGCCGCGAATGCCGCCCAGGGTTCAGTCTCGCGCAGCGGCCGCTACCCAAGAGCACGGCCAAGCCGGCCGAGGTAGTCGTCGACGTCGATCACGCCCGGGTCGGCGTGCACGCTCACCGCGACGCGGTCGCCGATGCCGTGGACCCCGTGCGTCAGCCCCATCATCGGCGACAAGGCGGGGAAGCCCGCCGTGAACAGCACCCTCCCGCCACCGAAGGTCAGATCGGCGGGTCCCCGGTTGACGCTGGAGACGACAGTGTGACCGGCGACCGTGGCCGACCGGGCATCCGGATCGAACTGGCGCATCCCCCAGCGCAGCAACGGGGCGGGCACCGCCGCAAATGCTGCCGCCGATGCCTCTGCCGCCGGGTGTTCGGCACGGCGGCGCTGCATGCGCAGTTCATCATTGATTCGATCGGCCCGTTGATCAATCTCGGCTTCCGGGTGCAAGCCGACACTGACGTTGCGAAAGTTGTTCCGCGCCTCGTTTCCCCGGCGGACGGACATCGGCACTTCGGCCCCGAGCCGGCTGACGTCCTCGCCCCGGTCGGCAAGGTACCCACCGAGCGCTTCGGCAATCAGTGCAAGGGCGGCCGCCGTCACGGTCGGGTGATCCATTCTCTGCCGGTCCACGACAAGGGTGCGTAAGACCGGCCGCGCGGCCGAACGGGCGTTGACGCTGAGGGCCGGACGCAGTTGAGCCGGCCCAGCAAGCACGCCGGCCTCAATGTCGTCGAGCATGATCCGATGTTCGCGGGCGGCGATGAGCCCCCGCCACAACAGATTTCCCCGATCCGGCGTCACGGCGGGGACCGATAACCTCCGCCCGAACACCGTGGCGGCCAGCGCCGCCGACCGCGTTCCATCCGCCAGAGCGTGGGCAACCTGAACCACGACCACGTTCGGCGGGAAAACGTCCAAACGCCATGCCATTCGGCCGGCGTCCAGTTGATCCAGATCCGCCAGACGATCCAGGCAATCGGGCCAGTCGGCCTCTTGGTGAACGATGAACTGCTCGTCACTGACGTCTCCGGCCTCCCACCGCGGGTAACGCCACGGTGTGTCGTCACGGATGCGCAACCGCAGATCTACGCACGCTTCGGCGTTTCGGCGTGCCTGCGCGAGAGCGCCTGGTATGTCTGGCTTTCCGTCGAATACGTACACCAGAAACTGATCGTTCGGCACCTTCGCCGACAACCACAGGAATTGCGCGTCAGCCGCGGCGACGCGTTCTGACGACATGCCCGACACTCGACCCGCCTCACCCCTCGAGGAACTCGACGATTCGGCGGCCGACCTCGTCCGGCCGTTCGAGTTGTAGAAAATGCCCGGCTCCTTCGACGACGGCGACGTCACTGCCGGCAGGCAGTGCCGCGGAGACGAAACGGGTGAAACGCGCTGTCATACAACCGTCGTCAGCGCCGTGCAGATAGAGGGTCGGCAGCAGCGGCGGAGCTGTCCACCACCGGTGCAATTCGGCGTAGCCATCCGGCGGAGCGTAGTTGCGGATCGTTGCCCGGTAGGGCCCCAGCGCGGCGCGCCAGCGGTCGGGGGCCCCGATCGCAGCGTCGACGTGGCGCAGATCCTCGGCGGCACCGTAACCGGGCGACCACCGCCGCCAAAGCAGAGGAACGATCCATGAGCCGGAGCGCACCGGTGCGAAGGGCAACTGAAAGTAGCTGATGTACCAACTACGCAGCAATTGGCCGGGCAGCAGCGCCAGAAGTGCCGGGCTGCGTCCAGCTCGCAGCGTCGCCGCCGGCGGCACCGACATCACCACCGCCTTGCGAAAAGGACTGTCCGGCAGGGCCGCCAGACCGGTCGCAGCGACGGCGCCCCAGTCGTGACCGATCACCACGTCGGCGTCGGTGGGATTGCTCGCGGCCCGCACTCGCAGGGCGTCGTCCATCAATGCGCCGATGTGGTAGGCCCGGTCGGTGGGCACCGACGAGGGCACGTAGCCGCGCATGAACGGAGCGATCACCCGGTATCCGGCCGCCACCAGATGCGGTGCCAGCCTGCGGAATCCGTAAGCGGTATCGGGAAAACCATGCAGACACAACGCGATCGGGCCGTCGTCGGGACCCCAGCTCAGTGCCCGCAACTGCACCGCCGGTGCGCTGACGTCGATCCTGCGCGGCTCGATCATCGGATTGGTTACCACGGGTCGACCGTACCGGCGCGCCCCGCCGGTAACGTGCAGAGCACACCGCGAAGGGAGACACCGTGAGCGCCGGACCGAACACCGTGCGATTCCGAGGCGACGGGGTGGGATTGGTCGGTGACGAGTGGAACCGCGGCGGGTCTGCGGATGCGCCGACCATCCTGATGCTGCACGGCGGCGGCCAGAACCGGTTCTCCTGGAAGAACACCGGTCAGGTGCTCGCTGATCATGGATTTCAGGTCGTGGCCCTCGACGCCCGTGGTCACGGCGACAGCGACCGGGGCCCGGCCGGGCAGTACACCGTCGACGCCCTCGCGCGTGACGTCGACGCGGTGCTGGAGCAGATCGGCCGCCCGGTGGTGATCATCGGGGCCAGCATGGGCGGGCTGACCGGAATCCTCGCGGCCCACCGCGCCGGACCGCAGGTGGTGACAAAGCTGGTTCTCGTCGACGTGGTGCCGCGATTCGAACACGAGGGTTCCGCGCGCATCCGCGACTTCATGACGCGCCACGTCCACGGTTTCGACACCCTTGAACAGGCCGCCGACGCCATCTCCGACTACCTGCCGCACCGTCGCCGCCCCCGTAACCTCGACGGCCTGAGGAAAAACCTGCGGCACCGCGACGGCCGCTGGCACTGGCACTGGGATCCGGCGTTCGTGACCGCAGCCGGGGATGATCCGTTCGTCGACGCGGACGAACTGGAACGCATCACCGTGGGACTTCCCATTCCGATCCTGCTGATCCGCGGCAAGCTCTCCGATGTGGTCAGCCCCGCGGGGGTGGAGCAATTCCTGGCGACCGTGCCGCACGCGGAATTCATCGAACTGTCCGACGCCGGACACACGGCCGCCGGGGACGACAACGATGCATTCAGCGACGCCGTCGTCGCCTTCGTCACCCGCTGAAACTCTTAGCCGCGCGGCCGATGCGGAGCGCAGCGACGAGGATGAGCCGGACAATCGGGACGAGGCAGCCCGACAGTGCCCTTCGCCGAAACGGCGCCGGGGCGCACGGTTCGGCGTTGCTACGTGCAGCTGTCGGCGTTGACCCACTGCCCATCCCAGCCCAGGCAGCTGTAGACGTTAGGCGTCCAGTCACCGGGTCCACGGTCGGGCCGGCCCGGTGTCAGAATCTCGCCGACCACATCGGTCAGGTCCGCACACGTGCTGACATTGGCCCGGTTTCCCACTTGGACGCACGTATCGGCGATCGCCGGGCCGCTGCCCGTGATCGTCTGCACAATTACCCCGACACCGGCCAGCGCAACGGACGCGGCGCCGATGCACATCAATTCCCGCATTGTGCGGTTCATTTCGGTCTCCTTAGCTGCCGATTACCCGCTCCACGTCGCGGCGATTTGCCGATTATAGCGACGCGGGTAGCGCGGGATTGGCCACGGCGGGACCGAAACATCATGACCGACAACGAAACTCGATGGTTCAATCCCGGCCGGCCGGTCGTCAGAAGGGCTCACTCACCAGTGTCCAGAGGTTGACGCCGTCAGCGCGCCGGTATTCGAGCAGGCTCAGCACCCCGCGAGCCAGCGGAATTCCCCGTCCACTCTCCTCGAGTTCATGGGGCATTTCGCGGGAGAGCAGATCATCAGGGACGGGAATGCCGTCGTCGGTGAAGGCGACAACGATGTCGTTGTCGCGCACGAGGGCCCACATCTGCAGATTGACGAGCCTGTCCATGCCCTTGGTGGCGTGTTTGACGATGTTGGCGGCTATCTCGTTGACCGCGATCCGCAGCCGGAATCGGATGGTCGGCGGGATCTGAGGGTGCAACGTCAATAGTTCTTCCAGAAGTCGGTCGATCTGGTCCAGTGCAGGCGGCCCCGCGATCGCTCGAAGGCTCGGGTCGCACATGTCACTCAGATACCCTTCTTGTCGGCACCCCGTCTGGACCAATGAGAAGACGTTTCATACTAGTTGCGGTGGCACCGAAACACGAAGCAACAGTGCCGAACCTGTCGGTCGAGTTCCGCATCTGAGATGGTCGTCAAGTTCACCAGATGATTCGACGGCTTCCCCTCGACCGCGTCACGGTCCCAATGACCGGACTGATTCCTAGACGTTGAACCGGAACTCGACCACGTCGCCGTCGGCCATGACGTAGTCCTTGCCTTCCATCCGAACTTTTCCGGCGGCCTTGGCCGCCGACATCGATCCCGCGGCCGTCAGGTCGTCGAACGAGACCACCTCGGCCTTGATGAACCCCTTCTCGAAGTCGGAGTGGATCACGCCAGCGGCCTTGGGTGCGGTATCGCCCTGGTGAATCACCCAGGCGCGGGCCTCCTTCGGGCCGGCGGTCAGGTAGGTCTGCAGGTGCAGAGTGTGAAAGCCCGCCCGCGCCAACCCATCGAGTCCGCGCTCGTGCTGACCGATGGACTCCAGCAGTTCGGCGGCGGACTCGTCGTCGAGTTCCTGAAGTTCGGCTTCGATCTTGGCGTCCAGGAACACCGCGTCCGCCGGGGCGACCATCGCCCGCAGTTCGGCCATTTTGGACTCGTCACTGAGCACCGACTCGTCGGCGTTGAAGACGTACAGAAAAGGCTTGGTGGTCAACAAGTTGAGCTCGCGCAGCAGCGCCGAGTCGACCTTCTTGCCGGCGGCGAACAGCGTGGTGCCCTCATCGAGGAAGGCCTGGGCCGCCACCGCCGCCTCGTGAACGGGCTTGCGGTCCTTGTTGTTTCGGGCTTCCTTCTCCAGCCGCGGTACCGCCTTCTCCAAGGTTTGCAGATCAGCCAGGATCAGTTCGGTCTCGATTACCTCGATGTCGGAGCGCGGGTCGACCTTGCCGTCGACGTGGACGACGTCGTCGTCGGCGAAGACCCGGACCACCTGGCAGATGGCGTCGCACTCGCGGATGTTGGCGAGGAACTTGTTGCCCAGCCCGGCCCCCTCGGAGGCGCCTTTGACGATGCCGGCGATGTCGACGAAGGTGACCGGCGCGGGCAGGACACGCTCGGAGCCGAACATCTCGGCAAGCCTCGCCAGCCGCGGATCCGGCAGCGGCACCACACCCTCGTTGGGCTCGATCGTCGCGAACGGATAGTTGGCCGCCAGCACGTTGTTGCGGGTCAGCGCGTTGAACAGGGTGGACTTGCCGACGTTGGGCAGACCAACGATTCCGAGGCTGAGGCTCACGGGGTCACAAGTCTGCCAGAGCCGCACCGCAACGCCCATGCGGCACAGGGCACGCCAGGCCAGACTGCCAGCCCGGACGCCGAACAACCCGGTACGGTCTAGGAGTGCCAGCTCAGCCGACGATCGGGGCAGATCAGCGCTCCGCGTTCGCCCGCCAGCCGGGCGTGCCGTGGTGGGGCGCGGTCCTTCTCGCGGCCACCATGACGCTGGCCGCTATCGGGATCGAAGCGGGCTTGGGCCATCAGGAACTGGGCAGCCTGTTCGCGATCGGCTATTCGCTGGGCTGTGTCCTCGCCGTCCTGGCGGTGCGTCAGTCCGGGGTCTTCACCGCAGTCATCCAGCCGCCGCTGCTGCTGTTCGTCGCTGTGCCGCTGGCGTACTACTTACTCCATAACTCGGCGTTCAGCGGGTTGAAGGAAATAGCCATTACCTGCGGATACCCCCTGATCGAGCGATTCCCGCTGATGCTGTTCACCACGTCGGCGGTGCTGCTGATCGGGCTGGTGCGGTGGTACCTGGCGATGACCCGGCCGGAGGGCCGGGTAGCCACCGCAGCACGACCGAGGTCCGGTTTACTGGGTGGTTTATCGACCAAGATTTCGTCGGCCTTCGCCGGCAACGGGTCGGTGGACGAGAAACCCGGCCAGTGGGCCGAGAGGCCACGACATGTGGCGGACCGACCCGGCACCGGCAAGCGCAGGCAGCCACCGCAACGGTCCCAGCAGCGGTCTTCAAGCCGATCCCGCGGTACGCGAGGCGTTGAGGAGTCCGCACCCCAACGCCACCGTCGCGATACCGGCCGCCGCCCGACCGCCGAATGGGAATCCGACATCCCGCGGCGCCGGGTCCGCGACCCCCGCGATCCGCGGGATCCGCGCCGCACCCCGCCACCGCCGCGCCGTGAGCCGCGCGAGCGCCGCCAAGACCGCGACCCCTACCCGCCGCGGCCGGCCCGCGGCAGTCGCTACGAGCCCCACGAGCCCGGCCGCGGATACCCGTCCCAACAGGCCTACCCGCCGTATCCGCCCGAGCCGCGGCGGCGCCCGAATCCCGGGAGAGACGACTCCCATCACCCGATCTCCAGGGTTCGCTATCGGGATTCCGATCCTACGCACCACCGTTCCCGCTAGCGCGGCACGCGCCGGAAGATGACGCATTTGTTAACTCCCGAAAGATCCGAATATGGTGCGGGAGTTTTTGTGGTTCGATCGGCTTCGCTGCTCTCGGCAACGGGGGTTTGTCAACCTAGAAAAGGTGGAAAATGATCCCTGATCTCCTATCGAAAGCCCAGTTCGATACGGTGTACAACTTCTTTTCGCTGACGATCGCAGCTCAGTTGTTCACCGCGATCTTCCTGCTGGCCTCTCAGCGACGCGTTCTGCCTCGCTATCGGCAGGCGTTGGTCATGTCGGCGATCGTGTGCGGCATCGCCGCATATCACTACTTTCGTATCTTCGACTCGTTCAAAGCCGCCTTTGTCACCGATGCAAAGGGCGGTCGAGGCGACTACGTCCAAGCTGCGGGAGAATCCTTCAACGAGGGATATCGCTACGTCGACTGGCTGCTGACCGTGCCGTTGCTGCTGGCCGAACTGGTCGTCGTGCTGGCTCTGGCCCGCAAGCTTCGCAATTCCCTGCTGATTCGGCTGATCCCGGCGTCGGCGCTGATGATCGCCCTCGGCTATCCCGGCGAGATCAGCTCCGACAACTTCACCCGCAACGTGTGGGGCCTGCTGTCCACGCTTCCCTTCCTGTACATCCTCTACGTGCTGTTCGTCGAACTGACCAGGTCGCTGGACCGGCAGCCGGAATCAGTCCGTGACACCGTCAGCAAGATGCGGATCCTGCTTTTCGCGACCTGGGGCGTCTACCCGATCGCCTACCTGCTGCCGATCTACTTCGGGCACACCGGTGCCGGAGCATGGGTTGCCAAGCAGGGCGGCTACTCCATCGCGGACATCCTGGCGAAGTGCCTCTACGGCCTGCTGATCTACCGGATCGCGCGCCTGAAGTCCTTCGCTGATGACCCGGCCTTCGCTGCCTCAGAAGGCGAGCACGAGTACGAGGTCGTCAGAACGGCGGCCTAGCTTCCACGGTCGAACGAAGGGCCGCCGGACTCTATGGAGTCCGGCGGCCCTTCGCTTGTTCTCACGACCGCGCGGGGCGGATCTCCCGGGGCAGCGCGAACACCAGCGTTTCGTTAGCGGTCGTCACGGTTTGCACTGTGCCGTAATCGAATTCGGCCAGCTTATCCAGAACGCCGCGGACCAGGATCTCCGGTACCGACGCTCCGGAGGTCACCCCCACCGTTGTTACGCCGTCCAGCCAGGCCGGGTCGATGTCGTCGGCGTAGTCCACCAGGTAGGCCGCGTCGGAACCGGCGCCCAGCGCCACCTCGACCAGGCGCACCGAATTCGACGAGTTCTGCGAACCGACGACGATCACCAGGTCGCACTCGGGCGCCATCGCCTTGACCGCCCCCTGACGGTTCTGAGTGGCGTAGCAGATGTCGTCGCTGGGCGGATCCTGCAGCGTCGGGAACCGCTCCCGCAGCCGGGTCACGATCTCCATCGTCTCGTCGACGCTCAGCGTTGTCTGCGAGAGCCAGATCACCTTGTTCTCGTCACGGACGGTGACGCCGTCCACCCCCTGGACCCCGTCGACCAACTGGACGTGGTCGGGGGCCTCCCCCGCGGTCCCGACGACCTCTTCGTGCCCCTCGTGCCCGATCAGCAGGATGTCGTAGTCCTCCCGGGCGAACCGTTTGGCCTCGTTGTGAACCTTGGTCACCAGCGGACAGGTGGCGTCGATGACCTGCAGATTGCGCTCTGCGGCCGACTCGTGGACGGTGGGGGCGACGCCGTGCGCGGAGAACACCACAGTGGCGCCCTCGGGCACCTCGTCGGTCTCCTTGACGAACACCGCTCCGCGGGCGGCCAGCGTCTCGACGACGTGGCGGTTGTGCACGATCTCGTGACGGACGTAGACCGGCGCGCCGTGTTTCTCCAGGGCCCGCTCGACGGTCTCGACGGCGCGGTCCACGCCGGCGCAGTACCCGCGCGGTTCGGCGAGCAACACCCGCTTGCCGCCGTCGTGCGCGACGGTGCTGGTGGCACCCGGAATACCCATGTTGACGGTTGGCGGCATGGAATCAGGGTACGTTTCAACAGCCTGGGCGGGCCAGCCGTACGCTGGTCCCCATGGCAACAGCACCGTACGGGGTCCGCCTGCTGGTCGGCGTGGCCGTCACCGCCATCGAAGAGACCCGCAAGCTGCCGCAAACCATCGTCATGTACCCGATGACCCTCGCGAGCACGCTGGCGCAGCTGGTGATGAAGATGCAACAGGACCTCGCCGGGTTCGCCATCAAGGGCGACGCCGCCCTGGAGATGGTCTTCCCGCCCAAGGATGAGAAGCCCGACTGGGCCACCTTCGACGAGGACGAGCAACCCGCGGACGAAGCGGCGTCACCCAACGGCGAACGCAAGACCCCGGGCCGCTTCGCGTTGTACTCGGTGACCGATCCTGCCGCCGAGGCCACAGTCAAACCCGCGACTGCCCAGAACGGCGCAGCGGCAGCACCGCCGAAAGCCGCCATCGAGCCCCCGCCGGTCGCCGGTGAACTGGATTACGACTCGTTGACGCTGGCCCAGCTGCGGGCCCGCATCCAGTCGCTGAGCGTGGCGGACTTGCGGGCGCTCTTGGCCTACGAGGAGGCCGGCCGGGAACGCGCCCCGTATCAGACGCTGCTGGCTAACAGGATCACCCGCGCGACCGCCAAGTGAGCGGCGCCCCGGGAAGCTCGGCGGACAATCCGTTCCCGGTCCGGGCCGTCGCCATCCGGGTCGCCGGCTGGATCGACCGGCTCGGCAGCGTGTGGGTCGAAGGACAGATCACCCAAATTTCCCAGCGCCCCAACACCAACACCGTGTTCATGGTGTTGCGCGACCCGGCCGCGGACATGTCGATGAGCGTGACGTGTTCACGCGATCTGGTGCTCAGGGCGCCGGTGAAGCTCGTCGAGGGCACCCAAGTGGTGGTCTGCGGCAAGCCGCAGTTCTACACCGGGCGGGGGACATTCTCGTTGCGGCTCAGCGAGATTCGGGCCGTCGGCCTCGGCGAGCTGCTGGCCCGGATCGAGATGCTGCGCAAGGTTCTCGACGCCGAGGGGTTGTTCGACCCGCGCCTGAAGCGACCGCTGCCGTTCCTGCCTAATCTCGTCGGGCTGATCACCGGCCGGGGCGGGGCGGCCGAGCACGACGTGACCACGGTCGCGGCAGGACGCTGGCCGGGGGTGCGCTTCGAGATTCGCAACACCGCCGTGCAGGGGCCCAACGCGGTCGCCCAGATCGTCGAGGCGCTACGGGAACTCGATGCCCACCCGCACGTCGACGTGATCGTGCTCGCTCGCGGCGGCGGCAGCGTGGAGGATCTGCTGCCGTTCTCCGACGAGACCTTGTGCCGGGCCATCTCTGCCTGCCGCACGCCGGTGGTCAGCGCCGTCGGCCATGAACCCGACAACCCGCTGTGTGACTTCGTCGCTGACGTACGGGCGGCCACCCCGACCGACGCGGCCAAAAAAGTGGTGCCCGACACCGCCGCCGAGTTGGCGCTGGTGTCCGAACTGCGGCACCGCAGTGCCCGCGCGTTGCGCCAGTGGGTGGGCCGCGAGCAACACGCCCTGAGCCAGATGCGGAGCCGACCCGCGTTGGCCGACCCGCTGCGCCTGGTCACCGACCGGGCCGCCGAGGTGCAGCGTGCTCGAAGCGCCGCACGCCGCGACATCACCCGCCTGGTGGACAGCGAGGCCGACCGAATCGGACACCTGGGCGCTCGCCTTGCCACCCTCGGCCCGGCCGCCACGCTCGCCCGCGGCTACGCGGTGGTGCAGACCGTCTTGAAAAAAGAAAAAGCAACGGGACCGGGGTCGGCGTCGATTCTCCGCTCGACGGCGGACGCGCCGTCCGGCACGGCGCTGCGGATCAGAGTTGCCGACGGTGCGATCAGCGCCGTCAGCACGGGGCGGGAGGACGGAGCCGCATGAGCCAGACACCGGTCAGCGAACTGGGTTACGAGCAGTGCCGCGACGAACTCGTCGACGTGGTGCGCCAATTGGAGCAGGGCGGCATGGATCTCGATGCGGCACTGACCCTATGGGAGCGCGGGGAGGCCCTGGCGCGGCGCTGCCAGGAGCATCTCGACGGCGCCCGGGCCCGCATCGAGGCCGCGCTGGCCGCGGCTGGCGAGGACGACCTGGACACCGACTGAGCCGGAGAAGAAGTCATGACCCAGATCGCCATCGTGCTCTACCCGGGGTACACCGCTCTGGACTTCATCGGCCCCTACGAGGTGCTGCGCAACGTACCGGACACCGAGGTCCGGTTCGTCTGGCACGAACCCGGCCCGATCGCCGCCGACTCCGGCGTCCTGGTCATCGGAGCCACCCACTCGTTTGACGAAACACCCTCGCCCGACGTCATTGTGGTGCCCGGCGGCATGTCGACGTTCGAGCATGCGCAGGACCCGAAGTTGCTCAACTGGGTGCGCCGGGCGCATGAGACGGCAAGCTGGACGACGTCGGTGTGCTCGGGATCGCTGATACTGGCAGCCGCCGGTGTACTGAAGGGCAGACGTGCGAGGGGCAGGCGCAAACAGCGTCGGGAAGCCACTAACCGGTGATCAATCCGGTCCCCGGAGGAGTGGTGGGTCGAGGACGCCAAACAGGCGACGACCCGGCAGCGCCGAATTCGCCGCACCCAGGAGGAGTTGGAGGAAGGCAAACGGCGGCCCTGCTGTTGGCCGGGGTGCAAGCATCGCGAACGCACCGGGAGATGAATGCCCGTGTCCGGAGGCCAAGTCAGTAGCGATCGAGCTCGATCAACCGCTCGTCGCTGATCCCGAAGTGATGAGCGATCTCATGGAGCACGACGCGCCTGATCTCGCGACGTAGTCGAACCGCGTCGCCGCCTGCGAGCCGCGTGATCGGCCCGCCGAAAATGCTTATCTTGTCGGGAAGGACTCCGCTGTAGGCGCTGGTTCTGCGCGACAGCGGCACTCCCTGGTATAGGCCGAGCAGCCGCTGCCCGTCGGGGGGCTCGTCCTCGACGACGATCTCGACGTTGCTGATCGCCGCACGAAGGTTGGCCGGCAGGGAGTTCAACGCGTCGTAAATCGCCTCGTCGAAGGGATCATTGAGGCCCGGCATTGAACGCGGATCCATCTCTGCCATAGTGCCAGAAGTGGCGTTGGGTTGACGGCGCCGAAGGATGCCGGGTCACGATCGCCGACCGCAACACCGATCTGTGGTGTTTCTGTGCTCCCCGCAGTCGTCGTGGCTGACCGGCGAGATTCTGGACCTCAACGGCGGCGCGCACATGACGCGCTATCCCAATATTCACGAGCATCTGACCAAGCTGATGGGACAGTAGACCGGTGAAAACCGACTTCACGCCCACCCAGAAGCGGGCGCTCGGGATCGTTACCGCGATCGCGTTGCTGTTCGGCGCGTACTTCCTGCGCCGCTACTTCATGCTCATCGTGATCGCGGCGATCGTCGCCTACCTGTTCACCCCGGTGAACGACAAGTTGAAGACCAAGATGAGCAGCGGACTGGCGACCACGCTCACCGTCCTGGCGGCACTGCTCACCGTGGTGATCCCGATTACCGGCGTGATATCCCTGGCGACGGTTCAGATTTCGAACATGCTGATCGGAGTCGCCGATTGGGCCAAGACGGCCGACCTGAACGCCCTGGGCGAGAAAGTGATCACCGCAGCCAACAATGGGCTGCACAAACTTCCGTTCCAGGCCCCCACGATCACGCTGGAGTCGTTGCGCGAGCACGTCGGCAAGGTGGCTCAGACGGTCGGCGAGTGGCTGCTGCGGACCCTGTCCGGCGCAGCCGGCGGCGCTATCGGCCTGATCACCTCGACGATTATCTTCCTCTACGTCCTGATCTCACTGATCAACAACAAGACCAAGCTGATCAACCTGATCCGCAAGCTCAATCCGCTCGGCGAAGAGGTCACCGACCTTTACCTGGCCAAGATGGGCGCCATGGTGAAGGGAACGGTCAAGGGCCAGTTCATCATTGCGGTGATCCAGGGCATCCTAGGCGCGTGCTCGATCTGGATCGCCGGCTTCCATGACGCGTTCTTCATCTTCGCGATCTTCCTCACCGCGCTGTCGGTGATACCGCTCGGCAGCGGCATCGTCACCATCCCCTTCGGCATCGGGATGATGTTCTTCGGCAACGTCGCCGGCGGCCTGTTCGTGGTGCTGTTCCACATCTTCGGCATCACCAACGTCGACAACTTCCTGCGGCCGATCCTGGTGCCCAAGCAGGCCCGACTCGACCCGGCGCTGATGCTGCTGAGCGTGTTCTCCGGCATCGCCATGTTCGGGTTCTTCGGCATCATCCTCGGGCCGGTCATCATGATCCTGATCGTCACCACCATCTCGGTGTACCTGGCCGTCTACAAAGGTGTGGCCATGCACGACGACGACGAGGACGAAGACGACGACGGCAAACACAAGCGGCGCTTTCCCCGTCGGCGCAAGAAGCCCGCCCCCCTGCCCGAGGAGGTCATGCCGGTACTGCCCGGCGACGCGACTACGCCAAACGCTCTTTGAGGAACTCCAGTACCCGCTTGCGAGCCTCATAAGCCTGCTGGCCCTCGCGCTCACGGACTTCCAGCGTCAGCACCGAGTGCGCGATCCGGCCGAACCCGCCGGCGTTGCCGGGCGAGGAGTCCAGTTCGATGACCTCGAAGTTGTCGCCGAGGCGCTCCTTGAGCGTCGTGAACCGTTCGGCCGGGGCCATCGGATCACCGCTGAACCGCAGGGCCAGGGCGCACAGATTGCCGTCGTCTGCGCGTTTTTCGATTACCTTCATCTCCTTCTCGGAGAACCCGGGATCGCGCTTGTGCGCGGCGGTGAGCGCGATGGGCACCGAGGGCTGGCTGAGCACCGACGCCAGCACGCTGTCGTCAACGGCGACGGCCAACGCGAAACCGCCGGTGAAACACTGTCCGATCACCCCGACGCCCTTGCCGCCGGCCCGGGCCTTCAGGTCACGCGCGAGCGCCCGCAGGTAATGGGTCACCGGGCGTTCCTTGTTCAGCGCGAAGGCGGCGAACTCCTGCGCCACACAGCCGCGCAGCATCGTGGGTACCAGCATCCGACCCCGGGCCGAGGCGCCGGGTACGCCGAATAGCGACGGGATCGCGACAGTGAAACCGTTGTCCACCAAGTAATTCCCCAGGGCGAGCACGCCCGGGTGGACGCCGGGCATCTCCGGGATCAGCACCACCCCGGGGCCGGTGCCCTTGTAATAGACGTCGTGGGTGAAGCCCGCAGCCGTGAAAGGCTCGCAGTTCCAGCCGGTCAGATCCGCCTCGGGGGCCTTCTTGGAAACGTCGCTCGCCATAGCCCCATTTAACCCAGGGGGAGCTGAGTTTGGGTGGCGATGGCCAGGGCGCGGAAATCGTCGGGACTGCCGGATCCGCTGATCGCCACCTGCGTCGGACCCTTCGCGCTGTCCAGACGGGTGGTCCACACCGGCTCGCTGCCCTCCGCGCCCTGGTAGACCACCCAGGTGACGCCGTCGACCTTCTCGGTCCCGGTCGGATAGACGTCCTTCTGGATGGACGCCACCAGGGCGGCTTCGTCGGCGTTGCTCTGGGTGAGGCTGACGTACATCTTCGACGGGGCGATGTAGCCGACCCGGCTGGCGACGGCACGCTGCTTGTCACCGCCGGGAACGGTACGGCCGCTCTCGATGCCGCTTCGGGTTCCGGAGTTGGCCTGCCATCCCTCGGGAAGCTTCGGCAGCCGGACCGGGTAGCCGACCGCGGCTGCGTCGGCCTTCAGCGCGACAGCCGCGTCGTAGCTCGGAGCAGGGCCCTCAGACGGACCACGCCCGCCGAACGAGCACATCCCCACCAGGCCTGCCAGCAGGATGCACACGACGGCCAGCGGCACCAGCGACCAGAACATGTCCCGGCCGTCCTGCAGGACGCGCGGCTTGGCCGGTTTGGGTCCGGGAGGGCCGGCAAGGGGTTCCGTCACAACTGCCAGTATCCCAGGTCTGGACCCTCAGGCCTGTTCTGGGACAATCACCGTCATGCCTGACTCCCGTCGTCGCGAAGCCCCCGACCGCAACCTGGCCCTGGAATTGGTCCGGGTCACCGAGGCCGGAGCCATGGCGGCCGGCCGCTGGGTCGGCCGCGGCGAGAAGGAGGGCGGCGACGGCGCGGCCGTCGACGCGATGCGCCAACTGGTCAACTCGGTGTCGATGCGCGGCGTGGTCGTGATCGGGGAGGGCGAGAAGGACAACGCCCCGATGCTCTACAACGGCGAAGAGGTGGGCAACGGCGACGGCCCGGACTGCGACTTCGCCGTCGACCCCATCGACGGAACGACCCTGATGGCCAAGGGCATGCCGAACGCCATCTCGGTGCTCGCGGTCGCCGAGCGGGGCGCCATGTTCGACCCGTCGGCGGTGTTCTACATGAACAAGATCGCCGCCGGCCCCGACGTCGCCGACTTCATCGACATCACCTCGCCGATCGCGGCCAACATCCAGCGAATCGCCAAGGTGCGCAAGGCATCCGTCTCCGACATCACCGTCTGCATCCTCGACCGCCCGCGGCACGAGAAGCTGATGGCCGAGGTTCGCGGTGCCGGGGCCCGCATCCGGCTGATCTCCGACGGCGATGTCGCCGGCGCCATCTCCGCGTGCCGGCCGGAGTCGGGCACCGACCTACTGGTCGGTGTGGGCGGCACCCCGGAAGGCATCATCACCGCGGCGGCGATCCGCTGCATGGGCGGTGAGATCCAGGCCATGCTGGCACCCCGCGACGACGAGGAACGCCAGAAGGCGATCGACCGGGGCCACGACCTGTCCCGGGTGCTGACCACCCACGACCTGGTCGGCGGGGAGAACGTGTTCTTCTGCGCCACCGGCGTTACCGACGGCGATCTACTCAAGGGCGTCCGCTTCTTCGGCGGCGGCTGCACCACGCAGTCCATCGTGATGCGGTCGAAGTCCGGCACCGTCCGGATGATCGACGCCTACCACCGGCTCTCCAAGCTCAACGAGTACTCGGCAGTGGACTTCACCGGGGACAGCTCCGCCGCCCATCCCCTCCCCTAACACTCGGTCACCGCCTCCGGGACCCGTCCGATCAGCGCGACGAGTAATCGCTCGCGAGTGCCCACCAGGTGGTAGACGGCGGCTGAGGCGACTTCGGCGCGGGCGGCGGTCTGCTCTATTTTTCGGTCAGTACATCACCATGTCCGGTTGAATCTGTTGCGCCCAAGCCGCGATCCCGCCCTGCAAGTGGACCGCATCGGTGAATCCGGCTCTCTTGACGACCGCCAGGGCTTCTGCCGAACGCAAACCTGACTTGCAGTACAGCACCAGCATGCTGTCGCGCGGCAACTCGGTCAGGCCCTCGCCGGCGGTGATGGAGGACTTCGGGACCAGCCGGGCACCCTCGATGCGCACGATGTCCCACTCGGCCCGCTCGCGGACGTCGATCAGCGCCAGATCCGCACCGGAGTCCATCAGCGCGCGTAACTCCCGGGGCGTCAGGGCCGAGTCGGTCACCGCGGTGGCGGCGGCATCGCCAGCGGGCGTGCCACAGAAACTGTCGTAGTCCACCAACTCGGTGATCCTCGGGGCGGCGGGATCCTTGCGGATGCGGACCGTCCGGAACGTCATCGCCATCGCGTCGAAGATCATCAGTCGCCCCAGCATCGGTTCCCCGATCCCGGTGATCAGTTTGATCGCCTCGGCGCCCATGACCGAGGCGATACAGGCGCAGACGATGCCCAGAACGCCGCCCTCCGCACAGGACGGCGCCAGTCCTGGCGGGGGCGGCTCCGGGTAGAGGTCGCGGTAGTTGACCCCGCGGCCGTTGGGGGCGTCGTCCCAGAACACCGACACCTGCCCGGCGAACCGGTAGATCGAACCCCACACGTACGGCTTTCCGGCCAGCACCGCGGCGTCGTTGACCAGGTAGCGGGTGGCGAAGTTGTCGGTCCCGTCGACGATCAGGTCGTAGTGCCCGAAGAGCCCGACGGCGTTGTCCGCGTCGAGCCTGAACTCGTGCAACCGCACGTCGATCAGGGGGTTGATCGCCGCGATCGACTCCCGGGCCGACTGGGCCTTGGACCGTCCCACGTCGGCGACCCCGTGGATGATCTGGCGCTGCAGGTTGGACTCGTCGACGACGTCGAAGTCGAGGATGCCGATCGTGCCGACGCCGGCCGCCGCGAGGTACAGCAGCGCCGGTGATCCCAGCCCGCCCGCGCCGATCACCAGTACCCGGGCATTCTTTAGTCGCTTCTGTCCCTCGACGCCCAGTTCAGGGATTATCAGGTGGCGGCTGTAGCGGGCCACCTCATCGCGGCTAAGCTCATCTGCGGGCTCGACCAGCGGCGGCAGCTCAGCCACCTGCGACCGCGCACAGCAGTGTCAGGCAATCGGTCAGGTGAATCATGTTGGGGGGCTGCGTGGGCATCAAGTGACCTCTCGATCGTTTCGAACCGATCCTGGTATCTCCAGTCTGCCGTTCCAACGGGAGAAGTCGCCGACAACCGACCCGTCATTGGTCCAAATCGGTGGATTAACCTGCACCGATGACGGCTGAGCCCACGCACGGTATCGCACCGGTGGACAGCGCAACCGCCAGCACGCTGGCGCAGATAATGCCGGTACTGCTGCTGACCCACATGACTCGACCGTTAGCCTGCGGTGGTGAACGGACCACACCGGACCCGTTTCCTGGCCGCGGGCGGGTTCGACGCGGTCGCGGTGTCGATCGGCGGCATGGCGCCGACCGTCGCGATGAACCTCAACCCCCAGCAACCGGCCCAGCACGTCGGGCGGGCGGTGCCCTTGGTGTTCGCCCTGTGCACCGTCCTGCTGTTGCTGGTCGCCTGGTGTTTCGCCCACCTGGCGGCCCGTTATCCCGGCGCTGGGTCGGCCTACACCTTCGTCGGCGCGACCTTGGGGCAGCGTGCGGGTCTGGTGGCCGGTTGGATCACCCTGGGCGCCTACCTGTCGTTCGTCATGCTCTCGGTCGCCGGATTCGGGCTGTTCGGCTCGAACATGTTCGCGCGTTTCCCGTCCGTGCCGCACCCCTCGGCCGACGCGCTGTCGGTGATCGGCGCGGCGATCATCGGCGTGCTGTGTCTGACCTCGCTACGGGTCACCGGCCGCGCGCTGATGGCACTGGAAGGCATCTCGATCCTGGCGATGGTCGCGCTTTCGGTCGTGGTGCTCTCGAAGGTGTTCGAGGGCCATGGCCCGATTGGGGATCCCCGTATCCGGATGGTTTTCGTGCCGCCCGAGGGGGTCGGCATGGCCGCGATCGCCCTGGGCCTGGGTTTCGGATTCCTGAGCTACGCGGGTTTCGAGGAGTCGGTCACTCTTGGTGAGGAGGTCACCGAGGCCTCCCGCACCATTCCCCGGGTAATGATCCTCACCGTGGTCACCGCCGGCATCGCCTGCACCGTGATCAGCGCCGCGGAGGTATTGGGCTTCGGTCTCAGCCCCGCCGACATGGAACGTTTCTCCTCCTCGACCTCCCTTTTGGGCGACCTGGCAACCATGTATGCCGGCCACGGTGTAGGCGATGTCTTCGACGTCTTCGCGATGCTCTCGGCGCTGAGCGCCGGCCTGGCCGCCACTGCGGCCTCCTCACGGATCATCTACGCGCTGCTGCGCGACTACGCCCCGGCCAGCCGGCTGGGGCGGATCCAGACCGGCACGGGCACACCGCGCAACGCCGCCCTGATGCTCCTGGCGGTCGGCATCCTGGGCTACGAGGTGATGCGGCAGGTATTCAGTGCGTCGGCCTCCGACGCGTTCTTCTGGGCCTCCACCCTGGCGGCACTGGGGATTCTGTTGGTCTATTTGCTGGTGAGCATCAGCGCCGGTTCCTCGGTGGTGCGCACCGGCGGCGGGGCGAGACGCGGCGTTCTGCTCATCCCGGTCGCCGCCGCCGCGGTGACCTTCTCGACGTTGTGGGTCAACGTTTTTCCCGTCCAGCCGGGTGCCTACGCGGTGCTGCCGTGGGTGGTGATCGGCTGGATCGCCCTCGCGGCCGTCGCCGTCAGCGTCCTCACCCGGATCGACCCCGACCGGTGGCGTCCACATGCCCGCTGAGGTGCCCGAAGTCGCGGTGGGGGGGAACTCATGCGCGCACGTCCGAATGATGGCGGCGGCCCCCAGGAACTCCGGCCGAGCAGGATCGCCGGTCTTGGGCGGGCATTCCGAACGAAGCCACTATTCTCAGCGCATGACGAACGACGACGGCGAGTACCGGATCGAGCACGACACGATGGGCGAGGTCCGCGTTCCGGCCAAGGCCCTGTGGCGGGCGCAGACCCAGCGGGCGGTGGAGAATTTTCCGATCTCGTTCCGGGGCCTGGACCGCAACCAGATCCGCGCCATGGCTCTGCTGAAAGCGGCGTGCGCGCAGGTGAACAAGGACCTGAACCTGTTGTCGGCCGAGAAGGCCGACGCGATCATCGCCGCCGCCAACGAGATCGCCGACGGAGGCCACGACGACCAGTTCCCCATCGACGTGTTCCAGACCGGCTCCGGCACGAGTTCCAACATGAACGCCAACGAGGTGATCGCCTCGATCTGTGCGCTCAACGGAGTGACGGTGCATCCCAACGACGACGTGAACATGTCGCAGTCCTCCAACGACACCTTCCCGACGTCCACCCACATCGCGGCCACCGAAGCCGCTGTGCGCCAACTCATTCCGGCCCTCGAAGTGCTGCATGAGTCGCTGGCGAGCAAGGCGCGACAGTGGCGCACCGTCGTCAAATCCGGCCGCACGCACCTGATGGATGCGGTCCCGGTCACCCTCGGCCAGGAATTCGGTGGCTACGCCCGCCAGGTCGAGGCCGGCATCGAACGGGTGCGCGGGTCACTCCCCCGACTGGGTGAGTTGGCCATCGGCGGCACCGCCGTCGGCACCGGGCTCAACGCGCCGGAAGGCTTCGGCGCCAAGGTGGTCGAGGTGCTCGTCGCACAGACCGGGCTGGCCGAATTGACCACGGCCAAGAACTCTTTCGAGGCTCAGGCCGCCCGCGACGGTCTGGTCGAGGCGTCCGGCGCGCTGAAGACCATCGCCGTGTCGCTGACCAAAATCGCCAACGATATCCGTTGGATGGGTTCGGGCCCGCTGACCGGCCTGGGCGAACTGCACCTGCCCGATCTGCAGCCGGGCTCCTCGATCATGCCGGGCAAGGTCAACCCGGTGATCCCCGAGGCGGTCACCCAGGTGGCCGCGCAGGTTATCGGAAACGACGCCGCCGTCACCGTCGGCGGCCTATCGGGGGCCTTCGAGCTCAATGTCTACATCCCGATGATGGCGCGCAACCTGCTGGAGTCATTTACGTTGCTGGCCAACGTATCTCGGCTTTTCGCCCAGCGCTGCATCGACGGCCTGGTGGCCGACGAGGACCGGCTGCGCCGGCTGGCGGAGTCCTCGCCGTCGATCGTCACGCCGCTGAACTCGGCGATCGGCTACGAGGAAGCCGCGGCGGTGGCCAAGCAAGCCCTCAAGGAGCACAAGACGATTCGGCAGACGGTGATCGACCGCGGCCTGATCGGCGACAAGCTCTCCGAAGATGAGTTGGACCGCCGCCTGGACGTGCTGGCCATGGCGAAGGTGCGCGACGAGGTATAGCTCCCCCCCGCCGGTTCTGCGGTCAGCGCGTTGTTTCGCCGCGTTTCCGCGCGCTGGACGCAGGCTCGGTGCGGATTTGGGGGTACCGAGCCAGCCGGGCGATACCCGGCGCGGTGCTCAGGCTGTGCAGCACCAGGCTCAGCGTCACGGTCACCACGACGACGGTGCCGATCAGGTCCTGCTGCCGGATCTCGCCACGTTCGATCACCAGCAGGCCAAGCACCAACGTGCCGATTCCGCGCGGCCCGAACCAGCCGATGAACAACCGCTCGGACATCGGAATTCCAGTGCGCACGAGCGACACCAGAACCGAGACGATCCGGACGCCGAACAGCGCTACGACCGCGAATACGACGATGCGCCAATCCGCGCGCCGCCACTCGTCGATGACCGCGAACGCGCCGAACATGGCGAACACCATCAGTTCGAGCAGTTGCGCGGTGGCGTCGGAGACTTGCGTGGACAACTCCTGGCCGGTGTTTCGCAAGGCCATGAAGGCGAAGGCCAAGCCCCCGGTGAACGCTGCGACGAATCCGCTGGCGTGGATCCATTCGCCGACCACGAAGCAGACGAAGGCCAAAGCCAGTTGCGCCAGTTGACTCCAGACGTCGCTGATCCAGTCGCGCCGCCGCGACCACGCCACCACCAGTCCGCCGAGAAGTCCCACGGCACTGCCTGCCAGCAACGACAGGATTTCGGTGCGGAAGATGAACAAAGTCCAGTTCACGTCGGAGCGATCGGCCTGCTGAGAAGCCAGCGCGAGGGCGGTCAGCAGGATCGCCAGGGCGAAGCCGTCGTAGAAGCCACTCTCGACCGACAGCGCATGGCGGACCCGTTCGGGAATCCGGCGGTCGTCGAGAAGTGCCTCGATGAGCGCCGCTTCGGTGGGTGCGACGATGGCGGCCAGGCACACCGCCTCCCACCACGGCAGCACGGGAAGCAGCACGATCGCGGTGAGCGCGCCCAGCAGAATCGTCAGCGGAATGCCCACGATCAGCAGTCGCAGTGTGACCGCACCGCGCAGCCGGATCCGGTCGAGATTCAGTTTGGCCGCCTGGTTGAACAGGATCACCGTCAGCGCCAGCTGAGCCAGGGCCGTGTAGCCCTCGGTGCCGGCTCCGGCGTCGAGCAGGTGTAATCCGAACGGACCCAACGCCATTCCGAGCAGCAGGAAGATCAGCGCCGGGGCGATGAACGACCGATTGACCTTTTCGGAAACCAGCGCGTAGCCGAGTACGAGGACGGCCAGGACGAGCGGCGTGGTTTGGTGCACGAGGACGTCAGCCGCCGTCAGACGCCGTTGTTGGGGCCGCCGCTGTTGGCGCCCGGGATGTCGGTGATCGGGAAGTTCGGCATGGGAGCCGGTGACGGGGTGGCCGGCAGCGCCGGAATCTCCCCGGGCGGTATGTCTTTCAAGAGGTTGGCCGGCGGCCCGTTGTCCCGCCCGCCGTACACACTGCCCGGGGCACGCTCGCCCAGCAGCTGGCTGACCGTCACCAGGTGATAGCCGTTGGCCTTAAACGCCGGGATGAACTGCTGCACCAGGTCGACGGTCGAGGAGTAGCTGTCATGCAACAGCACCACCGAACCCGGCTTGATCTGGGTCATCAGCATGTAGCGGGTTGCGGCGGTGTCCGAATCGTTGATCCAGTCGAAAGGAATGACGTCCCAGAGGATTCCGGCCAGCCCGTGCTTGGCGGCCTCCTGGTTCACCGCATCGTTGGTGAGCCCACCCGCCGGACGCCAGAGCTTGGGCGTCCGGCCGGTGGCGGCGGTGATCGCGTCCTGCGCCTCGGCCAATTGCTCCGGTACGTACTGCTCCGGGATGGTTGTCATGTTCGGGTGTTCCCAGGTGTGGTTACCGATCTCCATGCCGGCCTCGGCCACCCGCTTGGCGCCGTCGGGGTTGGCGGCCACCTTGTTGCCGATCATGAAGAAGGTGGCCGTGGCGTCGCCGCTCTCGAGCACGTCGAGCAGACGGTCGGTGAAGGGCGTCGGCCCGTCGTCGAAGGTGAGCGCAACGCACTTGTCGGTGGCGCAGTCGACGGGACGCTCCTTCGCTTGGTCCGACGACGGCGCGCACCCAGCCAATAGCAGTGCCGCGGCAGCAACGGACAGTCGGCGCAGCACGAGCCGTAGTTTACGGCAGCACGGCCGGGCTGAACTCCTCCAGCATCTCGGTGACCAGCGCAGCGATCGGGGAACGCTCGCTGCGCATCAGGGTGATGTGGGCGAACAGGGGATGTCCCTTGAGCTTCTCGATCACCGCCGCGACGCCGTCGTGCCGACCGACCCGCAGGTTGTCGCGCTGGGCCACGTCGTGGGTGAGCACCACCCGAGAACCCGCCCCCAGCCGGGACAGCACGGTGAGCAGGACATTGCGCTCCAGCGACTGCGCCTCGTCGACGATGACGAACGAGTCGTGCAGGGAACGCCCGCGGATGTGGGTCAGCGGCAGCACTTCGAGCATCCCGCGGGATTGCACCTCGTCAAGCACGGCCGGGCTGGCCAGACCTTCCAGGGTGTCGAAGACGGCCTGCGCCCAGGGACCCATTTTGTCGCTCTCGCTACCGGGGAGGTAACCGAGATCCTGGCCGCCGACGGCGTAGAGCGGACGGAAGACCACGACCTTGCGCTGAGTCCGGCGCTCCAGCACGGCTTCCAGTCCGGCGCACAGCGCCAGCGCCGATTTGCCGGTGCCGGCCTTGCCGCCGAGGGAGACGATACCGACCGATTCGTCGAGCAACAGATCCAGGGCGACCCGCTGCTCGGCGGAGCGCCCACGCAGTCCGAAGACCTCGCGGTCACCGCGCACCAGTTGGATCCGCTTTTCGGCGTTGACCCGCCCCAGCGCATGCGAACTACCGGCCAGCAGGCGAACACCGGTGTGGCAGGGCAGATTTCGCGCTTCGGCCAGATCGACCTCGCCGCCTGTGAACAGCGCGTTGATCTCCTCGCCGGTGGCGTCCAGTTCGGTCATGCCGGTCCAACCGGAGGTGATGACGTCCTGGGCGTGGTATTCGTCGGCGGCCAGGCCGACCGCGCCGGCCTTCACCCGCAGCGGAATGTCCTTGCTCACCAACGTGACTCGCTTGCCTTCGGCGGCGAGGTTGGCGGCGCACGCCAGGATCCGAGCGTCGTTGGTGCCGGTTCGGAAGCCGCTCGGCAGCACTGCGGGATCGGTGTGGTTGAGCTCGACGTGCAGCGTTCCACCTTGCGTCCCAATGGGAATCGGCTGATCCAGCCGACCGTGCTCGAGACGGAGATCGTCGAAGAGGCGCAGCGCCTGGCGGGCGAACCAGCCGAGTTCGTGGTGATGCCGTTTGGCTTCGAGTTCGCTGATGACGACCAGCGGAACGATCACCTCGTGTTCGGCGAACCGCGTACACGCCCACGGGTCGGAGAGCAGGACTGACGTGTCGAGCACATACGTCCGGATGGGCGAGAGCGGACCGGTCACAGGCGCCTCCTCAGGCTCGCTGGCCGCCTAAAGCCCGATGCGGACTGGTCCGGCCACCTGTTTTCGACGCTACTCCGCTGGACCTAGGCGCTGCGCAGGCGCGCCGTGTCCAAAACGTTACGCGCGGACGAATTTCTGGAGCATCGGCTCCTCGTCCAGACCCCAGGCGATGATGCTGTCCGAGACCACTTTGTCGGCCGCATCCTGGTCGAAGATGCCGGCGTCGGCGACGGTGCGCAGCTTGCTGTCCCGGTACTCCAGAATGTCGCCGCCGATGACCGGAAAACCCACTGCGCGGCGGGCGATCGCGGCGAGCGTCGAATCGCGGTGCTGCTCGATGCAGTGCGCGACGAGGTTGTCGAAGAACTTCGCGTGCCGGTCCTCGTCGTTGATGATCCGGCCGACAAGCTTCTTGAGGGCCGGCTCGTCGGTCTTGGCTTCGACGTTACGCAGGTACACCGCGTGGGCACGCTCGTAGAGCGCCATGAACACCAGCGTTTCGATCTGGGTGTAGTTGCTGGCCCGGTAACCCCGCATCACGTGGGCCACCCGGACGTCTTCGTCGGCGTTCGGGTCGATGTTCCGAGTCACCACGAAGTACTCGCGCAACGCGATCGCGTGCAGGTTCTCCTCGGCGGTCCACCGGCCCAGCCAGCGGCCCCATTTGTCTTCAAGGATGAAGTGCTCGACCAGTTCGCGGTGATAGCCGGCGAGATTGTCCTTGGTGATCAGGACGATCTCGAGGGCGTCCACGACCTCCTTAGGCAGGGTGACCTGGGACGGATCCCAATCATCGCCACCGAGGAAGGCGAAGTCGCGGCCCTCGTCGAACGGGACGTAGTCGTGGGCGTACCACTCGTCGGCGGTCTCCAGGAAGCGAGCCAGATTGTCGGCCACAACCGGCTCAAGCTCCAGGGTCAACGCATTCGCGACAGGTTTCTGTGCCATGCGGTAACTGTAACCGAAGTTAACGGTTGTTTGGAAATCCCTCGCCGCGCGTTTCGCCCGCTCGCTACAGGGTCAGACCCGGATACAGCGGGTTGGCGTCCAGCAGTTCCGACGCCGCCGAGCGCACCCAGTCCGCGGTCTGGTCGACCAGGCGGTACTTGGCCTTAGAAAGCCCGTTCGGCCCTTCCTCCGGTTGGGTGTTGGACAGCACCTCGACGACGAGTTCGGCGACCCGGTCGAATTCCGAAGGCCCGAAACCGCGGGTGGTCAGGGCGGGGGTGCCGAAACGGATACCGCTGGTGTACCAGGCGCCGTTGGGGTCGGCCGGGATCGAGTTGCGGTTGGTGACGATGCCGGCGTCCAGCAATGCACTCTCGGCCTGCCGGCCGGTCAGCCCGAAGGACTGCACGTCGAGCAGCACGATGTGGTTGTCGGTGCCGTCGGTGACCAGCTTGGCCCCGCGGCGCATCAGGCCGTCGGCGAAGGCCTGCGCGTTGTCGGCCACCCGCTGCGCGTAGGCCCGGAACGACGGCTGGCGCGCTTCGGCGAATGCGACCGCCTTGGCCGCCATCACATGCGACATCGGGCCGCCCAGGACCATCGGGCAGCCCTTGTCGACCGCGTCGGAGTATTCCTTGGTGGCCAGCACAACGCCGCCCCGCGGCCCGCGCAGCGATTTGTGGGTGGTGCTGGTGACGACGTGGGCGTGCGGCACCGGATCCTCGTCGCCGCGGAACACCTTGCCGGCGACCAGGCCGGAGAAATGCGCCATGTCGACCATGAAGGTCGCGCCGACCTCGTCGGCGATCTCCCGCATCGTGGCGAAGTTGACCCGGCGCGGATACGCGGAATATCCGGCGACCAGGATCAGCGGCTTGAACTCCCGGACGGCCGCGGCGACGGCGTCGTAGTCGAGCAGCCCGGTCTGCGGGTTCGTGCCATAGCTGCGCTGCTGGAACATCTTTCCGGAGATGTTGGGCCGGAACCCGTGGGTCAGGTGGCCGCCGGCGTCCAGCGACATGCCCATCAGTCGCTGGCTGCCGAGTTTGGCGCGCAGCCGCTCCCACTCGGCCTCGGACAGATCGTTGACGTTCTTGACTCCGACCTCGCCGAGCGCGGGCGCCTCGACCCGGGTGGCCAGGATGGCCCAGAACGCGACCAGGTTGGCGTCGATCCCGGAGTGCGGCTGAACGTAGGCGTACGGGGCGCCGAACAGCTCGCGGGCGTGTTCGGCGGCGATCGACTCGACGTCGTCGACGTTCTGGCAGCCGGCGTAGAAGCGGTGCCCTACGGTGCCCTCGGCGTACTTGTCCGACAGCCAGGTGCCCATGGTGAGCAGCACGGCCGGCGAGGCGTAGTTCTCGCTGGCGATGAGTTTCAGCGAACTACGCTGATCATCAAGCTCTTTGCGGGTGGCGGCGGCGATCCGCGGCTCGACAGTCTCGATGACCTGCAGCGCCGACCGGTAGGCCTCGCTGGCGGTGGCGGCATAGTCGGCGCCGGGTGCGGTGGCGGCGGACAAGATGGCGTCGGTGGACATGGCCCAGAGCCTAGTCGCCCGGACGGACCTCGACGCCACACCGGGGCGCGGTCCGACCACAGGTGGTCTCCCCGTTCTCATCAGCCACACCAGTATCTCCCGGACACCTGCCCACCCGTCTCAGTCGAAAGTGAGCTGGATCAGCGAGCAGTCGTCCTCGAAGGTGTCTGTCACCTTCAGTGCCCGCAGTTCGGCGATGAGGTCGTCCAGGGACCAGTCCGGCGAAACGGCAAGCCGGGTGATCAGTGCTTTGAAAGCTTGGAGCGACAGTTGCTTGTTGTCATCAAGGTCCAACTCGCTGGCTCCGTCGCTGAAGACGAGGATCTGGCACCCCGGCGGCACCAGGTAGGTGGCTGAGGTGAACACGGTGTCCTCGAACATCCCGACAGGCGCCGTCACCGTGGACAACTCGGCTGACATGAAAATGAAGGTGACCCCACGCCGGTGAGTGCAGCATCAGGCGACTCGCCGCCACTTCGGTCGAGGCGAGATACGCTGCGCAGTTTGCTTTTTGGGTTCTCAGGCAGTATCTGCAAGTGGTTCGAGGGTGACCT
>CAIRCP010000124.1 GCA_903877095.1 uncultured Actinomycetes bacterium | reverse complement strand
CGACGCCGCGTGGAAACTGCGGGCGGCGGCGGTGAACCTCAAACGGCTCCCCGCCCTCGGATTGAGTTTCGAGGAAGGGGTCTGGGCACTGGGCTAGCCCGGCGGCCCCGCCAGAGGCCCCGATCGAGCCGCCAGGCCCCGGCAATGGCCCGATTCCGTTGTCCCACTGAGAAATTCATACCCACCCGAGGATGCCGCCCCGCCATCACTCCCACTGCGAACCCGGCAGCAAAAACATACCCCCACGCCACCCGCATAATTCAGCATTCTCCTAGGCCCGGCGCATCCCCGCCGGCGCCGCCCGCGCCTCCGGGCTTACCTGGCAACACGCCGTCGGCCCCGTCCCCGCCGTTGCCTCCGTTGCCGGCCAGCACCCCGGCGGCACCGCCCGTACCGGCGACACCGTAGGTCACGCTGGCGATCTGCGGAACACCGTTCTCGCCTGCCGTGTACCCGACGATGGTGGCGGCCTTGCCGCCGCTGCCGCCGTTACCCAGCAGTAATCCGGCTCGGCCGCCGCCCCCGCCCGCCCCGTTGTTGATCGTGGCGACCCCGGCGCCGCCGCTGCCGCCATTGCCTACGAGCAGACCCGCCCTGCCGCCGGAGCCGCCGTTGGCACCGCTGCCGCCGTTGCCTAAGAGCAGGCCGCCGCTGCCGCCGTTGCAGGCAGCGGTCGGACAGTCGGTGCTGCCGGAATAGCTGTAGCCGTTGCCGATCAGCAGGCCGGCCTCCGGGTGGTCCTTGCTGCCGTCGCCGATGAACAACCGGACGAACGCGGCCACCCCCGGGTCGCCGGTGGTGACGGACGCTGCCGGCGGAGCGGGCCGAGGACTGCCGCTGAACTCGCGGCGAGAGGCTGCGGCCGCGGTCCACACCAGCGGTGCCACCGCTGGTACTCCGTCGTTTCCGCCGCCGGTGGTGAGCCAGGACAGCAGTGCGGTGCCTAATTGGCCGGGTGGGACAACGCTGGCGGCTGGGTGGGGGCTTGCGCTCATCGTCAGGGCCGGGTGCGTCGATGCATGCTGTGCCACAACGGTTTCCGCACCCGCCGGCGCCGATTCGGCTTGCTTCTCCGGAACTGTCGCGGCGGGCTCGGGACCCGTATCGACGGTGTCGTCGGCCGGCGACTCGGTCCGGTCATGGACGCCGATCTTCGCCTCAGTCTGCGCCGGATCGTCGGAAGGCGAAGACCCCGGATTGTTACGGGCGAGCGGCGTTTTCTGGGAAGCGGGAACCGAATCGCTGCGACGGTGCCGACCCGGCTTGCCGGTGCTGCTCGCCGGTGCCGGGGCCTGAGTCGACGCGTGCCGCCCGCGGTGGCCGGGAGTCGTCGGGGTGTCGGGCGAACCGGCGGAGCCGTCCGATCCTCGGTTGTCCGCACCGCCCGATCCTCGGTTGTCTGCATAGGCCGCGGGCATCGACGCGACCGCCATGCCCACGCCAAGTGCTACCGCCAGAGCCCCCACGCGTCCTACGGTGACAACCGCCCGGTTAGTCGCAATGTCGCTCAGTTAAGGGTGTGACTGTTGGGTCAAGTGTGATGTGTGCAGCGTGTCGGGGAGTTGGAGCAGCGGAACTCCCGGTATCGATGGGTGTCCTCGTAAGACAACCCTTCACCTGGGAGTTCCGCTGTCTG
>CAIRCP010000123.1 GCA_903877095.1 uncultured Actinomycetes bacterium | reverse complement strand
CCCGCCCCGACAACTGCGACCCCAGCACACCTCCGAGCCCGCCACCCACAGCACCGAAACTGTCAGCGCCACCGCGTAGCATCACCCACCGAAGCAAGAACCTGCGCCCGCCGATTTACACCGCAATCTGGACGCCACCCAAAAGCCCGTTGATGCAACTTCGCGCCATCAAGGTGCTCTGGGATGAAGGCGATCTTGCGCAGGTAGGGCCGGACTGTTGAGAAAACGGTGTCTCCGGCTCGCAGCAATTGTCTTGCGCGAGAGGGCGCTTTATCGCAGTCAACCAGTGCAACATCGGAAAGAGATTGCGTATTGCCGTCTACCGACGCGATATCAACGTATCGGAATTGTTGCTTGGCAAAAGTAACCGGATCGACCTTCGAGACAGGTGCACACACCTCCCCCAACGTCGTCCACACCCAGCCCCTCGGCAGATCACTCACGCCGTCAACTCCATATTCAGCTCGTCAAGCAACGCCTGAGCTTCCTCCAGCGTCGTCACCGAAAAGTCCTGCGCGAAGCGGTCAACACCCCCGAGCGACGACAGCGGGATGCGGTCCAGGTCGTCGACCTCGACGACAACATTGGTCTTCACCACGTCGACAATCGTTGAGATCCAACGCCTTTGCTGCTGGGTATAGGTGACTCCGCGTCGCTTCTGCTCATCGAGCCACCTGGCCAGCCTGGCCTCGACCATCGACGCGAACGGCTGGATCTTCGAATCCCCTGCTTCGCTGAGGAGTTCATGCCGCAGGATGGTCACCAGATCAGGCACGCCGACCTTGTGAGCCGGGTCGGCCAGCTCGCCAAGTTCGGCGTAGGACTTCCACAGCGTGTCGATGCTGCCGATCGCCGGCACACGGGCGATCTTCTCGGCCAGCATCTTCAGCTCGCGGTAACTGGGCCTCGACGACCCGCTGCCGTAGACGACCTGCAGAGCGGAAATCTCGTCGCGATGCTCGGCCAGATACTCCCGGAAACACGCGACACGGTTACGTGACCCCGCGACGTAGTCGATCCGCAGGGTATCCACCACAGTGTCTTTGTTGACCTGATCGAACAGCAGATCCTTGGCGCGGCGGATGTCGAGGATGCAACGGCGCAACTCGGGATTCGCCGTCAACGGAGCCACCCCGGTGTTAATCAGCTCGCGGACCGCGGCCTCACCACCCCGATCCTGTGCTGCGACAACGGCATCGGTGTCGGCGGCCGCCGCGATCCCCCGTGCGATGTCGCGCAGCGACGTTCCGCCGGCGACCTCGGTGATCTCTGCTTGTTCGTCGGAATCCAGCTGAGAGGCCAGTTTTGCCAGGCGTACCGCCAACGTCGATGCCTCGTCAGCAGTCAGCGTCATCCGGCCCGCCTTGTCGAGCAACTGTGCCAGTGAGACATTCGGTTCACGTTCCATTGGCGTCGCGTCGACCAAGTCCGATTCGGTCACGCCGACCGCGTCGACGATGACGAATCGCTCCTTGGTGAATCCGGGGCGCGCGTCCGGGGTCAGTGCGGCGTAGTCGTCGGCGTCGATGATGCGGGAGCCGCGGCCCTTCATCTGTTCGAAATAGACTGCGGAGCGCACCGAACGGAGGAAGAACACGCACTCGATGGGGCGCACATCCGTGCCCGTCGCGATCATGTCCACCGTCACGGCGACGCGCAGTGACGGGCTGTTCCGGAAATCAGCCAGCCGGTCCTTCGGGTTCTTGGCGTTGTAGGTGATCTTGGTGGCGAAGTCGGCGCCTTCGTTGAAGACCTCACGAACCTGCTCGACGATCTCGTCGGCGTGGGCGTCGGTCTTGGCGAAGATCAACGTCTTGGGCACCGCCGAACGGCCCGGGAAGATCTCGGTGAAGAGCTTGTCCCGGAAGGTGGTCAGCACAGTGCGGATCTGATCCTCGGCGATCACGTCACGGCCCAGCGCGTCTCCGGTATAGGCGTAGTCCTCGTCGAGTTCCTCGTACCGTTGCGCACGTGTCCGGCGGTCACGCACCGGCACAACGGTTTTGGCGTCGATCTTGGCGCCCTTCTCGGTGATCTCGGTACGGATCCGGTACACGTCGAAGGGAACATTGACCCCGTCGATCACCGATTCCTCGTAGGTGTACTCGCTGATCAGGTTCTGGTCGAAGAAACCCAGGGTCTGTTTGGTCGGGGTGGCGGTCAGTCCGATGATCGGGGCGTCGAAGTAGTCCAGAACCGCGCGCCAGCGGCCGTAGATCGAGCGGTGGCATTCGTCGACGATGATGAGGTCGAACGCCTCCGGCGGAACCAGCGGGTTGTAGACGACGTCGACCGGCGCCGTCGGCTCGTCGCCGCCGTCGACATCGTCGTCGGAGTCGGGGATGTCTTGGCCCTGCAGCAGCATGTAGAGCCGCTGGATCGTCGAGATCAGGACGTTGGTCGAGCCCAGGACCGTGCGCCCGGTGAGTCGCTGCACGTTGTAGATCTCGGCGAATTGGCGGCCATCGTCACGCGGAACGTAGTTCTTGAACTCCGATTCCGCCTGCTCCCCCAGGGTGTTCCGGTCTACCAGGAACAGAATCCTGGATGCATCGGCATGTTTGATCAACCGGTAGGCCGTTGTCACGGCGGTGAAGGTCTTCCCGGCGCCGGTAGCCATCTGAACCAGCCCTCGCGGCCGGTTGCGCTTCAGTGACTTCTCGATGCCCTGGACGGCCTCAATCTGGTTGGGCCGCAACCCTTCTGTATCCAGGTCAGGCAGCGTCAGCAGACGGGCACGGAAGGTCGGGGCCGCGGGCGCGTCATCAGCTTTATGCATCCAGGCGCGCATGGTCTCGGGGCGCGCGAACGAGAACACCTCGCGGGAGCGTGGTTTCGGGTCGAGTTGGTTGGTGAACCGGGTCTCCGCCCCGGTCGCTTCGTAGCGGAACGGCAATGGCTCACCGCGCCGCCAGGCCGCCAGCTGATGTTCTGGCCGAAGCCCTTCCGCGTACTTCCGCGTCTGCTGTTCGACGCCGATCAACGCGGTGCCTTCGCGCTTGGCCTCGATCACCCCGACGATCCGGCCGTCGACGTACAAGATGTAATCGGCAAACCCACGGACCAAATGGAATTCGCGCACCGCGACCCCGAGACCGGCCAGCGGGTTGATGTCCGCGTAGTCCTGGATCAGCCAACCGGCGGCGATCAGCTGCCGATCGATGACCCGGCGCGACTGCACTTCATTCAGCGGTGGCCGCCGGCGGAATTGCTGGACAAAGGACTTGGCGTCAACGGATGGGACCGGCGCAGATCCTGACTCCACCGCCCCGGCCTGGAGAAGACCGGCGATCTGAGCCTGGAGTTCGGCCAGCGAGGCCGCCATCGCCGCCTCACGCTCGCGGATACGGGCCAACTCCGCCTCTGCCGCTGCCCGGGCTTGCGCCTCAGATTGCTGGACGGAACGGGCAGCGTGCAAGACCGTCAGCGTGTCCGTCAAGTCCGAGCGGGATTTCTCCAGGATGGTGTCGATCTCGGCGACCGCAACGCGCTCTCCCTCCACCGCGGCTGCCTGGATCGATGCCGGCTCAGGAGCGATGAAGCTGCGCGGCGTCCGCTCATCGGACAGCGCCAGCCACAGCAGATTGCCTAATTCCCAGCAGCTTTCGAGCGCCACCAGAGCGCCTCGCACATCGAAAAGGTGGCTGTGGGTCGCGGCATTGCCGCGCTGACGAATGTCATGCAGCGCCCGGGCGGAGTCAGCGGTGAGGACTCCGGCCCCTTCGAGCGCCCTGATCCGATCGACCTGACGCTCGCTGTCGCAACGAGTCCGGCTACGGATCACCAGCTGCTTGGCCAACACCTCGCCGAACTGACGGCACTTCACCAAGGCACCGTTGGGGTCGGTGTAGACGGAAGCCTCTGCCCCGGCACCATAGATGGCCAGGAGCGGCTCGATGTCGGCAAGGATTCCAAAATTGGGCGACGTACGCGCCACCTCAACGAGGCGGGGATCAATCCCAACCATTGCCTCCCCCTTTCCGGATTAACCGGCTTCGACAAGCCAGCCGCACGACGTTACCGGAGGGGGACGACAAACGGCAGTCGTCGAGTGTGCGCACAGAGCAGCCGACACGCGGGCGGGCCCGCGCCCAGCGCAGAGTCGAACGGCTCAGCCGAAGAAGGCCGCCGCGTCGTCGTAGCGGCTCTGCGGCACCAGCTTGAGTTCCTTGACAGCGTCGACCAGCGGGACCCGGCCGATGTGCTCGCCGCGCAGGGACACCATCATCCCGTACTCGCCGGCATGCGCCGCGTCGGCGGCGTTGACGCCGAACCGCGTCGCCAGCACCCGGTCGTAAGCGGTCGGGGTGCCGCCGCGCTGGATATGCCCCAGCACCGTGACGCGAACCTCCTTGCGGATCCGCTTCTCCACCTCGAAGGCCAACTGCTGGGCCACGCCGGTGAAGCGCTCGTGGCCGAACTCGTCGACCCCGCCGTGCCGCATGTCCATCGACCCCTCGGCCGGCTTGGCCCCCTCGGCGACCACGCAGATGAAGTGCGCCATGCCACGCTGGAAGCGCTGCTTGACCAGGCGGCACACCTCCTCGACGTCGAACGGCTGCTCGGGGATCAGCGTCATGTGGGCACCCGAGGCCAGACCGGCGTTCAGGGCGATCCAGCCGGCGTGCCGGCCCATGACCTCGACCAGCATGACCCGCTGGTGCGACTCTGCGGTGCTGTGCAGACGGTCGATGGCCTCGGTGGCGATCGTCAACGCGGTGTCGTGGCCGAAGGTCACGTCGGTGCAGTTGATGTCGTTGTCGATCGTCTTGGGCACGCCCACGACGGGCACACCTTCCTGGGACAGCCAGTTCGCGGCGGTCAGGGTGCCCTCGCCGCCGATCGGGATCAGCACGTCGATCCCGTTGTCCTCCAACGTCTGTTTGATGTCGCCGATACCGGCCTTCAGCCGGTCCTTGTTGGTCCGCGCGGTCCCCAGCATGGTGCCGCCCTTGGCCAGCAGGCGGGCATTGCGGTCGTCGTTGACAAGCTGAATGCGCCGGTTCTCCAGTAGGCCGTTCCACCCGTCCTGGAACCCGACGACCTGTGATCCGTACCGGGTGTCGCAGGTGCTGACGACCGCGCGGATAACGGCATTGAGGCCGGGGCAGTCGCCGCCGCCGGTGAGTACTCCGATTCGCATGGGGTACATCTAACCGTCACTCCCAGCGTGACGGAGCGTTTCGAGACTGACTGTCGACAGCGCCGAGGGCAGCGCGCCTAGAGCGCCGAGGGCAGCGGGCCGCGTGCTGTCTCGTAGGCGGCGCCGACTCGGTACAGCCGGTCGTCGGCGAGGGCGGGGGCCATGATCTGCAGGCCGACCGGCAGGTTGTCGTCGGGCGAGAGCCCGGACGGCACCGACATCCCGCAGTGCCCGGCCAGATTCAACGGCAGCGTGCACAGGTCGAACAGGTACATCGCCAGCGGATCGTCGACCTTCTCACCCAACCGGAAGGCGGTGGTGGGGGTGGCCGGCGAGACCAGGACGTCGACCTCGGCGTAGGCCTTGTCGAGGTCGGCGGCGATCAGCGTCCGGACTTTCTGCGCCTGGTTGTAGTACGCGTCGTAGTAGCCGGCCGACAGCGCATAGGTGCCGATCATGATGCGGCGCTTGACCTCCGGGCCGAAACCGGCGGCACGGGTCAGCGCCATCACCTCCTCGGCACTGTGACTGCCGTCGTCGCCGACCCGAAGGCCGTAGCGCATGGCGTCGAAACGAGCCAGATTGCTCGACACCTCCGAGGGCAGGATGAGGTAGTAGGCCGATAGCGAATGGCTGAGGTTGGGGCAGTCCACTTCCTGGATTTCTGCTCCGAGGCCCGCCAATTGCGCGACGGCGTCGTTGAAGGACGACAGCACCCCGGCCTGATAGCCCGCCCCGCTGTGGAGTTGCTTGACCACACCGACCCGCACTCCGCGGAGGTCTCCGGCGGCGCCGGCGATCGCCGCGCCGACGACGTTCGGAATCGGGGCTTCCAGCGAGGTGGAGTCGCGCGGGTCGTGGCCGGCGATCACCGTGTGCAGCAGTGCGGTGTCCAGCACCGTCCGGGCACAGGGACCGCCCTGATCCAGCGACGACGCGCACGCCACCAGTCCATAGCGCGACACCGTCCCGTAGGTGGGTTTGACCCCGACGGTCGCGGTCAGTGCGGCGGGCTGGCGGATCGAACCACCGGTGTCGGAGCCGATGGCCAGCGGCGCCTGAAAGGCCGCCAGCGCGGCAGCACTGCCCCCGCCGGAACCGCCGGGCGTGCGTTCGGTGTCCCAGGGATTGCGGGTGGGGCCGTAGGCGGAGTTCTCCGTGGAACTGCCCATGGCGAACTCGTCCATGTTGGTCTTGCCCAGGATCGGGATGCCCGCCTGGCGGAGGCGCGCGGTGACCGTCGCGTCATACGGCGACATCCATCCCTGCAGGATCTTCGAGCCACAGGTGGTGGGCATGTCGGTGGTGGTGAAGACGTCCTTGAGGGCCAGCGGCACCCCGGCCAGGGGCGACGGCAGATCGTCACCGGCGGCCACCGCAGCGTCCACCCGGGCGGCAGCGGCCAGCGCCTGCTCCGCGCCGACATGCAGGAAGGCGTGGTACCGGTCGTCGGTGGCGGCGATCTGATCCAGGCAAGCCTGGGTGACCTCTACCGAACTCAGTTGTCCCGCAGCGATTTCGGCGCCCAGCGTGGCGGCGTCGGTGCGGATCAAGTCAGCGGTCACGCGCCCTCCCCCAGGATCTGCGGCACGACGAACCGGCCCTCCTCAGCGGCGGGCGCCTCGGCCAGCGCGTCCTGCTGGGACAAGCCGGTGTGCACGACGTCCGGGCGGGTCACGTTCTCTTGCGCCCCGTCCCGCCGGGCCAGTGGATTGCCAGTCGGGGTGACGCCGCTGGTGTCGACCGCCTGGATCTGGCCGACACAGCCCAGGATCGCGTCGAGTTGGCCGGCGAAACTGTCGATTTCGTCGTCGGTCAGCGCCAGGCGGGCCAGTTTGGCCAGCCGGGCCACTTCGTCGCGGGAGATCATGGACACGGGGGGTAAGCCTAACGGGGTCGGTGGAGTGCAGCGTCGCCCGAGGCGCTCGGCGCCGACATGCCGGTGCCGGCGCCCTGTGCAACAGTGGGCGCGTGCGTTCGTATCTGATGCGGGTTGAACTGGAGGACCGGCCGGGCAGCCTGGGTTCCCTGGCTGTGGCGCTGGGCTCGGTCGGCGCCGACATCCTGTCGCTCGACGTCGTCGAGCGCGGGCCGGGCTACGCCGTCGACGACCTGGTGGTCGCCCTGCCCGCCGGCGCCATGCCCGACACGCTGATCACTGCGGCCGAAGGGCTCAGCGGGGTCCGGGTGGAGACGATCCGGCCGCACACCGGCCTGCTGGAGGCCCACCGCGAACTGGAATTGATCCAGCACGTCGCCGCGGCGGCCCAGGCCGACAAACTTCGGGTGCTCGTCGACGAGGCGCCGCGGGTGCTCCGCGTCGGCTGGTGCACCGTGGTCGAGCACACCGAGGACGGGCCGCGCCGGATCGTCGGCAGTCCGGGAGCCCCCGAGAAGCAGGCCGCGACTACCCCCTGGATGCCGATCACCGACGCCACCGCACTCGACGCCACGCAGGACTGGGTGCCGCAGCTGTGGCAGGACATGGACACCTCGCTGGCCGCCGCACCGCTGGGCGAGCCCCGCACCGCCATCGTGGTGGCGCGCCCGGGCGGCCCGCACTTTCTGCAGCCCGAAGTCGACCGGCTGGGTTATCTGGCCGGGATCGTTGCCACGCTGGTGCGTTAGCCGGCCCAAAGTCGGCGTTTTGTCCTGACTGCGCACATCGACTGGCGACGGTGATCGAGCTAGCGGCCCATGATCGCCAGGCCCCAATTGAGGTGGCCACTCCAGACGGAAGCGATCCGCCCGCCCTGAACCGCCGGCCTGGGGTCGGAGATCGGTCCGCCGCACGAACGGATGTGAGACACCGCGCCATCGAGGTCGGCACACTTCAGTGCCAGGCCGATGAGCGCGGGTTCACGACCATCCGCTACGACTTCGATGACGGCCTCGCCGGCCCGGTAAAACGCCATCTCCGGACCCTGCGGTCCGCGCGGGTGAAATCGTCTGCGAGGTTGGGCGCCGAGGACGGCATTGAGCACCTCAACCGAGAAGTCCAAGTCCCGCACCGTGTAGACGACGTGATCGATAGCGGTAACCCCGCAGGGATGCGTCGCCGGAGCTGCCGCCGGTTGTGTGACGGTCCGCACACCGAGATCGCAAGGATCGGAATGGATTTCGTCGAATCCCCAACCGCGGTCGTCTATCGTGCAGCGAACCCGACCGACGTTGATTCCCCCGCCATCGACGGCAAATCCGAGCGCCGCCCACGCTCCCGCGTCCCCGGGTACGGCGAGCCAGGTGAGAGCGGCCACAGGCGCAACACTAACCCGAGTGCGGTTGCGCGCCCGGATCTCGGATTTTCCATCCACGCTAACGGCACCAGACAAGCCGAAGAACCTTTCGGAAACTCAGCGGAAAGCGGCTCTCGCTCCGCGAATTGGCCTGGCATTCTGTGCCTGTGGGTCCGTGGCTCTGGGTGCCGCTAACGAGTATTGCCGTGGCAGTGGTGACGATGGCAGTGCAGGCCGCCCGTTTCGAGTTGAATATGCGCAAACGTGGTCGCGGTAGATGACTGCTCCTCTGGCCGGTTAATCGCAATGTCGCTCAGTTAAGGGTGTGACTGTTGGGTCAAGTGTGATGTGTGCAGCGTGTCGGGGAGTTGGAGCAGCGGAACTCCCGGTATCGATGGGTGTCCTCGTAAGACAACCCTTCACCTGGGAGTTCCGCTGTCTG
>CAIRCP010000122.1 GCA_903877095.1 uncultured Actinomycetes bacterium | reverse complement strand
CCTGCAGCTTGTTGGTTACCTGCCGTCTCGCGGCCATATCGATCTTGCCCTCCACGCTGGGCAAGCCTTCCGGGTAACGCGCTCAAAGTAGGTGAGGCACCGCTACCGGCTACGCGCTCAGAGTGGGTGAGGCACGCCGTCGCGTAGCAATCCTGCGGTATCCAGCTATGCTCTGCCCGAGCGACGAAGGGACAGAAATGGTGGAGTGGCCGACGCGCACCACGGCGAGCGGCGCGATGGTGCTGCGCCCGGAAGGCCGCCTCAATATGGTTGCGGCCCCGGATCTTCGCGAGCAGCTGCACAGTCTCGTGCGCTCCGGTAGCACCCGGATCGTGGTGGATCTTTCCGCGGTGGAAACCATTGACTCCTCGGGTCTGGGCGCTCTGATCTCAGGTTTGAAGGCGGCCCGTCAGGGCGGTGGCGACCTGCGGATTTCGTCGCCCAGTGAGCAGGCGCTGGCGGTGCTGGAACTCACCAATCTCAACCGGGTTCTGAAGGCCAGTCATTCGCCGGACAGCGCCTTCGATGAATCAAGCTGAGACTCGTGTGCTGCAGACCGCAGCCGGTCCTGGTGCTCTAGCCAAGATCGCTGCGGCCCTTGAGCTGGTATGGGCGACACATCCGCGCGTCCCGCCCATCGAACGGATGCACATGGAGCTGGCTGCCGGGGAGATCGGCGCGAACATCATCGAGCACGCCGGGCCGGGACGTCAGGTGTGGATGACGATGGCCGTCGCCGTGGGCGCCGATCGGGTGCAAGTGGAGTTCACCGACGACGGAGATCCCGTGCACGTCGAGATCGAGGCGGTGTGCCTGCCCGACGACATGGCCGAACGCGGACGCGGACTAGCCCTGGCGCGGTCGGTGCTGGCTGAGCTGGCCTACAACCGCAGGAGCGTCAACCATTGGGTCTTGGTCGGCAAGCCGTTCTGCTGACACCGGCCGCGGAAGCGTGGAACTAGTTCCCGGTTCGCTCCGCATTCCCATTGCGCCGGTTCTGGCGGTGCCGGCAGTATTCGGGAGTGGCAGCTACAGCTGATTCTGGCGTGCTCGACACGATGACAGGGTCAGCGACGCTTGACGAGATCGGCATCATGCTCGAGGAGCCGAGTGTGGACGGGGCTTGGCGCTGGCCTACGTGGTGCTCGACCGGCTGATCTATCACCGCAACCTCTTCAACCATTGGATTCTGGTCAGCAAGCGGTTCGCCTAACCGCCCGGGTTCGCGTACTTCTTCGCCCGCATGACGGTGACCGCTTCGGCGCGCGACCCCACACCCAGCTTGCCGAGCAGATTGTGCACGTGGTTCTTGACGGTGTGCAACGTGAGCGACAGCCGCGATGCGATCTGCTGATTGGTCAATCCGTGGTCGATGAGCTCGAGAATCTCGATCTCACGGGGGGTCAGTAGATCGGTAGTCACATCAGGATTCGCTTGTGCGGCAAAGGCATACACGCGCCGCAACAGGATGGCCGAGACCTCGGGTGAGCACTGCGCGCCGCTGTCGCCGGCGCTGCTGATCAACGAGTGCAGAAAGTCGAACGACTCGGTTCGCAGGTGCAGCCCGGCGATTCCCGCTTCGGCGCACGCCACGATCTCGGATTCGCGCTCGGTCGAAAGTCCGAAAATGATGACCCGGCAGTCCTGATCCAAGTCCAGTGCCAGTTGGAGCAACGTCGAACTGTCGGGAGTCGCGATGTTGATCAACACGACATTGGGTACGGCACGGTCCACCTCGGCCAGCAGCGTGGGTAAATCCCATGCGCCCGTTGCCGTAATGCCGTGATGCGTCAACTGGGCCGTCAGGCATTCGCGATTCAGCGTGCCGTCGTCAACGACGACGACCCTGATGCCGTCCGGCGGCGCGGGCGCGGTTGCCGACACGCGGCTGCCCCCTAACGTCAAGTACAACTCCGGTCGGCCAGCCTACCGGCTTTGCCCCGGCCCAGGACACCGTGCGCTCCCTACGTCGACCGTGGAGCGGGAACTGGCGGCGGCGTTCGCCCGGGACTGACCGCGCGGCGGTTCATGCCTAGGAGTCTGCTGAACAATCCGGTAGTGCACCAGTCGCTGTGTTGATCCGGTTTTTGGTGCTTGACCTGCGATAATGTTGTCGTGCAGGGTAATTCGGATTCGCAGGGCGATCTGTGGGATGTCTCATCGGTGGCCGG
>CAIRCP010000121.1 GCA_903877095.1 uncultured Actinomycetes bacterium | reverse complement strand
GCCCGCCACATCGATCTGGAAGCATTGCAACCGTCAATCAACCGATTGACCAAGACGAAGTAGCGCAAGCCCCCCACGCGCTCACCATGCGTGAGGCACCAGCCACTACTTCGCGCTCACTTTTAGGTGAGGCACCTCGGGGGTGAAGTGACACTGCACGGCTTACAACCCGCTCACCAGGTTCAGGGTCATCGCGATGATGAATGTCCCGAACACGTAGGAAACCATTCCCTGCGACAACACGGGCATCCGCAGCCTCCTGCTGCTCAACCCGTTGTCGGGCACCGAGTAACACATTCCGATCATGAAGGCGACGTAAGCGAAGTCCAGGTACGTCGGCGGATCGCCGTCGAACTCCATTCCCGGCTGCTGCGGGTCAGGCGCGTTGTAGTACATCCGGGCGTATCTGAGCATGAAGATGGTGTGGATGACGAACCAGGATCCGAAGACGGTGATGATGCCGACCACTCCGGCCGCCAGATCGGGCTTTTCCCCCGAGGTGGCGTAGAGCAGATAGCCGACCCCAGCGAAGCCTGTCAGGCTGGTGGCCGCGACCATCACGTGGGAGGCGTGGCGGGTGCCGTCACTCTCGGAGTGCAGCGCGTGCCGGTGGGTCGCCGCCGCGTCCATCCGCCAGACGACGGCCCATGTCCACGCCAGGAAGACCGAAGAGGTGGTAATCCAACCAGCTGCAGGTGCATAGTGCGGTTTACCGCTCAGCGCCGTCACCAGAGCCATACTGAATCCGGCCAGAAGGGCAGCTCCCACTCGAACAGCTACGGGTGCCCGAGAACCAACGATGTCGCGCAGCATCACAGTAAACAGAGTCAGCCATTGACGGGTGCGGGAGGGCAACAGTCCGAGTCAAGACACGGACTTGTGATCAATTCGGTACCCGTAACTTTGCGACGAGTCGACGGCTCAGCCCGGTGGCTCGTACCGCCCGCCGTTCGATGGCGGCCCGCACCTGCTCGGCGGTGCCGATCAGGCGGACCTTGTCGCGGGCCCGGGTCACCGCGGTGTAGAGCAGTTCCCGGGTGAGCAGGCGCGAATCCACCGGGGGGAGTAGCACGGTTACTTCGTCGGCCTGACTGCCCTGACTCTTGTGGATCGTCATGGCGTGCATGGTCTCGATGTCGGACAGCCGACTGGTGGCGAACTCCAGCGGACCGGAACCGTCGGGGTTGGGCACCGCCATCACCGCGCGCAGAGCGCCGTCCCGCAACACCGTCACCCCGGTGTCCCCGTTGTACAGACTCGACCCGTAGTCGTTGGCGGTCACCAGGACTGGGCGCCCGACGTACCACGCCTGCCACAGCGGGGTGTCGGTCTGCTCGGCCAGCCAGCGTTCGGTCTGCCGGTTCCAGTGGTCCACCCCGAACAGCCCGCGGCGGTGGGCGCACAACATCCGGTGGCGCTCCAACGTCCGCAGCGCCTCCGCGCCGTCGCCGAGCACCGCCGCCTCGCGCAGCGCTAGTGCTTGCGGCACAAGCACTTTCCGCAGAACCCCGGCGGGCTGGTCGGTGTCCACCCACTCGATGTGCTGGTCGGCGGCACCCAGCACGCCGAGTGCGGCGTCGGCGTCGCCGTCCCGGATGGCGGCGGCCAACGCACCGATCGACTCCCCGAAACGATGGGACGTCACCAGCCGGGCTACCGGGCTGTCAGGCAGGCCGGTCAGGCCGTCGACCAGATCGGCCAGCACGGCGCCGGCTTCCACCGACGCCAACTGATCGGGGTCCCCCACCAGCAGCAGCCGGGAGTCCGGCCGGACGGCTTCGAGCAGCCGGGCCATCATCGTCAGCGACACCATCGACGTCTCGTCGACCACGATCACGTCGTGCGGAAGCCGGTTGTCCCGGTTGTGCCGGAAGCGCGACGACGTGTCCGGACGGCTGCCCAACAGCCGGTGCAACGTCGTCGCCCGCAACTCCGGGAGCCGGTCGCGATCGGCCGGGTCGAGTTTGGCGACCTCCGCCTGCACGGCCTCCAGCAGTCGGGCCGCGGCCTTGCCGGTCGGGGCGGCCAGCGCGATCCGCGGGGTCGGTCGTCCGGCGCGGTGAGCCTGTTCAGCCAGCAGCGCCAGCAACCGGGCGACGGTGGTGGTCTTGCCGGTGCCCGGACCGCCGGTCAGCACGGTCAGCGCCCGCGACAGCGCCAACTCCGCAGCGCCGCGCTGTTCGGCGTAGGCGGTCGGGAACAGCCGGTCGATGTCGACGCCGGGCCCGGTCCGGGCGGTGGCGGCCAGCGTCCGCACGTCAGCGGCGACCCGGCATTCCTCGATCCAGTAGCGGTCCAGGTACAGCAGGCCGGCCCCATCAGCGGCATCGAGGTGCAGCACGGTCGGATCGGACACCAAAGCACTGCCGGCCACCGCGGCCAGCCAGTCGGCCGGGTCCGGCCAGGGCAACTCCGGCACGCCCACCTGCTCGGCGACAGCGGCCAGATCCAGGCACACCGACCCGCCCCGGACCGCCCGGACGACGAACGCGATGGCCAGTGCGACGCGCTCGTCTGGCTCCCCGGCCAGCTCTGTCAGCCGTTGCGCCACAAGGACATCGGCGGCCTCCAGCGCGCCGGCGTCGTTGAAGACGCGCAGCAGGCCGGCCGCGGTGGTGCTGCGCCGCCAGTCGGCGCTGTCGGTCCGGCCATCAGGCACAGCGGCACTCATGCGGCGGCCCTGCGGCCGTCGAGCAGATCCGACAGAGCGGTCACCAGCGCCGCGGGCGGCTGCCAGCTGAACACCCCGGCAGGCTGTCCGCCGGTGACCGGGGTGTCCGGACCGCACATACCGCGCACGAACAGATACAGCACCCCGCCGAGATGGCGCTCCGGATCGTAGCCGGGCTGGCGCCAGCGCAGGAAGCGATGCAGCACAACGCAATACAGCAACGCCTGCAGCGGATAGTCGGAGTGCAGCATGGCCTCAGCCATCCGCGCCGGGGTGTAATCCGCGGCGGTCAGCGAACGCCCCGGTTCGCCCAGCCAGTTGGTCTTGTAGTCGACCACCAGGTAGCGGTGTTCGCCGGAGCCCGCGGGGATGCGCAGCACCGCGTCGATCGAACCGCTGAGATAGCCGCGCAACGACTGGCCGCCCAGCGCGGCGTCGGTGAGGCGCGCGGAGTAGGAGGCCAACGGGTCGTCGGCCGGCAGGTGCCGGGCGAGCAGGCGCCCGACGTCGGCCAGCCGGATGTCGGGACCGACTGACCGCAGATCGCCACCGGCGAGCGGGAACTCGAAGTCCATCTCGCACAACCGATCTGCCAGGCCGATGTCGCGCAGAGTGAGATCACCGGCCAGTGGCCCCAACGGGGTGTCGTGCATCGGGACCAGCGCTTCGGCGAGATCGGCGGCCGGCACGTCGACCGGCCACCAGACCGAGTGCTTCTCGATCCGGGTGCGCAACTCCTCAGGCAGGTCGGCTGCCAGCGGATCGGAGGTTTCCAGGACGGCGTGCACCAGGCTGCCGAATTTCGCGCCGGCGGGCAGTTCCGCCATCGGGGAAGGGATGTCCGCGGCGGTGTCCGCATCAGCCGGGGTGACGATGGCGATGTCTTCCACCTCGTCGTCGAGTTCGACGACCTCCGGTTCGCTGCTCACCCCGATCGCTTCCTGAGCCGAACGGACCAGCCCGGAGTACGAGGTGCGCCGCCACGTCGTGTCGATGCCGCGGTGGAAATGCCGCACTGCCAAGCCCGTCGGCGTGGGCGCAGCGGGGATGCCGGCGATCCGCGCGATGACGGACTGCTCGACCACCGGACCGCCGGCGGCCTCCCATGCCCCGAACCGCTGCCGCGCCTCGTCGTCGGTCACCGTCTTGGTGGAGCACTGATCCGGAATCCGCGTCTCGCCGGGGCGACGGTCACGCAGCAGCCGCGACAGTCCGCCGTTGGGTTCGTCGCGCGACGGCGCCCACCAGGCCACCACCTGGGATTGCGCCCGGGTCAGCGCCACGTACATGAGCCGGCTGTCGTCGCCGGCGGCCTCCCGGCGGCCGAGCACCTGGGCGTCGGCGTAATCGTCGCTCCCCCGGCCGCCGATGTGCAGGCACCGAGTCTCGTTGTCGTGGAACAGAATCTCGTCGTACTGCGCAACGTTGCGGTTGAACGCGAACGGCAGATAGACGATGGGGAACTGCAGGCCCTTGCTGCCGTGCACGGTCATGACCTGGACGGCGGCGGCGTCGCGGTCCAGGCGCTTGTTGTGCTCGGTGCCGCGGGTGGGTTCCTCCCGGCGGTCGCGCAGCCAGTCGCGCAGCGCCGGCAGGGTGAGGTGCTCGCGGTGCGCCGCCTCCTGAAGTAGTTGGGTCACGTGCGCGACGTCGGTCATGTAGCGCTCGCCGTCGCGATAGGAGAGCACGCGGTCGGCCATCCCACGCAGCCGAGCGGACTCGAACACCGCGGCCACCCCGCACGAGCGGGCATGGTCGGCCCACTCCCGGATGGTCTCGGCGACGCTGTCGGTCAGCGAATCACCCTCGCGGGCCAGGTCTTCGGCGCTGTAGCCGAAAAACATGGTGGCCGCGGCTGCGCGGACCACCCCGGAGCGGTGCGGCTGATCGAATGCGTCCAGCAATGCCAGCCAGTCGTCGCACGCGGGAGAGTCGGAGACGTCGGAGTCGCCGGTGTAGACCGCCGGGATGCCCGCCTCGGCCAGCGCGGCGAAGCACACCCGGGCATCCTTGCGCTTCTCGACGATCACTGCGATATCGCCGGCCTGCACCGGTTTTCCGTCGAAGGTGGCCGGGCTGGCGAGCAGCGCCGCGATGTCGGCAGCCAGGTCTTTGCCGATGTGCGAGCGCAGATCGTCGATGGCCACCATCTTGTCGCCGGTCTTGCCGAAGGTGGAACGCGAGACGACCCGCAGCCGGAAGGGGTCGGGGTGCGGCGCACCGGCCAGCCGAGTGCCCGGATGTTTGGCCGCGACGTCGCGCACCACGATCCGCGGATCGCCCAGCGCCACACCGCCCAGCACCACCTGAAGCCGGTCGACCAGGGCGGCGTCGCTTCGCCAGTTGGTTCGCATGGTCTGCTTGCGGCCCGCGGTGTCGGCGGCGGAGAGATAGGTGTGGATGTCCCCGCCGCGGAAGGAATAGATCGCCTGTTTCGGGTCTCCGATGAGGACCAGGGTGGAGGCCCCCGTTGCGGCTCGGTTGAAGGCGAGGTCGATGACCTTCCACTGCACTGGATCGGTGTCCTGGAACTCGTCGACCATGACGATGGGCCATCGGTTGCTCATCCGGTCGCGGGCCGGGGAGTCGTCGGCGTCCAGGGCTTCGGCCAGACGGGTCAGCAGGTCGTCATATCCCAGGATGCCCTGGCGGCGTTTACGGATCTCGATCTCTTTGCGCACCGCCTCGGCGAAGCCGATGCACGCCGCGGCGTGGCCGTCCGGTTCGGGATCGCGCGGACGCAGGTCGGTCGACGGGTTGGCCACCACTTCGCGGGCGATCTTCAGCGCCCGCTTGTACGGCAGTGGGGGCTCGTCGCGCTCTTTACCGAAGCGGGCGAGGTACAGGTCGTCGACGATCTCCACGATCAGTTCGTCCAGGCTCTCCACCAGTTCGACGCCGGCGTCGGCGTCCCCGGCCACGCCCAGCGAGGTGAGCACCAGATTGCAGAACTGGTGGATCGTCGCGATGGTGGCGGCGTCGAATCCGGCCAGCGCGTCACCGAGGCGCTCCTTGCGGGCGGCGAGTTCCGCCGGCGTGCCCTTCAGCAGGTAGTCGATCACCTCGTTCTCGCCGGACAGACTCGCGTCGTCGAAGGCGCGGTAGGCGTCGGCGATCTGCCGGCGCACCCGGTCGCGAAGCTCCTGGGTGGCCGCGCGGCTGAACGTGATGAGCAACATATCGCCCAGTGGCGCAACGCCTTCGGCGATGTATCGGGTCACCAGAGCGGCCAGCGCGAAGGTCTTACCGGTGCCGGCACTGGCTTCCAGGACGGTGGTGGATCCGGGCGTCGGCAGCGCGCCCAGCAACTCGAAGGGTGCCGGCTCCTGCGCGGCGGTATTCATCTCCTGCCCCCGTTCAGAGATTGGAGCAACGGCAGCCACAGCCGAGCCGCATAGGCCCCGAGCCGAGTGGTCTCCCCGGGATGCTCTTCACCAGGCCGCACCGGGTCGAGAAGGACCTTCAGCGGAGCGCCGGACTTCCACACCCGCGCGTGCGGCGGGTGCTTGTCCTCATTGGGGAATTGCTCGCCGGACTTCCACTTGGAAGTCGCCGCATAGACCGGATCGCTGCCCCCGATGCGGGCCTCCGCCCAGGCGAAGGACGTCCTGAGCGGCAATGGAATCGGTTCCCGGCGCCCGGCGTCGTAGATCGCCACCAGATCCCGCAGCAGATCGACCGCCGGGGCGTCCGGGCAGCCGATGGTCTCGCGCCGCGCTCCTTCACCCCTGGGGCGACGGCCGATGCACACCGCCGTCCACATCTGGTCGGGATCGTGAGCAGCCAAGGCCAGCAACGGAATCCAGGCTGCCAGCAGGTGCTTGCCGTCGAGCTTCGAGTAAGTCACCGAGACCAGGCGCTCACCGTAGACCGGCGACACCGTCCCGGTGAGACGCCGGCCGGCACCCAGATCGATGTCGACGTCGACAGCGCGGGCCGGCGGCGTGCGCAGCGCCGCCGCCTCCTCCGCCAGCATCGCCGACCGATCCCGGATCGTGCGCGCGGTACGCCAGCCGATCTGGCCGGGAGGCAATGTGCCGCGGCACCATTCGGCATTGAGCGCCCGCTCGGGACTCATGCCTCGCAGCATGTCGGCGAGTATGCGGTCGCCGACCGTCCACTGCTCGAGTGCGTTGATGTCGACGGGGATAGCATCCCCGACACCCTCGACGTCGGCGGGCAGGGTGTAATCCAGAGCTCGGAAGAAACCCTTGACCGGATCCTTGAAGAAGCCGGCCAGATCGGCCAGCGACACGTCTCCGGTGGGCTGCGGCAGCAGCGGTCCCTCGGCGAACCGCTGAGGCTCCTGGCGGTCGCCCTCCGCAGCGCGGGCGGCCCGCAGCACGGTCGCGTCGAAGGTGAACGGTCCCGGTAGGTCCTTGACGACGCCACCGGGCTCCACATTTTGGATGTCGAAGGGTTGCAACGGATGCCGCGTCACGATGTCCTCGTGGACCTTGCCCTCGGTGGTGGCGTCCAGCGCGTCGAGCAGTTCGGCGAGCGGCACTGCCGGCGGGCGCGGCTGCCCGGTGAACTCGTTGGCGCCGGTGTAGGTGATGACGAGCGTCTCGGTGGCCGCGCATACCGCGTCGAGCAGCAGTTGGCGGTCCTCGGAGCGGACGTCGCGCTCCCCGGTGCGCGGTTCGCGGGCCAGCGCATCGTCGCCGTCGACAACGCCGATCCGCGGGAAGACGGTGTCGTCCAGTCCGACCAGGCACACCACCCGGTGCGGCACCGACCGCATCGGCACCATCGTGCAGACCGTCAGGGTGCCGGTCCGGAAGTTGGCCCGGGTGGGCCGGCCCGCCAACTGCCGGCGCAGCAACTGCTGGAGGTCGGTGAGCCGAAGCAACGTGTCGGCCCGCGACCCGGCGCGGGCGATGACGTCGTTGAACTCCCGCTCCAACTGGCTGAGCTGCCAGGCGTCGTCATCGGCGACCCGGGTGAGCAGCGTGATGCCCTCGGCCAGCGTGGTCAGCCAGTCACGCAGCGGCCTGGTTCCGGTCAGCGCGCCCACGACCTGCTGCAGCCGGTCGACGAATTCGGCCAGCCGCCCGGCCAATTCGACGCGGTTGCTGCCCACGTCGTCCAGCGGAAGGGTGGCGTCGATCCAGGCCTGCGAGTCGTCGGAAAGCGCCACCCCGGCCAGGATGCGGTTCATGCCGAACCGCCAGGTGTGGTGGACGAAGCTCAACCCATAGGGCTCCCGGTGCTCCTTGTCGAACCCCCACCGGATGTTGGCCTCCCGCACCCAGGAGGTGATGTCGTCCAGGTCGTCATCGGTGAAGCCGAACCGGGCCCGCACCGGTTCACTCTGGACGAGATTGAGCACTTCCGAAGCCGTCACCCGGCTTCCGGCCAGCGTGAGCAACTCCGACGCCACCGCGAGCAGCGGGTTGGTCTGGACCAGCGACCGGTCGGCCAACCGGACGCGAAGTTGATGGGCCGGATGCCCGTCGGGAACCACCTCGCCGAGGCCGAAGTCGGCGGTGATCAGGGGCGCGTACGTCTCGATGTCCGGGCACATCACCAGGATGTCGCGGGGCTCCAGCGTCTCGTCGTCGGCGAGCAGTCCGAGCAGCACCTCACGCAGCACGTCGACCTGCCGGGCCGGGCTGTGGCAGCTGTGCACCTGCACCGAACGGTCCGCCGTTCGACGTGAACGCCCCTGCGGCCGAACCTCATTGGCGGAGATGTCGGACTGCAGCCAGCCCAACAGCGTGTCGGGGTGCTCTGCGCCGGCCAGGAACACGTCGGTCGCCGGGTCGGCGGGCAGGCTGCGCTGCAGTTCGCGCAGATCCCGGCCGAGAGTGGCCAGCAGGGGGTGTCCGACGCGGCGGTGGGTCTGGTCGTCACGGCGGTCGACCACGCCGTGCACGTCGGCGAGGCTCTGCCACAGACCGGCGCTGGGGTGCGGCAGCCACAGGTGCACCTCATGGTGGGCCGCGAGCGCGTCGATCAGTTCGATGTCGGTGGCCGACAGCCGGGTGTAGCCGAACAGCGAGATCCGCTCCGGCAGTTGATCGGCGCCCGAATCATGCAGCTGCTCAACCGTTTTGGCATGCCGGACGTGCGGGGGGTCGAACCCCATCACCTCGACCAGCCGGCGCCACAGGTGCGGCTGCCAGGCCAGGTCGTCGTCGAGACCGCCGGTGCGGCCCGACAGCCAGCCGGCCAGCAGGTCCGGGCGCTGCCGCGCATAGGACGCGAACAGCCCGGCGAGCCGCCGCACCACCGCGTAGCGGCGGCCCTGCCGCACTTCCCTCTGCTCGTCGCCGGCGCTGAACTCGCCGAGATGGGTGGCCAGCGTGCGCGCCCACGGCTCGGACAGGCTGGCGTCCACCACCTCCAGCAGCGGCCAGGTGATGGCCTCCGGCGACCACGGATCGTCCTCGCGGGTGCCGGTGATTTCCGCGATCAGCGACGCCGGTGAGCGGAAGGCCACCCCGGCGCATACGCCGTCGGCGCCCGATCCGCAGCCGAGTCGATGCGAGAGCTGCTGGGACAGCCACCGCTCCACCCCGCGGGCGGGTACGACGACGAGATCCTCGGCGAACGGGTCGGCGGGTGGCGTGGCCAGCAGTTCCCCCAGCCCGTCCGCGAGGACTTCGGTGCGTTCCGCGCGGTGAATATGGAAGGCCATCGTGGGACCACCGTAGACGGGGCCACCGACACCGAACTCGATGACCGGCTAGACGCGAATGACGTCCAGTCCAGCCACCCCGTCGAGCGCATCGAAGTCGCCGTCCTGGGTTACGACGGGCAGGCCGCGGGAGGCTGCGACCGCGGCGATCCACAAGTCATTGATGCGGACACGCCGGCCGGTCTCGGCCAGGTGAATGCGCAGACGGGCCCACATGCGCGCCGCATCTTCGTCGACCGGAAGCGCCGCAATATCGGCGATCGCGTCGAGCGTGGCCAACCGCTGAGCACGGACGTCGCCCGAAATTGCCGCCAGCACACCGAGATTGAGTTCGGCCAATGTGACCACCGTCGTCGCGACTTGGTCGGGAAGAAGTGACACATCGAGCGGTCGCCCGCTCTCCTGAGCGATGAACACCGACGTGTCGAGAACGCCCGCCGAGGTCATCGGAGCGGGCCGAGATCGTCGGTGGTGTCGCCCGCAAGCGCGGCGAGGTCGCCGCGGAGGCCGGGATCTGCCTGCGCCCGCTGCAGTCGGTGGCTCAACTCCTGACGGCTCAACCACCTGCGCCGGGAGGGTTGCAGCGTGGTCAGCCGTGCGACGGGCTTCCCGTTGACGGTCACCGTGATGTCCTCTCCAGCCTGGGCGCGCCGCAGGATCCCGGCGGTGTCATTGCGCAGTTCACGGGAGGCAACCTCAGTCATGCTACGAGCGTAGCGTTTGCGTAGCCGTCCGTCAGCCGGCCCAGATCCCGGTGATCGGCGGCGTGGCGGCGGCCTGCCCGGTCTTGGGCAGGCCGAAGATCTCCTGGATCGTGGACAGCACCGAATAGTGGTTGATCGGGGCGTCGTAGCTGCCCGGCCGGACCCCGGCGCCGTAGACGACGGTCGCGATGTGGTTGTCCGCCTTGTCGTCGTCTTCGTCCCACGTCACGATCAGCAGGCTGTTGTTGGCCTTGGCCCAGTTGGCGTAGCCCGACAGGTGTGCGGCCAGCCAGCTATCCCCCGCGGCGATGCTGCCGTCGTGCATGTCGTCGTCGAGATTCGGGACGACGAAGGAGACGGTGGGCAGCGAACCGTCACCGGTGAAAGCGCCCATGGGTTTTGACGCACTCGCCGGCACATTGGTGAAGTTCACCCACGGCGCATGCTTGCGGGCGTACCCGCCCGCGGTGCACACCGGCGACCCCTCGGCCGGCAACCCCTCGGCGAAGCCCCCGAAGCTGTGCCCGGCCGCGATGAGTTCGGATGCCAGGTTCGGCGCGTCACCGAGGTTGAGCGGGCAGGCGTTGGAATCCACCCCGAAGGTGTCGCCGGCGAACAGTGCCAGATAGTTGGGCTGACTGGGATGCGCGACGGCGTAGGAGCGGGTCATCAGCGCGCCGCCGGACACCAGAGAGTTGATGAACGGTGCGTCGGAATTGCCCAGGACCGACGACGCGGTGTGGTTCTCCTCGACGACGACCACCACACGGGAGTACGACGGGAGGTTCTCGGCAGCGCCGGCGCACCCGGGCGTACCGAACGACCCGACCACGAGCAGCGCGCCCACCATCCGGATGCCGCGGCGTGCGTCAGCCCTCATGGGAGCGAGTGTAGGTCCGGTCAGGTATGCCCTGCGCAGGCCTTCGTGACCTCATCGGTCAGGCTCCCGATCTGATCGGTGAAGGACTTCAGCGACTCCGCCGGGGCATCGCCGAGTTGACCCATCGCCAACCCGCGCAGCGCAGCCACCAGTCCGTTAGCCGGATCGGTCACCGCCTTCGGAGCCGCGGGGTTCTGCGCGATCTGTTGCGACAGGTAGTCCGCGCCGGCGTATTCGGCGAGTCGGATGTTGATCGCGATCAGCAGTTGGTTCCCGGACTCCTTGGCCTCAGGTTGATGGGTCGCCGCCGTCAGCGCCTGCTTAACAGCACCCTGCGCCGTGCACACCGCCTGCAGTGCGGTGGTCTGTTCCTGCTCGCTGAAAGTCTGCGCGGCCGATTTCGGCGCGGCACGGAACCACGCGGCGGCGGCGACACCGAGGGCCAGTAGCGAAACGACTGCCAGTACGGCGACCGCTGCGGCGAGCCGGGACGACCCCCGGGGAGCGGCCACACCCGGTTGCGCCCACGGCGGTACAGAGGTCGGCAACGGTCCGTACGGCATATTTGACATTCCCGAATTATATTTGAAAATTCAGGAATCTCGGTCTGTAGCGCCAAGGACGTTCGCGGGCAGCGGCATTCAACCTCACCCGGCGAGCCGGGCAATGGACCTCACCCGGCTAGCCGGGCAATGGACCTCAGCGGAATGTGCAGCCAGCCCGGCCGGTGCCGCGCTTCGTAACCGGCTTCGTAGACGGCTTTGTCCAGTTCGTAGGCGGCCAGCACGCCGGCGTGCACACGCGGGTCGACGCCGGACACCGAGGCGTAGCCGTCGCAGAACGCCGCGCTGTTACGGTCCACCCACTCCCGCGCCCGGGCCTCCCGCTGACGGTCGGCGTGCCCGTCGAGCGGATAGTAGGCCGCGTAGGCGAACGAGCGCAGCATGCCGGCGACATCGCGAAGCGGCGAATCCGGCTGGCGGCGTTGGGAAATCGGCTGTCCCGGTTCGCCTTCGAAGTCGATCAGCAGCCAGGCTTCCGGGGTCCGCAGGACCTGACCGAGGTGCAGATCGCCGTGGATGCGTTGTACCGCAACGGTTTCACCGGCAAGTGTCGCGTAGCGCTGCTCGATCGCGGGCCGGTAGTCGGCCAACTCCGGGACGCCCGAGGCGGCGACGGCCAGCCGCTCGCGCATGGTGTCGACCGGCAGCGCGCCCGTCGAAGTGCCCAGGGCGCGAGCCAGATCGGCGTGCACCGAGGCCACCGCCGCCCCGAGCCGGAACGATTCACCGGCGAAGTCACCGCCGACCTCGTAGGCGTACAGGTCACCCTCGGCGTAGAGATCCCGGGTGCTCGCCGTGGCCATATCCCAGCCCTGGGCGGAATTGGCGGCGTAGGCCGTCACCATGCCCAGCGGGCAAGGTTCGCCGTCGTCGACAGTGTCGATGGTTCCCAGCAAACGGGCCACATGCGGGTTATCCACCTGGGCCAGAACGCGATTCAACTCGATGTCGGGGTTGATGCCGCGGGCCACCCGGCGGAACAGCTTGAGGATCGCCTTCTCCTCGAACACCACACTGGTGTTGCTCTGCTCGGCTTCGGTCACCCGGGCCGCCGCGTCGACCGGTAGGACCGCACCGGGCTCCTTGGCGAAACGGACGTCACCGATCGTCGCGTCGGACTCGATGAGGGAGAGCAGCAGGCGGGCCGAATCAGCCTGGTAGAGAGCGTCGTAGCCAGTGTGCTCGTCCACCGTCCCGATCGTCGCCACCTGCCCGTATTCCGCCAGCGGTGCCGAATCCCACTGCACTACAACCTGATAGCGCTCGGCGGATCCGTCGGTGTAGGACACGTCGACCAATGCCACTTCGAGGCCGTCGCGCAGCGGAGCCGCGGTGTGCAGGTGGGCGGACGTCATCGTTCGGTCGCGCCCGGCGTACCAGCGCTGCTGTGGCAGCCATTGACTCCAGGGCAGTTCGGCGATCGCGCTCATGGCCTTTCCTCCGTCATGGTCGGCATCACGGGTTCGCCTCCTCCGTCATGGTCGGCATCACGAGTTCGCCTCCTCCGTCATGGTCGGCATCACGAGTTCGCCTCCGCCAACTGGAACCAGTAGAACCCGTGACCCGGCAGCGTGAGCAGGTAGGGCAGCTGACCGATCCGCGGAAAGGGCACATGGCCGGTCAGTTCCACCGGCGTCCAGCCGTTCCAGTTCTGCAGTTGCAGTTCGATCGGCTGTGGGAACCGGGACAGGTTGTTGACGCACAGCATCACCTCGGCCCCGTTCGGAGTCTGCGCCTCCCGCAGATAGGCGAGCACCGACGGGTTGGACCCGCCGAGCTCCCGGAAACTGCCGGTGGCGAAGGCTTCGTGACGGCGGCGGACGGCCAGCATGGTGCGCGTCCAGTTCAGCAATGACGTCGAAGAGTCCCGCTGCGCTTCGACATTCACCGAGGGGTAGCCGTAGATCGGGTCGAGGTTCGGCGGCAGATACAATCGGCCCGGATTGGCGGTGGAGAATCCGGCGTTGCGGTCCGGCGTCCACTGCATCGGGGTGCGCACGCCGTCGCGGTCGCCGAGCCAGATGATGTCGCCCATGCCGATCTCGTCGCCGTAGTAGATCACCGGCGATCCCGGTAGCGACAGCAGCAGCGCGGTGAACAGTGCGATCTGGTTGCGGTCGTTCTCCAACAGCGGCGCCAGCCGCCGGCGGATGCCGACGTTGGCCTTCATCCGCGGGTCCTTGGCGTACTCGGCGTACATGTAGTCGCGCTCTTCGTCGGTGACCATCTCGAGTGTCAACTCGTCGTGATTGCGTAGGACGATGCCCCACTGGGCCAGCTCCGGGATCTGCGGAGTGTGCGCCAGGATCTCCGAGATCGGAAATCGCGACTCCCGGCGGACGGCCATGAAAATTCTTGGCATCAAAGGGAAGTGGAACGCCATGTGGCATTCGTCGCCGCCGGTGGCGGGATCGCCGAAGTAGGCCACCACGTCGGCGGGCCACTGGTTGGCCTCGGCCAGCAGCACCCGGCCCGGGTACTCGTCGTCGACGACTTTGCGGCAGCGCTTCAGGAACGCGTGCGTCTCGGGGAGGTTCTCGCAGTTGGTGCCCTCCCGCTCGAACAGGTAGGGCACCGCGTCCAACCGGAAGCCGTCGATTCCGAGGTCCAGCCAGAACCGCAGCACGTCGATCATGGCTTCCTGCACGGCGGGGTTGTCGTAGTTCAGGTCCGGCTGATGGGAGAAGAACCGGTGCCAGTAAAACTGCTTTCGCACCGGGTCGAAGGTCCAGTTGGACTCCTCGGTGTCGATGAAGATGATCCGCGCGTCGCTGTACCGATCGGAGGTGTCGCTCCAGACGTAGAAGTCGCCGTAGGGGCCGTCGGGGTCGCGTCGGGACTCCTGAAACCAGGGGTGAGTGTCGGAGGTGTGGTTCATCACCAGGTCGGTGACGACCCGGATACCGCGGCGGTGTGCGGCGTCGAGCAGGGCCACGAAGTCGTCGACGGTGCCGAACTCGGGCAACACCTTGTAGAAGTCACGGATGTCGTAGCCGCCGTCGCGCAGCGGCGAGTCGTAGAACGGCGGCAGCCAGAGGCAGTCCACCCCGAGCCACTGCAGGTAGTCCAACCGGTCGAGCAGGCCGCGCAGATCCCCGGCGCCATCGGCGTTGGAGTCGCAGAACGCGCGCACCAGAACTTCGTAGAACACGGCGCGCTTGAACCAGGTCCGGTCCGCGGGTAAGGCGTGGGCGTGCCCGAAGTCGCCGGCCGACGGGTGCTGGACGGTCCCGCCGACCTCACCGGGCGAGCCCTGGGCGCTGCTGACGTCCATCAACGCACCTTAAGCACGACCTTGCCACGAGCCGAGCGATTCTCCAGCGATGCCACCGCCGCCGCAGCCTCCTCAAGCGGGTAGACCTCGGGTTGCGGCGGCGCCAGCCGGCCGGAGCGCAACAGTTCAGCGAGACCGTCCCACTGCTCGCGCAGCGCGCCGGGGTGCCGCATGGTCCAGGCACCCCAGCCCACGCCCACGACGTCAATGTTGTTGAGCAGCAAGCGGTTCACCTTGACGGTCGGGATCTCGCCACCGGTGAAGCCGACCACCAGCAACCGCCCGGCGGGAGCCAGCGAACGCAGCGAATCGGTGAACCGGTCGCCGCCGACCGGGTCCATCACGATGTCGACGCCCCTGCCACCGGTGATCTCGGCGACGGCGTCCTTGAATCCGTCGGCGAGGACGACGTCGGTGGCTCCGGCGGCGCGGGCCACCTCGGCCTTGTCCTCGGTGCTGGCCACCGCGATCGCGCGGCTCGCGCCGAGCGCCGGAGCCAGCCGCAGCGTCGAGGTGCCGATGCCACCGGCGGCGCCGTGCACCAGCACCGTCTCACCCTGCGCCAGCCGGCCGCGGGTCAGCAGGGCGAAGTAGACGGTCAGGTCGTTGAATAACAGGCCGGCGCCGGCCTCGAAGCTGACGTTGTCGGGCAGCAGGAACACCTGCCCGGCGGGCAGCACCGCGGTCTCGGCCATCGCGCCGCCGATCATCGTCAGGCCGGCCACCCGGTCACCGGCACGGACGTGGGCGCCCTCCGGCGCCGAGCGCACCACACCGGCCAATTCGGCACCGAGAGTGAACGGCAACTCCGGGCGGTACTGGTAGAGCCCGCGGGTCAGCAGGGCGTCCGGGAAGGCCACCCCGGCGGCGTGCACGTCGACCACGACGGCATCGGCCGATTCCGCCGGTTCTTCTATGTCGATCAGTTCGACGGACTGCGGGCCACCCAGCGAGGTGACCCTGACCGCCCGCATCAGGGGTACTCGATAGCCAGCAGATCGACCTGGAGTTCGCCGCGGGGCGTGCGGTAGGTGACGGTCTCGCCGGCCTTGCGGCCATACAGCGCCAGGCCCAGCGGGCTGTCGGCGGTCAACGTGGTGTCCTCGGCGCCGGCCGGCGTCTCCTCGATGTAGTTGACCACTCGCATGGCCACCTCTTCGCCGTCGGGCCAGCGCAGCTTGACCTCGGTGCCGTTGGGCAGCTGGCCTTCGATGGTGGCGTTGCCGCCGGCCAGCAGATACGCCAGCCGGCTGATCTGCTCCTCCACCCCACCGAGGTCCTCGGCGCGCTGCAGAGCCTCGGCGGCGTCCCCGCGGTCGCCGACGGTATCGGCGTCGCCGACCAGGTCCGCGCGCAACTGATCGCGGCGCTTGCGAAGGTCTGCCAGCTCGGCTTCCAGACGGGCGTGTTCCTGCTCGGCGAAGTTCGTGTCCTGACTCATGCACGACAAGGTACCGCCGCCGTCAACCGGCCGGTCCAGGGGTGAGCAGATACGGGTTCCGGGTTGACCACCGGTTCACCCGGGGTCAACGGCGATAATGACCGCCATGCCCGTCATCGCCGCCGTCATCGTGGTCGTCACGCTGGCCGTCATCGTCAGCGGCCGCGCGCCGGCCGTGCTAGCGCTGATCTGCGCGCTGCTGGTGGCGGGCTTCATCGGCATCGCCACACCGGCGGAGCTGTTCGCCGGGCTCAGCAACGGCGGCGTGATCACCATCGCGGCGATGCTCGTCATCGCCAAGGGCGTGTTCTACACCGGTGTCGTGTCGCGGGTGACCTACCGGCTGTTATCCGGGGTGGACTCGGTCCGGGGCACGCTGGTCCGGCTGATCCCACCGGTCGGTGTGCTGTCCGCCCTGATCAACACCACGCCGATCATGGCGATGCTCATTCCGGCCACCAAAGAACTCGAACAGCAGTCCGGAATTCCACGCCGCGGTGTGCTGCTGCCCATCGCCCACGCCACCACCCTGGCCGGCTCGGCGACGTTGATCGGCACCAGTTCCAACCTGCTCATCGCCGGCATCGCCAGACCGCTCGGCGTGAACCTCTCGATGTTCTCCTTCGTCCCGGTGGCCGTGCCGGTGGCGCTGGCCGGGTGGGCGGTGCTGGTGCTGACCGCACCCCTGCTGGTGCGCGAACCGCCCAAGGTCGAGGCCAACGAACTGACCTGGCGGGCCGAGATCCCGCTGTCCGACATCGCCAACAGCATCGGCCGCACCGCCGCCGAGTTGGGCGTCGACCGCACCCCGGAGTTCCAACTGGAGAAGGTGCGGCGCCCGGGCGAAAAGGTCTCCACCGACACCCCTTTGGAGGCGGGCGACGTCCTGATCTACCGCGCCACCGAGGACGGGGTGCGGATGCTGTGGGGCAGCCCGCGGTTCGGCCTGGCCCGCCAGAACCTCTACCTGGTGTCGGTGTCCTCCGACGAGTCGACGGCGTTGCAGGAACTCGACGAGGACGAAGAGATCATGGTGGTGGCCGCCCAGACCACCAAGCCCCTGAACAAGGCAGCGGCGAGGCCCGGGGAGATGTGTCTGGTGACCGCCCCCTCCGCCGATGTGCTCACCGGTCACCCGCTGGTCGGCCTGTGGCAGAAGGTCGCGGGCAAGGCCCCGCAGACCGGCAAGACGACAGCGGCTCTGCTCATCCTGCTCGGCGTCATCGTCAGCAGTTCGTTCGGTCTGGCCCCGGTGGAACTGATCGCAACGGCAGGGGCGACGCTGATGGTTGTCACCAAGGTGCTGACGCCCCGGTCCGCAGCGCGCGCGCTGAACTGGAACATCCTGGCGATCATCGCCGGGTCGATCGGTCTGGGCACGATTGTGATGAAAAGCGGTCTGGGCGCCATCATCGCGACCTGGATCACCCGGCTCTCCGGCGGCGAGGCCGTCCTGATAGCCCTGGTTTTCGCAGTGGTCACGACGGTGGTGACCAACGTGGTGACCAACGCCGCGGCTGCGGCGATCCTGACGCCGGTCGCGGTGACCGTCGCCAACGACGCCGGCCTCAACCCGGCCATCCTGCTGATCCTGATCGGCACCTGCATCTCGCTGACGTTCCTGAACCCGATCGCCCATCAGACCAACCTGATGGTGATGGGTCCGGGCGGCTACTCGACGAAGACGTTCGTGCGCTTCGGCATACCGGTGACGATCGTGACCCTGGCGGTGGGTGTGCTGATGGGCACGCTGCTGTTGAAGTAGCCACCCACAGACGCCCCGGTATCGTCCTTTGCATGGCCTCCCGTGACCACGGCGATCCCGGTGACGCGCCGTCCATGCCGCCCCCGCTGGCCGCTGTCGTCGATCCGACGCGGCCGTCGGCTGCCGAGGAGGCGCGCACCATCGCCGCGTCCACCAACACCGGCACCCTGGCCAGCCTGACCTCGACCGGGGATCCGTGGGCGTCGTTCATCACCTACGGGCTTCTCGGCGGGGCACCCGTCCTGTGCGTGTCGCACCTGGCCGAGCATGGCCGCAATCTGGCGGCCGACCCCCGGGCCAGCCTGGCGGTGGTGGCCCCGCACGGCGAGGCCGATCCGCTGGCCAGCCCGCGGATCACGCTCGCCGGTGTGGTGGAGCGGCCGGACGGTGCCGAGTTGGAGGCCGCCCGCGCCGCGCACGTCGCGGCCGTCCCGGCGGCGAAGTACTACATCGATTACAGCGACTTCACGGTCTGGGTCCTGCGGGTGCAGCGAGTCCGCTGGGTCGGCGGCTACGGACGGATGGATTCCGCCCGGGCCGACGACTACGCGGCGGCGACGGCCGATCCGCTCGGTCCGGACGCGGCCGGCGCGATCGAGCACCTCAACGCCGATCACTCCGGTGCGCTGGCCGAGATGGCGCGGGTGCTGGGTGGCTATCCCGACGCCGACGCCGCGGTCTGCACGGGGATCGACCGCTACGGCCTCGACCTGAAGGTCGACTGCCCGCGCGGCAGTTCCTACACCCGCGTCGGGTTCGGCCGCCGGCTGGAGTCCGTCGACGAATTGCGTTCCGCCACCGTAGAACTGGTGCGCCAGTCCCGGACTGCGGGTTAGGCGTCTCAAACGAGTACCCTGCCTCCTATGACGACTGCGACCGACGAGCGCAAGACCGTGGCCGAAACCGCCGAGGAGCAGGGCTGGCAGCGCCGGGTGAGCCTGGACCGCAACGACGTCTTCCTGCGCGGCACCGTGCGTATCCGGGCGATGTGGGCGGGCGACAAACTCAACGGCGCGACGCTGTTCCACGACGAATTGTACGAGTCCTACACCCGCGAAGTGAGCACCCTGCGCGCCTGGTTCAAGCGGTAGCGTTCACGCGATAGCGGGCTTCAGTACCTCGGCCAACTCCCGCAGCGCCGGCCGCGGATCCCACGCCGGGTTGCCGTCGCCGAGGACTTGCACCACCACGTGGTCGGCACCCGCATCGAGGTGGGCGGTGACCGTCGCGGCAGCCTGCTCGACCGAGCCCATCCCGACGATGCCGCGGGCCAACCGGTCTGAACCGCCTGGCACGAAGTCGGATTCGTCGAACCCCTGCCGGATCCAGGAATTGCGGTAGTTCGGCAAACCCGAATAGATCTGCAGATGCAGGTGTGCGCGGCGCATCTGTTCGGCGGCATCCTCACCGACCACCACCGCCTGCTCGGAGACCACCCACTTGTCCGGCCCGAGGATCTCGCGGGTGACCGCCGTCTGGCCGGGATTGACCAGATAGGGGTGCGCGCCGTCGGCGTGCGTGCCGGACAGCTCAATCATTTTGGGGCCCAACGCCGCAAGCAGGCGGGTGGGCCGGCCGGCGCCGGGCTCGATGGCCTCGGGCAGTGCGGCCATCCGGTCGAGGTAGTCGCGCATGGTGGACAACGGCTTCTGGTAGCTGCCGCCGAGCATGTTCGTGACCAGCGGCCCGTGACTGACACCGAGGCCCAGAACGAAACGCCCGGGATGCAGGGCGGTCAGGGTGCGGCCGCCGCCTTCCATGGTTCCGGCGACGCGGGCGTGGATGTTGGCGATGCCGGTGCCGACCACCAGCCGGTCGGTGGCCGCGAGGAACGCCGCCGATTCCACCAGACAGTCCTTCAACCCCACCTCCGGCAGCCAGAGCGACCCGTAGCCGAGGGCTTCGATCTCCTGGGCCACCTCCTGTGCGGCGGGCATCGGCCAGGTGTCGCTGGCCCACCAGACACCGATGCGGGACGGGAAGTCGATGCGGGCCTTGCTCATTCAGGTGCTCCTCGGCGGTCGGTGTTATGAAGCGGTCGGTGTTGTGAAGCGGGTAGGTGTTGTGAAGCGGGTAGGTGTTGTGTAGGTGTCAGGGGAACGTCAGGCGCACGAGTGAGCAGTCATCGTCGAACAGTCCGCCTGCGGTGCGGGTCCGCAGCTCGCTGATGAGTGCGTCCAGTGACCAGTCCGGTGAAGCTGCCAGTGCGGTGCACAACGCGGTGAAATCAGCCAGCGACCACCTGTTGCCGACGGCCAGGGGAAGCTCGAAAACCCCGTCGCTGTAAAGCAGGATCTGGCTGCCTGGCGGCACGGAGTAGGTTGCGCAGGGAAATTCGGTGTCATCGAACATGCCCACCGGCAGGGCCGGGGTGGCAAGCCGGGTCATCGTCACGGTGTTCTGGCCGGCGGTGAAGGCCAGCGCCGGGGGGTGACCCGCGCTGGAATAGCGCAGGGTGCGACTGGACGCCTGGTAGACGCCGTACCACAGGGTGAAGTAGTTTCCGCCGTGACGGTCCATGTCGAACAGTTCGTTCAGTTCGGCCAGCACCCGATCGGGTTTCAGCAGGGTGCTGGCGGGCAGGGATTTGGACCGCAGCAGGTTGTGCACCGAAATGGAGACCAGCGAGGGTTCGATGCCGTGGCCGGAGACGTCGATCAGGTAGAAGATCAGGTGGTCGTCGTCGATCCAGGAGTAGTCGAAGCAGTCACCGGAAAGCTCGCGCGATGGCAGATAGCGGGAGGAGACCTTAACGGGGCCGTCCAGTTCGCCGGGCAGGATTGATGCCACATATCTTGCAGCACTTCTGATTTCGGACATCAGGCGGTCGGTCTGGGCCTGCAGACGTTGGGCGAGAACACGGTTCTGGTCCTCGCGCTGAGCGATCCGGCTTCGCGCTTCCATCTGCCCGGTGACATCGATGATCTGGGCGATCAGGTTCTCCACCTGGCCCGCCGGGGTGCGGATGCAACTCATGGTCAGGTCACCCCAGATCAGGTGGCCGTCGGCGTGGATGTATTGCTCGGTGACACGGTAGGAGTCCAGGCGGCCGGCCAGTAGGTCGTCGATTTTCTCCAGGTCCGGCTCAAGGTAGGCGGCGGCGGTCAACTCCTGCCAGGTCTTGCCCAGCATGGCCTCGGCGTCATAGCCGAAGAAGTCGCACAGGGCCTGGTTGACCACCTCGTAGCGGCCGCTGGTCGGGTCCAGAAGGGACATGCCCACAGCCGAGTTGTTCATCAACTTGCGGTAGCGTTCGTCGGCCCTGGCGTGGCGCAGCAGCGCCCGGGTGGTTTCCTGCCGCGCCGCCACCTCGTCATCGATGACCCGGAACGCCGACACCGCGCCATCACGACGGCCGTGCGCGTCGTAGAAGGGTTTGGCGTATACGTGGACCCAATGGGGGGTGCCGTCCACGTCGATGACCCGGGCCTGGCCGATGTAGGGGCCTTCGCGAATCTTCTGGACCCGGTCGGGGTGGATACCGCGGTCCTCGGGGGGGATCATCTCGGCCGTTCGCCGGCCCAGCCAGTACTGCGGGGGTGCGTTCAGGACCTTCTCCACCGACGGCGATATCCAGACGATCCTGTCGTCACGGACGTGCATGACGACGTCACCGGCATTCTCGGCGAGCAGCCGGAAATGTTCCTCGGAGGCCGCGATGCGTTGGGCTGTCCTGACACGGTCGGTGACATCGCGCCAGGTGAGGCTGATGGAGTCGTATCCGGCGAACGCGGCCCGGATGTCGTAGTACCGCTTATCGTCGAGAAGCTCGTTGTAATAGGGGAATTCGTCGAGAACCACAGCCTGCCCGGTCTCCGCGCACAGTATGTAGTGCGCGAGCAGTCCGGAGCCCTCGATGTTGGGCAGGGTTTCCAGACAGCTGTGGCCGAGCAACTCGGTCCGGCTCACCCCGAGGTACTGGCAGGTCGCCACGTTGACGTCGCGGTAGACCAAGTCGACGATGCGCCCGCTTGAGTCCCGCACGCCCTCGAACAGCACCTGGGGATCCGAGAGGGCATCGGTATTGGCGCGCAGCAGCACGTTGGCCCGCTCACTGTCCTGCAGGGCCCGCGACAGCTTGCGGGTCAGCGCGCAACGATCGGTGACATCTCTCCAGGTGACGTTGATGGTGTCCGACCCGACCCGAACGGCCCGGACGTCGTAATACCTTGTGCCGCTGGGGAGGTCGCGTCCGTACGGGGTTTCGTCGAGGATGACCGGTTGCCCCTCGTCGATGCAGCGCTCGAGATGGGCGATGAGTACGGAGTGTGCGGCGTCGGGGAATACCTCCCGTTGCCGGCGACCGAGCAACTCCTCTCGCGTCATACCGCGGTCCTGAGCTGCGGCCAGGTTGGCGTCGAGGCAACGGAAGTCGACGATGCGCCCGTGGGAATCCCGGACCGGGGCGATCATGGCTTGGGGATCCATCATCGCATCGGTCTTGACGCGCATCAGTGCGCTGACCCGCTGGCTGTCGGCCAGCGCGTGGGCCAGCCCGGCCGCGGCGTTCGCTCGCTCGATCACCCGGCCAAGCTGCGTGCCCGCTTTGGCCACCAGGCCCAGCAGATCAGGGTCGCGCGGCATCGGGTTGGTCCCGAAGAACTCCAGGGTTCCCGCCACCTCGGATCCGGTCAGCAGCGGGGCGCTGAACGCGGCGCGTATCCCCGAGCGCAGAGCGGCCTCCCGGCGAGGAAAGTTGGCGCAAGTCGTGAGATCGTCGAGCCAGACGGCTTCGCCCGATTCCCAGACCTGGCCCGGTAATCCGTCGCCTTTCGCGAAGGGAAGGACGGCCGTCTCGGTGCGCAATTCCGCGAGGTCGAGGGCCGGGTCGACGTACCAGATGTTCGACGCCCGCATGGCTCGCGCGTCGCCGTCGCCGCCGAGGAGGTGGGCGTGCGCGGCCGGCCACCCGGTGAAGCGACACATGAACTCCAGCACCGGCGCCAGTGCTTCGCCTACCGAACCGGCCTCGTTGGCCATGACGGTGATGGCGGAGAGGAATTCGAGCTCTTGCTGTCGCTGGTAGAGGTCGCGTAGTCCCTGCTCGGCGATGTCCTCGGCCTGGTGGCGGATTCGACGTTCGCGGTCCAGTCGGCGACGCAGAAGCGTGTTCTCGTGTCTGAGCGCCTCGATCGACTCCTGCGAATCACCCGCGGGATCGGCGTCGATGGCCCTCTCGTTCCTCATTCGGCCGTGACGCTGATCAGACAGCGCTGCGCCCCGTCGTGCATGCACTCCAGGTGCCGCACGCTCACCACCTCGCCGTAATGGTCACCGACGCCGAGGATGAACCCGTGGGCCAACCCGCAGAGCCTGCGGGTAGAGCGATAGCCGATCAGCAACGATTCGTCGGCCGGCGAGGTGAAGTCGAAATGGGGGCAGTACGCCCCGGCGTAGAGCTTGCGCACCTCAGGATGGATCACGCTGTTCAGGGTGCGCAGGAACGGTATTGCCCGGTGATGCGGGGCGAAGAATTCGGGCCAGCGCTGGGCCATGCCGCGTATCGCCTGTTGTCCGAACCAGCGAAGAACCTCGTCGTCGGACAGGGACAACGCCGTCGCGGCGGCGCATACCAGCGTCGTCAGGTCCGCGTCCGGGTAATTGCCCAGTGAGGTGTACACCCCGTCCAGTCGCGCCGCGTCGAGCAGATCGTCCCACGTCCGGTCTCCGCGGGCGTCGACGACCGCCTCTTCCAGCAGGTTAAAGATGATGCCCTTCATGGCCCTCCGTCGACGCCGACGTTATCAGCGGCACAGTGCCGGACCCCATATCCTCAGGCGGGGGGATCCCACCGCACCGAGTCGACGATCATCTGGGCGGGAAACGGGGTGGAGCTGTTGGGTGTGCCTGCCCAGGGGCCGCCGGCGGCCAGGCTCATGACGGCATACATGGGCTGGTTGTAGACCCACTGCGATCCGGGAGCTAGTGACGCCGGGGTGAGTGTGCCCAGCGTGATCTTGTCGACGCCGAAGGTGATCTGGTTGGGCAGGTGGTTGACCCAGTAGTTGTGGTAGCCGGTTGACAGGTCGGGCATGGTGGCGTTGAGCTGGGCTTGCTGGGTCCCGGTGCTACCGGTGATGGGTCCGTGCAGCGTGGAGTAGACCTTGGTGGTTGTGCTGGGCAGTTCCACGACATCGATTTCTCCCGACTGGGGCCAGCCGACGGTGTCGGAGTTGGCGCCGAGGAGGAAGAACGACGGCCACAGACCCTGTCCCGCGGGCATTTTGATCCGGGCGGTGATAGTGCCGTAGCCGAAGCTCACGTTGTTCTTCGTCCATACCTCACCCGAGGTGTAACCACCGTTCGTGGCTCTGCTCGCCCGGAGGACCAGGTGGCCCTGGCCGTCGAGGACTGCGTTGCCGGTGGCGTAGGTCTGGATACCGGAATCGAAACCGGTGCCCGCTCGTGCGGTCCAGATCGCGCTGCTGGGCGCCGCACCGGAGGCACCGAGGAATTCGTCGACGATCGGGCCCGTCGCGGTCGCCACAGTGTCGAGGTAGAGCGTGTTGCGGGTGGTGGCGGTGGTCGTCGAGACGCTGATCACGTGCGTGCCCGCGGCGATCGCGCCGGCGAACGTGTAGTTCGAGTACGACGTCGAGTTGATCAGCAGGGTGGTCACCGGGACTCCGTCGATCGCCACGGTCATGTTGGGCGAGATCGAACCGGCTCTGGCCCGGATCGTCAGCTGGGTCGAGGCGGGAAGGTTCACCTTCGCCGAGGCTGATCCGGGGCCGCTGAGCACAGCCGCATACCCGGCCGAGGCCGTGCGGTCGGCCACGGCACGCCCGGCGCCCGAGAGGGTCATCTTCTCGGCCTCGACCGTGGTCGTCGGCGACGCGGTTGCGGCGACGGTGGCAGTCGCTGCGGCCGCGGGCCTCAGGGGGCGGCGGGCGCCTGCCACCATCAGCGCCAGCGAGGTATCAGCCGGCACTGTCGGCGCGTTCCCCGACATGGCGCCGGACAGCGAGGCCAGGACGTCGGTGGCCGCAGCCGTGACCGCAGCCGTGAGGGATTGACTGGCCGTACGCGGAGCAGCGATGGTGACCGCCGGAGCAGCGATGGTGGCCGCCGGCCGGCTCGCCACCTGGGGGAGTGCGGTGGCCGGTGCCGGCGCGCGGATCACACTGACCGGCGGCACGGCGGACGGGCCTGACGGCGCAGCCGCCGCGGCAGGTGCGACGGGGAACTCCGTCGGCGCAGCGGACACGACCGCTGGCGCAGCGAACAAGACCGGCACTGCGGCCGGGGAACTCAGCGCCGGGGAATTGCGCCCAGCCGGATGGACCTCGGGTGGCGACGTCGCGACGGCCGGTAGCGGTGTCGGGATGGCCGGTGTCGGGATGGCCGGTATCGGGATGGCCGGTATCGGGATGGCCGGTGTCGGGACGGTCGGGCGGGAGGTCGGCGGGGTAGCCGACCAATGGGGCGCACCCGCAGCAGCTGCCGGCCGGGGTTCGGCGGAAGTGCGGCGGCTTGGGACGCCTTGGGCTCGCGCCGGCGCATCCGACGCGGGACCGACGGACGCGGTTGGTCCTTTGGCTGTCCGCGAGGCCGGCGCATTCCCCGTTTCCGACGACGAGGCGCTCGCGCTTCCTGCGTCTGCATGGGCGACGGCCACTCCGAGGCCGGTGGATACCGCGGCTCCGAGACCCAGTGCGACCGCAAGAGCCCCGATCCTGCCCACGCAGGTGCCCGGAGCCACGGGCGCCGGCCGCATGGGGCGAAAGGCGGTTGTCCCGTTCGGGTTCATCATTGGGATCCAATCAGGAGATCTAGATCTCTGCTGAATCGCGCGATTAATCCGACGTGGGATGGGCCGTTGGCCAACGCCGAGTCGGCGTTCGCGGCGCATAGAGTGAGGCCCATGTCAGCTACGTCCTTTGACCTGTCCACCGTGTTCCGCACCGTCGCCGAGACGGTTCCGGACAAGCAGGTTCTGGTGTGGCGGGACAAGCGCCTGACCTACGCGCAGATGGACGCCCGCATCGACGGCATCGCCCACTACCTCGTCAGCCGCGGACTGGGCTGCCATACCGAACGCGACCAACTGCAGGGCCACCAGTCCGGCCAGGACCACATGGGTTTGTACCTGCGCAACGGCAACGAATACCTCGAGGCCATGGTCGCCGGCTACCGCGCCCGGGTGGCCCCGTTCAACGTCAACTACCGCTACGTCGAGGAGGAACTCCTCTACCTCCTCGCCGACGCCAAGGCCCGGGTGCTGGTGTACGCGGCGGAGTTCGCCCCGCACGTCCAGTCGATCCGCGGCCGACTGCCGGAACTGGAAGTGCTCATCCAGGTCGCCGACGACTCCGGAAACCAACTGCTGCCCGACGCGGTGGACTACGAATCCATCACCAGCACAACGGAACCCGCCGCCGGCATGCCGACGCCCACCGGCGACGACCTCTACGTCCTATACACCGGCGGCACCACCGGCATGCCCAAGGGTGTGTTGTGGCGACAGCACGACATCTTCATGTCGGCGATGGGCGGCCGGCCGTTCATGGCCGGCGGCCAGACGCTGAACTCCTACGACGACCTCGCCGCGCAGGCCCGCACCCAGGGCGGGTTCCGGTCCATGCTGCTGATCCCGCCGCTCATGCACGGCGCCGCCCAGTGGGGCGTGTTCAACACCATCGGCACCGGTGGCTGGATCGCTCTGCCCGACGACGTCGAAGCGCCTTGACGCCGCCTCGGTGCTGCGGCTCGCTGAGCGGGAACGCGTGCTCGGCATCCCGGTGGTCGGCGACGCGATGGCCCGCCCGCTGGTCGACGAGATCGAGAAGGGCGGCTACGACCTATCCGGGCTGATGGCCCTGACCAACGGCGGTGCGACGCTGTCGCCGACCATCCGCGACCGGCTGCTGGCGGCGCTGCCGAACCTGCTGATCATGGACGCCGTGGGCGCCTCGGAGTCCGGGGCGCAGATGACGACCGTCGCCACCAAGGGCGCCGACCTCAAGACGGCGACGTTCACCCCGCTGGCCGATACGACAGTGGTGTCGGCCGACTTCACCCACGCGCTGCAGCCCGGTGAGGGCGTCGGCTGGCTGGCCCGTCGCGAGTTCGTCCCGCTGGGATACCTGGGCGACGCCGAGAAGACCGCGCGCACCTTCCCGACCATCGACGGTGTGCGCTGGTCGATCCCGGGCGACAAGGCGCGCCTGCTCGACGACGGCAGCATCGAACTGCTGGGCCGTGATTCGGTGACCATCAACTCCGGCGGCGAGAAGATCTTCGCCGAGGAGGTGGAGCGTGCGGTGGCCAGCCATCCGGCCATCTACGACGTGGTGGTGACCGGCCGGCCGTCGGAGCGCTGGGGCAGTGAGGTGGTGGCGGTGGTGCAGTTCGCCCAGGGCAAGACGGCCACCGATACCGAACTCGCTGACGCCTGCCGCAAGCACATCGCCGACTACAAAGTGCCGAAGGCGTTCGTGCGCACCGATCAGATCGTCCGCTCCCCGGCAGGCAAGGCCGACTATCGCTGGGCTAAAGCCGTCGTCTCAGCTGCCACGCCCGACTAACGGCGGATTCGCCGCGGGTGCAGGGCGGTGGGCATTGCCATGACAATGGCGAACTCCGTCAGGCCAATTAGCAGAATGGGCCAAATCGCCCCGGCAAGAAGGGCAACCAAGACGGGGTGGGTAGGTCGGCTTTGCAATGCGCCGCGGCGGAATCGGGCCGCGGCGAAGAACACCGCTGCGGCGGCGATCAGAGCTGGCAGTACGGCGAGATAGATCCAAAACATGATGGCCCCGAAGCAGCAGGTCTAGCACAACGGTGAACCTTCCAAGTGTGGCACAACCTGAACGACAAATCAGGGAATTTCGCAGCGCATGAATCCTAGGTCTTGACGTCGGTGCTATGTATGGTTCTATACATAGATGGTTGCGCACCGGGACCGCATGATCGCCTCCGCGGCGGTCCTCATTCGGGAGCGTGGGGCCCGTCCGACAGCGATGGGCGACGTGCTGGCGCACAGCGGCGCCCCCCGCGGTTCGGCCTACCACTACTTCCCCGGCGGCCGAAACGAGTTGCTCTGTGCAGCAGTCGATTACGCTGCCGAATATGTCGCGGCCGCGATCTGCGACGCCGACTCCGGCGTGCGGATGCTCGACACCGCGGTGGCGTTCTACCGCGACGGTCTGCTCGCCAGTGACTTCCGGGCCGGCTGCCCGGTGCTGGCCGTCGCCGTCGAGGCGGGCGATCCGGAGACGAGCGCCGACGTCGTCGCGCACACTGCCGCCGCATTCGACCGCTGGCGACAACTGATCACTGCGCGACTGACTTTTGACGGTGTATCCCGCTCCACGGCATCGGACTTGGCCAATCTCGTCATCGCCGCACTGGAGGGCGCCCTGGTACTGGCCCGCGCCGAACAGGACATCGCACCCCTGGACGCGGTGCATCGGCAACTGCGTCGACTGCTTAAAGCTGCCACTGAGAGGAAGCGCTCATGACCACCGACTGGACGCCCACCGCCTGCATCCTCTGCGAGTGCAACTGCGGCATCGTGGTGCAGACCAGCCCGAAAGAGGAAGGCGGGCACCTCACCAAGATCCGTGGCGACAAGGACCACCCCGCATCCCAGGGCTACACCTGCAACAAGGCGCTGAGACTCGACGCCTACCAGAACAACCCCAACCGGCTGACCTCCCCGCTGCGCCGACGCGAGGATGGCACGTACGAGGCAATCGATTGGGACACCGCCATTTCCGAGATTACCGACGGGTTCCGCCGCATCGCCGACAGCTATGGCGGGAACAAGATCTTCTACTACGGCGGAGGCGGGCAGGGCAACCACCTCGGCGGTGCCTACAGCGGCGCCTTCCTGAAGCCACTGGGCGCGCGCTACCGGTCCAACGCACTGGCGCAGGAGAAGACCGGCGAGGCGTGGGTGGACGCGCACCTCTACGGCGGACACACCCGGGGCGAGTTCGAGCATGCCGAGGTGTCGGTGTTCATCGGGAAGAACCCGTGGATGTCGCAGAGTTTCCCGCGGGCCCGGGTAGTGCTCAACGACATCGCCAAGGATCCGGCCCGGTCGATGATCGTGATCGACCCCGTCGTCACCGACACCGCCAAACTGGCGGACTTCCACCTACGGGTCAGGCCGGGCACGGACGCCTGGTGTCTGGCCGCGCTCGCGGCGGTCCTGGTGCAGGAGAACCTCTGCGATGAAGCGTTTCTCGCTGAGCACACCCACGGCGCCGACGAGGTCCGCGACGTGTTGCAGGCCGTGCCGGTCGCCGAGTACGCGCTACTCTGCGGGGTCGACGAGGACCTCTTGCGTGCGGCCGCCCGGCGGATCGCCAGCGCGCAGAGTGTGTCGGTGTTCGAGGATCTCGGAGTCCAGCAGGGTCCCAACAGCACGCTGTGCTCGTATCTGGACAAGTTGTTGTGGATCCTCACCGGCAACTTCGCCAAAAAGGGTTCCCAGCATCTGCATTCGTCGTTCGGACCGCTGTTCAACCACAGCGTCGGCATTGGCCGGACGCCGGTGACGGGTGCTCCGATCGTCGGCGGCCTGGTGCCGTCCAACGCCGTGCCGCAGGAGATCCTCACCGACCACCCCGACCGGTTCCGGGCGATGATCGTCGAAAGCTCCAACCCCGCGCATTCGATCGCCGACTCCGCGGCCTGCCGCGCCGCGTTCGAAGCTCTGGAACTGCTGGTCGTGATCGACGTCGCCATGACAGAGACCGCCCGGCTGGCGCACTACGTGCTGCCCGCGGCCAGCCAGTTCGAGAAGCCCGAGGCGACGTTCTTCAATCTGGAGTTCCCGCACAACACCTTTCAGCTGCGCCATCCGCTGTTCGCGCCGCTGCCCGGAACGCTGCCCGAGCCGGAGATCTGGGCGCGGCTGGTGCGGGCGCTCGGCGTCGTCAGCGACGACGACCTTCGCCCGCTGCGGGACGCCGCGGCGCAGGGACGCGACGCCTACACCGCGGCGTTCTTCGGCGCGCTCGCGGCCAACCCGGTTCTGAACAAGGTGCTGCCCTATCTGCTCTACGAGACGCTGGGGCCGACGCTTCCCGAAGGACTGGCCGGGGCGGCCGCGCTGTGGGGCCTGTCGCAGAGGGCGTTCCTCACCTATCCCGAGGCTGTCCGGCGCGCCGGGCATTCCGACGGCAACGCCCTGTTCGACGCCATCCTGACGGGTCGTTCCGGGGTGACGTTCACGGTTCACGAGTACAGCGACGATTGGACACTGATCAGCCACCAGGACCGCAAGATCGCGTTGTCCATGCCGGACATAGTCGATGACATCCGCGCCCTGAGCGGCTCCCGGCCGGGGTGGACCACCGCGGAGTTCCCGATCGTGCTGTCCGCCGGTGAGCGGCGGGCCTACACCGCCAACGACATCTTCCGCGATCCGTCGTGGCGCAAACGCGACACCCACGGCGCGCTGCGGGTCAGTCCCGACGACGCCACCGCGCTGGGGCTGAGCGACGGCGGACGGGCCCGCATCACCACGGCGGCCGGCAGCGCGGAGGCCCACGTCGAGGTGACCGACGCGATGCAACCGGGCCATGCCGCACTGCCCAACGGTTTCGGTCTGGACTTCGCCGGGGCCGACGGCGTCGCCCGCACCACCGGGGTGGCCGCCAACGAACTGACGTCATCGGACTGGCGGGACCCTTATGCCGGTACGCCGTGGCATAAGCATGTGCCCGCCCGCATCGAGGCGGTGTCGGCATAGCGACTCTGCCGGTGGTCTCGACGAACCGCCCAACCGTGGCGATGGCCCGACTCCGGGACTATCGTCGGTGTACCGGTTGCTGAGGGGGTCCGATGGCTGAGGTGATGAAGGGCCGCTATACGGCCGACGTGAGCCTGCTCGGCGACGAGGTCGTCGTGTTCATCATCGGGATGCGAATCAACAAGCCCCTCAAAGTCGGCTTGTGGTGGCCGGTGTTCACCGCGATGGGCAAAATGCTGAAATACCCTGCGTCGCGGCCGGAAAAGGGCCTCCTCGCCTACCGCGCATCGTTTTTCCCCGAGATCGTTCTGGTGCAGTACTGGCGGTCGTTCGACGATCTGGAGCGATTCGCCCGCAATGGCGACGATCCTCACCTCGAGCCGTGGCGGCAGTTCAACCGAAAGATCGGCAAGTCCGGTGACGTCGGAATCTGGCACGAGACCTACCGGGTGAAGACCTCGGATATCGAGAGCGTCTCGGTGAACATGCCCGTGCGGGGACTCGCCGCCGCGTCAGCGTTCGTCCCGGTTCAACGAGGCCGGGACTCGGCCGCGGCCCGGATCGGGGTTGCCGATGAAGACCGCCCCGGACTGCCGGCCTACTGAACGGAGCGTGACGTGAGCGAGGCAGGGTTTCCGGATGCGCGATGGGGTTCGGAGTCGAATCCGTTACGCGGACTGGTCGACGCGTTCGCCGCGACGCCGTTGGGTTCTCGGTGCATTCGCGCGGTCGTGCCACTGGACCGCCGATTGCTCGCCGCCACCAAGGGCAGGTACACCGTGCTGGGCCCGTTCGGGTTGCAGGTGCTCAACCTCACCACGATCGGCAGAAAGTCCGGCCAACGCCGTCAGTCCCCGCTGATCTACACCCGCGAGGGGAATCGCCTCTATCTGTTCGGAAGCAATTTCGGACAGGCAACCCACCCCGCCTGGACGTCGAATCTGCTGGCGAACCCGGACGCGTGGGTCACGATGGGCGGCAAGGAGATTCCGGTCCTGGCGACCCTGCTCCAGGGTGCGGAGTACGACCGCGCCTACGGGCTTTTCATGAACTACCTCAAGGCGTATCCGGCCTATCGGTCGCGTACCGATCGCAAGATCCGGGTGTTCGCGCTGGACCGCCGGTAAGGACCTCGCATCGTGAGTTCACCCTGGGGTGACGAGGTGGTCGCCGGCCAGTACGACGGTCACGCGGGTCTGATCTACCGGGTGCGGCCCATGTCGTTCGCCGACTTGGTCACCGGAGTCGACCGCTGGCAGCCCCGCACCTTCCTCGTGCACGGGCCGCGCCGGATCAGCTTCGGGCAGTTCTTCGCCGCGGTCGGTGTGGCGCGGGACCGGTTGGCCACGTTGGGGATTCAGCGCGGTGACCGGGTGCTGCTGTTGGCCTACAACAGTCCCGAGTGGGTGCTCGCACTGTGGGCGATCTGGGCTGCGGGCGGGGTTCCGGTGCTGGGTAATCGTTGGTGGAGCGGCCCGGAGGCGGCGCACTGCGTCACCGTGGTCGGACCGCGGGCTGTGATCACCGACGCCGACGGACTGCTCCCCGGGGGGCTCACCGTCCTGCATATCGCCGACCTCCAGGACTGCTTGACCGCCCGGGCCGCCGAGGTGCCCGCCATTCCCGGACCGGCCGGCGAGGAGGATCCGGCGGTCGTCCTGTTCACCTCCGGCAGTACCGGTATGCCGAAGGCAGTGGTGCTGCCATTCCGGTCATTGGTCGCCAACCAGCACAACGTCCTGGCCCGCTCAAGGCAACTGCCGCAGCTGATTCCGGCTGACGGACCGCAGGCGGTGAACCTGATCTCGACGCCGCTGTTCCACATCGGCGCGTTCGCCACCCTGATCACCCAGGTCATCACCGGGGGCCGAATCGTGCTCAGCACAGGGCGTTTCGATCCCCAGCAGGTGCTGTCACTCATCGAGTCCGAACAAGTGCAGCGCTGGGGTGCGGTCCCCATCATGGCGGCCCGACTGCTGGAACATCCCGACTTCGACTCCTACGACCTGAGCTCGTTGCGGTCCTTCCCGCTCGGCGGTGCGCCGGTCCCGCCGGTTTTGCTGGAACGTCTGGCCCGTCGCCTGCCGCAGTTGCAGGGGCGCGGCATGGTCAACATGTGGGGAATGACCGAAGGGGGCGGGTTCTTCACCGTCGCCGTCGCAGCCGACCTGGAGAAGTTCCCGCGAACGGTCGGCCGGGCGCTGCCGACCACCGAACTCCGGATCGCCGACCCGGACGCCGACGGGAAGGGCGAGATCGTCGCCCGCTCCCCCACCAACATGCTGGGCTACCTGGGGATTGCCCCCGAAGAACAAAGGGCCACAATCGATTCCGACGGCTGGTTGCACACCGGCGACCTCGGCCACCTCAACGACGACGGTTACCTGTTCATCGACGGCCGTACCAAGGACATGGTGATCCGCGGCGGGGAGAACATCGCCTGCCCGCATGTCGAGGCGGCGTTGATGCGTCATCCCGACGTTGTCGAGGCGGCAGCCATCGGGCTGCCGCACCCGGATCTCGGAGAGGAACTCGCCGCGGTGGTGGTGTACCGGGCGGGCGGACGCGCCCCGACTGAAGGCGAGTTGACCGAGCACATGAGCGGTGCGGTCGCCTATTTCGCGGTTCCCACCCGTTGGCTGATCCGCACCGAGCCACTGCCGACGATCGGTACCGAGAAGCTCGACAAGAAGCTGCTGGCAACGGAATTCGGGTGAGGGCCGTTCCGTGAGAGCCACCGTGTTACTGGCCCACAGCGCGCACCTGGACCAGGCCGGCATCGTGCACGCACTAGGTCTGGGCTGGACGACGACCACCACCCCGGCCCCGCAGCATGCGCTGATCGTGTTCGTCGACGTCGGCTGGTCGGAGATCGGCGCATCGTTCCCCATCCGGGCGGAACTCATCGACGGCGACGGCAATCGCGTCGCGCAGACCGAGGAGAACGTCATCAACGCCCGCCGCCACCCGGTCCACCCGGAAGGCACCTCGGTCACCATCCCCTTCGTCGCGACCATCCCGTCGCTGACCCTGACCGTCGGCCAGCGCTACCAGTGGCGGGTGACCATTGACGGAGAGATGCACGAGGAGTGGCTGGCCGGCTTCACCGCCACCGCCGGGGATACCGCGGCCGATCGGTGAATCGTCAGCGGCGCGCGAACGCCGGGGCCCGCTCCGGACGGATGCCGACGCCGATGACGCGGGCCGGGATCGCCGACAGCCACGGCAGCTTCCGCAGCACCGCCGCCAGTGCCGCCGGCGGTTCGGGCTCGGCGCCGCGGAAGGCCGGGGCCACCAGCGCCCGGTGCATCCCCCGCTGAATGGCCTGGGTGATGACCGTGGGAGGAAGGCGGCGGCGACGCACCGCGGCCAGGTCGGCATCCGTAACGGCGTGCCGGCGCAGCGGCTCGGCCAGCAGGGTGGCGGCGCCGACGGCGTCCTGGACGGCCAGGTTGATCCCGACGCCACCGATCGGCGACATCGCATGCGCCGCATCTCCGATACACAGCAGGCCGTCGCTGTTCCAGCGCTTGAGCCGGTTGAGTTTGACGTCGAGCAGTTTCACGTCGTCCCAGGACGTCAGCACCGAGGTGTCGGTCTCCGGCACCAGCGAGGCGACCTCGGCGCGGAACACCTCAAGCCCGCGTGCCCGCAACGACGCGTCGCTGCCCTTGGGGATCAGGTAGGCGATCTGGAAGTAGCCCTCACGCGGGATCATGATGAGTAACCGGCCGGGCGCGGACCGGGGAACCAGCGAGTATTCGGCGTCGCCGCCGCGGGGCAGCCGGAACCACCACACGTCGAACGGAACCGGCCATTCGCGGATCGGCAGGCCGGACGCCGCGCGCACCACCGAACCACGTCCGTCGCACGCCACGGTGAGGTCGGCGCTCAGCTCCCCCGTACCGGTCGGCGAGCGGTAACGCACCCCGGTCGTGCGCGCTCCGTCGCGCAGCAGACCGGTGACTTCGTGCTCCATCAGCAGGGTGAACGTCGGCTCGGCCTCGGCCGCCTCGGCGAGCAGGTTCAGCAGATCCCACTGCGGAACCATCGCGATATAGGGGTGTGGCTGGCCGCGCAACCGGCGGAAGTCCACCAGCGTCAGCTCCCGGCCGTGCTTGTCGAAGCCGATGTGGTCGAGCCTGGTCTGCGGGAGCGCCGCGAATCGGTCCCACAACCCCAGTTCGTCGAGCAGCCGCAAGGTGCTGGGATGCACGGTGTCGCCGCGGAAGTCGCGCAGGAAGTCGGCGTGCTTCTCCAGCAGGGTGACCTCGACGCCGGCCCGGGCCAACAGCAGGCCCAGCACCATTCCGGCGGGGCCGCCGCCGACGATGGCACAGTTGGTGCGCTCAGGCATCAGAGCAGCCTAGGAGTCTGCTGAACAATCCGGTAGTGCACCAGTCGCTGTGTTGATCCGGTTTTTGGTGCTTGACCTGCGATAATGTTGTCGTGCAGGGTAATTCGGATTCGCAGGGCGATCTGTGGGATGTCTCATCGGTGGCCGG
>CAIRCP010000120.1 GCA_903877095.1 uncultured Actinomycetes bacterium | reverse complement strand
CTAAGTGCCGGCGCAATTGAACGGCTCGTCGAGCCAATAGGTGTCGTGCTGCTGGTCGTAGACGATCGGATAGGCGGTAGCCGGATCGCACACCCTGTCGATCTGAGTCTGGTCAGCAGAACCGATCGTGAACCAGTACTTGTTGGTGTCGGGAACTGGGTCAGCCCAGGTACATCAAGGAGTCGATCGCCTCGGTGCCGTAGTAGGTGTTTGAGCCTTCTCTGATTTTCAAGTCCGGCTCGTCGGCGACGCTGGTCGTGCCTCCAGCGGAATTCGTGTCCGCGGCCTTGGTCGAACAACCCGGCGCTGCGACGATCATCGCCACCGCCATCAGGCCTGCCAGGGTGCGCTCCTCGACGGGTCGAAATGACTGGGGCCATTGAAACGACGGGGGCCATGGTGCACTCCGATCCGACAGGCCGCGGCGGCGGCGAACTGGGTGTGACTGACGCGACGGGCGTCACGCTACCGAAAACGTGGGGGAACTTTGCGGGTGAGTCGGCGAGTGGTCGGTTTCAGCCGGCGATCGATGGCATGACAGCCTCGATCAGATGCGGTCCAGGTTCGCTGAACGCCCACCGCAGCGCGTCGGTGAATTCCTCGGCGGTCGCGGCGCGGCGAGCCGGCACACCCATTCCTTCGGCCATCCGAACGAAGTCCATCGTGGGGTTGGTGAGGTCCAGCAGCGACTCCGCTTTCGGGCCCGGTGCCTGTTCTGCGGACTGCGCGCCCACCCGCTGCAACTCGATCCGCAGGATGTCGTAGGCGCGGTTGGCGTAGATCACCGTGGTGATGTCGAGGCGTTCGCGGGCGTGGGTCCACAGCGCCGAGATGGTGTAAATGGCCGAGCCGTCGGACTCCAGGCACAGCACCGGTCGGTCCGGTTGGGCCAGGGCGGCGCCGATGGCCGCGGGTAGGCCGTAGCCGATCGCGCCACCGGTCAGCGTTAGCCAGTCGTGTGGCGGGGCGCCTGCCGTGGCGTCAGCCAGTAGGAAACCGGAGGTGTTGGACTCGTCGACGACGATCGCCCGTTCCGGCAGCAGCGCGCCGATGACTGCGGCAGAGGTCTGCACCGTCAGCGCGCCGGACGGCATCTCGGGTCGGGACGCTCCCGCGACGGGTGCCACGACCTCAGCTGCCCGTCGGTCGGCCAAGGCGATCAGCGCGTCGGCTGCACCCGACCGCCCGGCCAGGGTGTGCACGGTGCAGCCTTCGGGGACCAGGTCGCTCGGCTTGCCCGGATAGCCGAAGAACGTCACCGGCGCCGCCGCGCCGGCGAGGATCAGATGGCGGATGCCGTCCAGTTGGGCCGCGGCCGCCTCGCCGAAATACGCGATCCGCTCGGCCGCCGGAATCCCGGCCCCGCGCTCCAATCGGGTGGGGAAGGTCTCGCAGAGCAGCCGCGCTCCGAACTCTTCTGCCAGCCGGGCGGCGGCAATCAGGGCCGGGCCGTGGGTCGCGTCGCCGCCGATCAGGATGGCCGTCGACTCACCCGAAACCAGCGCGGCCTCAATGCCGGACACGTCGAGCGCTATCGGATGCGCTTGCGGTCCAGCCACTTCGGCAGCCTGCGCGCCTGGCGACCAGGACACGTCCGCGGGCAGGATCAAGGTGGAGATCTGCTGGGCGGCCCGCGCGAACGCGATGGCGTCGGCGGCGTCTGCGCCGACCTCGGCCGGGCTCATGCTGCGTCGCAGCCAACCGGACACTGTCCCGGCGACAGAGTCGATATCGGACTCCAGTGGGGCGTCGTACTTCTTGTGGTAGGTGGCGTGGTCACCGATCACCACGAGCATCGGCACGCCGGCCCGCCGCGCATTGTGCAGATTGGCCAGGCCGTTGCCCAGGCCCGGTCCCAGATGCAGCAGCACCGCCGCCGGATCGCCGGACATCCTGGCGTAGCCGTCCGCCGCGCCGGTAGCGACACCCTCGAAAAGGGTTAGCACACCGCGCATCTCGGGAACCGTGTCGAGCGCGGCGACGAAGTGCATCTCCGAGGTTCCCGGATTGGCGAAACACAGCCGTACACCGTTGTCGACCATGGTGGTGATGAGTGCCTGCGCGCCGATCACAACACCGCTCCTAGACTCACAACGGCCAGCGTAGAGGAGGTCCGATGACGGTCCAGCGTCTCAGCGATCCGCCACCGGCTGACGACCACCTGCGCGCCTGGGTGACCCAGAACCTCGGTGACCTCTGCGTGCCGGTGGACGCAGGTGCGCCGATGCCCGGCGGCCAGCGCGCCGCTGACGCCGCCCTGCAGGCATTCGACGTCAGCGGCTATGCCCGTCGCCGCAACAACGTCTGGCCGGCCCACGTCCGCGGCGCGTCCCGGCTGTCGCCCTACATCCGGCACGGGCTGCTCACGCTGCGCGAAGTGTGGCACCACGTCAGCGACGGACCGGCGGACGACGTCGGCAAGTTTCGCGACGAACTGCTGTGGCAGGAGTACGCCCGACATCTCTACGCGCGCTTGGGAACTGCGACACGGCAATCGCTGCGCTACAACGTCCCCGAGCGAACTCAGAGCGTGACCGATGCCGAGAATCCCTGGTCCGGATCGGCCCGGTGTCTGGAGTCGTCGTGGTCGGAGTTGGTGACCAACGGGTGGCTGACCAACCAGACCCGGATGTGGCTCGCTTCGCACTGGAATGTCCGCTCCGGGCTGGGCTGGCGCGACGGCGAGGATCTGATGTATCGGCATCTGCTGGACGGCTCACGCGCCGCGAACAGGCTCGGCTGGCAGTGGACCAGCGGCGCGCTCACCGGCAAGCCCTACGGGTTCTCCCGCTGGCAGGTGGAGAAGCGGGCGCCGGGACTGTGCGCGACGTGTCCGCTGGAGCGCCGCTGCCCGATCGCGGAATGGCCCGCGGCCACCGAACGTGAACCGCTGATGCTGACCGATCCGCGTCTTCGGCACGACGACGACACCGAAACCACCGCCGGCCCGGCGGGCGTCCGGCAGTCGGCCGAGCCGGAGATGGTCTGGCTCACCGCGGAAAGCCTGGGTGATCGCGACCCCGCCGCCGCCGCGCATCCGCACCTTCCGGTGATCTTCGTCTTCGACGTGTCGCTACTGGCCCGGCTGCGCCTTTCGTTGAACCGCTTGACCTTTCTCGCCCAGACGCTGGCCGACCTCTCGACCCGGCGGGAGGTCCAGGTGTGGCGTGGCGACCCGGTCGAGGTGCTCGCGGGCAGGAAGCTGGCGAACACTTTCGCGCCCGTTCCCGGCTGGCGTTCGCGATCGGCGCGTCTCGATGTGGTCGCCCTGCACCCCTGGCCCTGGCTGCGCCGGCCGCTGCCCGGTTCGATCACGTCGTACTCGGCGTGGGTCAAGAGTCATCGGTAGGCAATCGGGCGCCGGAGTGGTTCACTGAGACACCTGATGACCAACCCCGCCGTCGGCCACCCCGAAACCACCGCTCAGAAGGTCGGACGCATCGTCCTGGGCTCGTTCATGGTATTCGCCGGAATCGGCCATATGACGTTCGCCCGCCGGGACTTTCAGGCGCAGGTGCCCGACTGGCTGCCGGTGCCGCCAGATGTCACGGTGCTCGCCTCGGGAGTCGTCGAGATCGCGCTCGGTGCGTCGATGATCCTCGTCACCAAGCGGCGCGCCATCGTAGGGCTACTGCTCGCTGCGTTCTTCGTCGCTGTCTTCCCCGGCAACATCGCCCAATGGCTCGGGCACCGGGATGCGTTCGGCCTCAACAGCGATCGTGCCCGGCTGGTGCGCCTGTTCTTTCAGCCGGTGCTCATCGCGTGGGCGCTGTGGTCGACGGGTGCCTGGCGAATCCTCTTTCAGCGCAACGCATCAGGCAGCGACCGGTAGGTGCACGTCGCGCAGCCCGACCGCGTTCTGCACACCCGAACAGTTGTGGCAGCCAACGCAGCCGACGCAGTCCTCGCAGTTCGAACAGCCGGGGCAGGCTGAGCACCCGGCCATCAGAGCCGACAGTGCGGTGCCTGCGCTCCCCGCGATGCTGCCGACGGCGCCCAACGAGCCTGCGGCGATCACACCGCCGATTCCGCGCGTTCGCCCGACTTGGCGAGCAGGTTGGTGATGTTGCGGTGCGCCAGGGCCATCACGGTGAGCATCGGGTTCGCGCCAGAGCAGGTCGGCATGCCGCTGGCGTCGGCGATCCACACCCCCGGGGTGTCGTGCAGTTCGCCATGGGCGTCGGCCACCGAGGTGGCCGGATCGCTACCCAACCGCGCGCTGGACATCTGGTGCGCGCAGAACACCGGGGTGCCGCCCGGGCCGATCGGGATCTGATCGACCTTCGCGATGAACTCCTCGATGTCGTCGCCGCGTTTCCACACCGGAATCTGTTGGCCGGCAACGAAGATCTCCTCCGCGCCGGCGGCGTCGTGCATCCGGATGCAGGTGGTGAGGGCGTGCCTGAAGTTGTGGCGGTCCAGTTCGTCGTCGAACGGATACCAGTGCACCGCTTCGCCGTTCTCGTCGATGGTGACGCTGCCGCTGCCGCGGTCCTTGAGCAGCACCAGGAAGTCCGACCGGTAGTGGTACTTCTTGGCCATTTCCTTGTACTGCTCGCCGGAGTGCCATGGCACCACAGTGGCGAACAGGGCCGGCAGGTGCTGAACGCCTTCGATGAGGTAGCCGTACCCCTCGTTGAATTCCGCGAATTGGTCCATGGCGCCGGCCATTCCGGGTCCGCGCCACTGCTCCTGTGGGGTGTCGTAGATGCCGGCGACCAGGGTGGCCGGATGCGCGTGCAGGCCCTTGCCGACTGCCGGGCCGCCGATACCGGAGCGCAGCAGCAGGGCGGGGGTCTCCAGGCTTCCCGCGGCCGCCACCACCGTCGGAGCCTTAATGGTGACGTGTGCCGTCTGCCCGGTGGCCGGGTCGGTGTAGGTACACGCCACGCCCGCCGCGCGGCCGTTCTCGGTGAGGATCCGATCTGCCCGGGTGTTGGGCAGGAGCCTCCCGCCGGCGTCGCTGGCGTCTTGCAGATAGGTCAGCATGGTGCCCTGCTTGCCGCCGGTCTGATCGCCCATCCCGGTGTAGCCCGCCAACTCGGGGTTGTAGCGGTCGGGGTGAATATTCAACGGAGTGACCCGATAGGTGTAGCCGAGTTTCTTTGCCGCGTCGATGATCCGGAGGTGCACCTCGTTCTGCGTCGACACCTCGTGATTGCAGCTCATCCGGTCCATGACGGCGGCGAGGTGGTCGTCGAACTCCGGCCCGGCCGCGTCGGTAAGCCCAGCCTTGGCCCACGACTCGCGGACGAGCTGCGGTGTCACGATCGAGTTGGACCAGTTGACGGTGCTGCCGCCGCCGACGGTCGATCCGGCGCCGATCGTGAGCATCCCCTCGCCGGAGCTGAAGAAGCCGCCGCGCAGAAACATGTTCTGGTAAGCGGCGAGTTCGAGTTGGACGAAATCCGACTCGTTCAGATAGCTCCCCATCTCGACGACGATGACCTTGCGGCCGGCCTGAGCGAGCAGGCCGGCAGCCAGGCCGCCACCGCAGCCCGATCCCACGATGACGACGTCAGCCGCCAGCGTCTCGCCGTCGGTGGGTGTGATCGTCGAGAGGGTCTTCGGGGTGGCCGGCGGCGCCGCGACCGGGCCGGGATATCCCATGGCAGCCCAGAACGGGTTGCGGCCCTCAGCGTTGGGCAGGCCGAAGGAGAACATGATCGACAGCTGACGCAGCGCGGCGATGCCGCCGTACGCCTCGGGGGACGAACCGGCGATGGCGGCCACGATGGCTTCCCGGCCGGCTTGCGGAGCGTCGTTCAGGCCGGCGTCGGCGGCGGCGTCGAGCAGCGCCTTGATGCCGGCCAGTTGCGCAGCCGGCAGCTTGCTCGTCAGATAGTGCTCGACGACGAAGTGGGCGCCGACGTCGCTGCCCTTGGTGGCGAAGAAGCCGTCCGGGTCGTCGTCGCGCTCGATCGATGGCACGAACGTGTCGACGAGCGCTTTCAGAGTGTCCCGCTGGCGTGCGGTGAGTTCGGCGTCCATGAGGCCCCTCAAGAGTTCAGGTGATCCGGGCTGGGAAAAACCGATGCTAGCTGCGGAAAAGGCAGCCCAGGGAGGATTTCGGCAAAGAGTTCGTTCGTGGTTCTGTCCGGCGGGAACAACTGCTGCGGGCGAGACCGGCGAATCGGGGTCCGGGCTCGATGTGTGAGACAGTCGAAGGGACAGATCGCCGGTGGTGGGCGCCGGTGGGGAGTTGACACAGATCGGCGGGTTTCATGGCGCAACGGCCACGCGTACTCTTCGTCGCCTTCGCAGCGGCGGCGGTCATCGGTTCTGCGCTGGCCGGGTCAGCGCCGGCATTCGCGGACCCGGCCGACCCGACCACTCCGGTGCCGGTGCCGCTGTATCCGGTGGACGCCCCGCCGCCACCTCCGGTGTCGAGCGATCCGATGACTCCGCACCAGCCGCCGGTGCCGGCGGCTTCCGCGCCCGCAGCCCAGGCGCCTGCCCCCGTTGCACCCGCACCGCCGGGCGCTCCGGCCGCTGCGTTGCCGGGCGGCCCGGCCGCTGCGTCGCCGGGCG
>CAIRCP010000119.1 GCA_903877095.1 uncultured Actinomycetes bacterium | reverse complement strand
GGTCAGGGTTCGCAGTGGGCGGGGATGGGCCGGCGGTTGTTGGTCGAGGAGTCGGCGTTCGCGGCGGCGGTGGACGAGTTGGAGCCGGATTTCGTTGCGCAGGCGGGTTTTTCGCTGCGTGAGGTGCTGGAGTCCGGTGAGCCGGTGGTCGGGATCGACCGGATCCAGCCGGTGCTGGTCGGTGTGCAGTTGGCGCTGACGGCGTTGTGGCGGTCTTATGGGGTGAGCCCGGATGCGGTGATCGGGCATTCGATGGGTGAGGTCACCGCGGCGGTGGTGGCCGGGGCGTTGAGCCCGGCCGAGGGGTTGAAAGTGATTGCGACGCGGTCGCGGTTGATGCGGCGGTTGTCGGGTCAGGGTGCGATGGCGTTGTTGGAGCTCGCGGGTGCTGAGGCTGAGGAGTTGCTGGCCGGGTATCCGGATGTGACGGTGGCGGTGGAGGCCTCGCCGCGGCAGGTGGTGGTGGCCGGTCCGCCGGATCAGGTCGACGCCGTGATCGCGGTGGTGGCCGGGCGGGATCTGCTGGCGCGTCGGGTCGAGGTGGATGTGGCCTCGCATCATGCGATCATCGATCCGATTCTGGGGGATCTGCGCTCGGAGTTGGCGGATCTGAATCCCAAGCCGCCGGTGATCCCGGTGTTCGTCACCACCGGCGGGCGGGAGCGCAGCGACTCGGGGGATGGCACCGGCGGGCGGGAGCGCAGAGACTCGGGGGATGTGACAACCACGTTTGACGCCGGGCACTGGGTGGATAACCTGCGCAACCCGGTCGGGTTCGCCCGGGCCGTCGCCGCCGCCGGGGCCCAGCACGGCACCTTCGTCGAGATCAGCCCGAACCCGGTGCTGACCTACTCGATCGACGACACCCTCGGTGATGTTCACCATCACACCGTCGGCACGTTGGCCCGGGATACCGACGACGCGTTCACGTTCCACACCAATCTCAACACCACGCACATCACCCGGCCGCCGGTCACTCCGCACCCGCCCGAACCGCACATCTCCCTGCCCGCAACCCCGTGGCAGCACGCGCACCACTGGATTCCGGCACCGAAGAAACGCCATAGCGGAGGTTCGGCGACCCCCGGATACGGCTCACTCCTCGGGACGCACACACCGGTGGCGGGCGCAATGGCCGGGCATCTGTGGCAGGCGCGGCTGGTGCCCGACGCCAGGCCTTATCCCGGGTACCGGCGGATCGCCGGCGCGGACATCGTTCCGCCGTCGGTGCTGGTCGCGACGCTCGCCGCGGCGGCGGCGGAATGCGGCGCCGACGGTATCGAGGACATCCGGTTCGACAGCCCGCTGACGCTCGACCAGCCCCGGATGGTGCAAGTGTTCACCGACGGCGAGGTTGTCACGATCGCCTCTGCCGCCGCCGACGCCGACATCCAGAACTGGGTCCGGCATGTCACCGCCTGGATCGGCGACGGGCCGTCGTCGGGTGAGCCCGAACTCAGCGACGTCGTCGCCGCGGATCCGTCCGCGATGGACGACATCATGAGCGGCCTGCGCATCGAGGGCCACGCATTCGAGTGGTCGTACGACTCCCACGAGGCGACTCCGGGGCGCGTGCGGGCCCACATCGCATTGCCGGCCGCGCCGGCGGTGCCGCTGACCGTCGCTCTGCTCGATGCGGCGATGGACACCGCCCAGTTCGTCGTCGCGGCTGAGGCTGGGCTGGTTCTGCCGGTTGCCGCCGATGCGATCAGAGTCACCGGCGCGGGTCTGCTGACCGTGCCCGGCGCGGGCGTGGTCGACGTCCGGCGGCGGGCTGGATCCGAGGACGGGCTGGTCGTCGATGCCGCGGTCCAGACGTCGAACGGCAATGTCCGGGTCGAGGTGCGCGGGCTGCGCTACCGGGTGGTGGAGTCCAGTGCCGCGCTGGCCCCGGCCGCCGATCCGGCGACGGTGGCGCACGCCATCGAATGGCAGCCCTGGGAGCGTGACGACCTCGGTGCCGCGGTAACGGACGCGCCGATCGCCGTTGTGGGAGAACAGGATTCGGCGCATCAACTGCGCGATCGGTTCGCCGCGCTGGGCTACCCCGCGGCGGATCTGTCCGACGCCCGCTATGTCGTCTACGTCCCGAAGGTCGACACCGCCGAGACCGACGTCGACGTCGCCGTCCGGCTCATCTGCGAGGTCGGGGAGATCGTCACCCGGCTGGCGGAACGTGATCCCCGCAAACCGGTCACCCTGTGGATCCTCACGCAGGGGGTGCACGAGGCCGCCTCTGATGCGGCCCGGCGGCAGAGTTGCCTGTGGGCGCTGGCCGGTGTCATCGACGCCGAGCAGCCGCAGCTGTGGGGCGGACTGCTGGACGCCGGCGCGACCGACGACGTCGCGGACACCGCCACCACGTTGAGCACGATTCTGCACACCCCGTCGAAGTCGACCGTGCTGGTGCGCGACGGCCGGCTTCTGACGTCCGCGCTGGGCCCGTTCACCGGCGACCCGGTCCGCCAGCCGTTGCGCTGCCGCTCCGATGCGGCCTATCTGATCACCGGCGGCCTCGGTGACCTCGGTCTGCTGATGGCCGACTGGCTGGGCAACCGCGGCGCCCGCCGGGTCATCCTGCTGGGGCGCACCAAGGTGCCAGCCGGCGGCGAGGCCGCCAACGCCGATGCGGGTACGCGTCGGCGGCTGGCCGCGATCCGCGCACTGGAGCGGCGCGGTGTGACGGTCGAGACCGCTGCCATCGACATCGGTTCGGCCGAGGCCGTGCAGGAGTTCCTCGCAGCGCGGGAGGCCGACGGCGTACCGGCGATCCGCGGGGTGATCCACGCCGCCGGTCTGGCCGAGGGGCAGCTGCTCACCGATCTGGATCCGGACCGGGTGCACCGGACCGTCTGGCCCAAGATCGCCGGCGCGCAGGTGCTCGACCGGGCATTCCCGCCCGGACAGCTGGATTTCCTGTACCTGACTGCCTCGGCCGGAACGGTGTTCGGCGTGCCCGGCCAGGCGGCGTATGCGTGCGGCAATGCATACCTCGACGGCCTCGCGCGGGCCCGCCACGGCCGGGGCGACAACACCGTCAGCCTCGACTGGGTGGCCTGGGAGGGGCTCGGGTTCGGCAAGGACGCCGCGATCGTCGTCGACGAGTTGCAGCGGGTCGGATCGCGTCCGATCAACCCGGTCGAGGCCTCCGCCGCCTGGGAGTACGTCAGCCGCTACGACACCGCCCAGGTGGTGATGGCCCCGATGCAGACTTCGGCGCAGACCGCCGGATCTGGCCCGGTGGCCCAGCCGGCCGTTGCGTGGGCGCAGATGTCGCTGGAGGAGATGCGGGCCGGTCTGCAGCAGGGGGTGCGGGCCATCCTGGCCGGCGAACTGCGCCTGCCGGAGGACCAGATCGAACTCGACAGACCGTTCGCCGAGATGGGCCTGAACTCGGTGATGGCGATCTCGATCCGCCGCCAGCTCGAACAACTCGTCGGCATCGAGCTGTCGGCGACGATGTTGTTCAACCACCCCACGATCGCCAGCTTCACCGGCTACCTGGTGGCCCGGCTGTCGCCGTCGGAGGCTGAGGAGTCCCTCGACGACGACGGTGCCGGGAGCGTGCTGGACGCGCTGTTCGACACGGTCGAGTCGACCCAATTCGACACGGTCGAGTCGACCCAATTCGAGACGGTCGAGTCGACCCAATTCACCCCAGTTGAATCGACCCAACTGTGACCAAGCGCAAAAGGATGCTGTGATGCCCGAATTCTCTATCCCCGCACTGATCGAGCGTCGTGCGCATCAGCAGCCCGACGATGTCGCCTATACGTTCATCGACTACGAGGCGGATCCGGCCGGGTTCGCCGAAAGCCTCACCTGGTCGGAGCTGCGGGACCGGGTGAACGTGGTCGCCGAGGCAATCTCGGGGTGCGGGTCCCCGGGGGATCGGGCGGCGATCGTGGCGCCGCAGGGACTGGAGTACGTCGTCGGCTTCCTCGGCGCCATCCAGGCCGGGTTCATCGCCGTCCCGTTGTCGGTACCGCAACCGGATCAGCACGACGAGCGGGTTGCAGGCGCGCTGCGGGACTGTTCGCCGGCCGCGGTCCTGACCACTTCCGAGATCGTCGACGAGGTCCGCAAGTACGCCCAGGCGCAGAACGGCCAGCGCGCCGTGCGGGTCATTGAAGTCGATTCCCTCGATTTCGATTCGCGCCCGAGACCCGTTGTTGTGCAAGCATTTCCGAAGATCGCTTATCTCCAGTACACCTCGGGCTCGACGCGGCAGGCGGCCGGGGTGGAGATCACCCACAAGAACGCCATCGTCAATGTGGACCAGTCGATGACCGAGTACTTCGAGGCCCTCGGCGGCAAGGCCCCCGCGGACATGACCGTGGTGTCGTGGGCGCCGCTGTATCACGACATGGGCTTGATCCTGGGAGTGTTCTGCCCGCTCGGTTCGGGCCGGCCGGGAGTCTTGATGAGTCCGGTGGCCTTCATGCAGAAGCCGGTGCGCTGGATCCAGCAGATCGCCGCGCACACCAGCGTGTTCACCGCCGGACCGAATTTCGCCTTCGACATCGCCGCGGCTCGCAGTTCCGATGCCGATCTGGCCGGTCTCGATCTGAGTGGCGTGCTGGTCATGATCAATGGTGGCGAACGGGTACTCGCCTCGACCGTGCGGCGGTTCCAGGACCGGTTCGGCCCCTACGGTCTGGCGGACTGGTCGATGCGGCCCACCCTGGGGATGGCTGAGGCGGCGGTGTTCGTGGTGACGTCGGCCGGCGGCCGGCCGCCGACAGTGCGGCGTTTCGACACCGAAAAGCTGACGGCAGGGCATGCCGAAGAGTGCGCAAGTGGCGGCTCGGAGTTGGTGACAGCAGGGACGCCGCGAACGTGCGAGTTGCGGGTGGTCGATCCTGAGACGCTGGTGGAGAAACCGGCGAGCGGGGTCGGGGAACTCTGGATGCAGGGTGATCAGGTCGGGTCCGGGTACTGGCGTAATCCGGAGGCGACCGAGCGCACATTCAACGGCCAGTTCGCCCCGACCACACCGGGCGCACCGGCGGGCCGGTGGCTGCGGACCGGCGACCTTGCGGTCATGTTCGACGAAGAGCTGTTCATCATCGGCCGGCTCAAGGATCTGCTGATCGTCGACGGCCGCAATCACTATCCCGACGACATCGAGACCACCATCGTGGAGATCACCGGGGGCAGGGTGGCTGCGGTCGCCATTCCCGGCGAAACCACTGAGCGGCTCGTGGTGATCGCCGAAGTCAGAGAAAGCGATCCGGCCCGGCTGAGTGCCATGAAACAGCAAGTTACCGCGGCGATTTCACGAACCCATGGTGTCGGTGCGGCCGATGTGATGTTCGTGGCTCCCCGCTCGCTTCCGATAACGACGAGCGGCAAGGTGCGCCGGAAGTCTTCCGCTGAGCTATACCAGTCCGGCCAGTTCAGCCCCTTGGGCGCCTGCCTATGACCTCCGGCGGGCAGGAGCGCAGCGACCGGGGGATTGGATCAGACTGGACTGAGGACAGCCTCCGGCAGTGGCTGGTCGACTATCTGGTCGGCACGCTGGAGTGCAGCCGGGATCAGATCGACCTCGGCGCCTCCATGCACGATCTGGGCGTCGGTTCGCGCGATGCGGTGGTGCTGACCGGTCAGCTCGCCGAATTGCTGGGCCGCCCGGTGTCGCCGGTGGAGTTCTGGCAGTACCCGACGGTCACCGCGCTGTCGCGGTTTCTGACCGGAGGTGACGTCGAACCGGTTGCCGCCCCGCATGTTCCGGTTGCGCCGGCCACCCGGGAGCCGATCGCCGTGATCGGGATCGGCTGCCGCTTCCCGGGCGGCGTGTCCGGCCTGGACGGGCTGGCGGAGTTCCTCGCGACCGGCGAATCGGCGGTCGGTCAGGTCCCCCCCGGCCGCTGGGCGCCGTTCGAACACGGCTCGCCGCAGGCTTCCGCGGTGGTCGCGGCGACCACCCGGTGGGGCGGATACCTCGACGACGTGGCGGCGTTCGACGCCGAGTACTTCGACATCCCGGCCGGGGAGGCCGACAAGATGGATCCCCAGCAGCGACTGCTGCTGGAGGTCACCCAGGAGGCCCTCGACGACGCCGGGATACCGGCCGACACCCTGGCCGAGACCCGAACCGGTGTCTTCGCCGGTGCTTGCTCGCCCGAGTACTGGCAGTTGGCGACGGCGGACCTGACGGCGGTGGACGCCTGGTCGGGGACCGGCGGTGCGCTGAGCATCATCGCCAACCGGCTGTCGTACTTCTTCGATCTGCGTGGCCCGTCGGTGACGGTGGACACCGCGTGTTCGTCCTCGTTGGTGGCGGTGCACCTGGCCTGTCAGAGCCTGCGGTCGGGGGAGTCCGACGTCGCGCTGGCCGGCGGCGTCAACGTGGTGCTGACGCCGGCGCCGACGCGCAGTTTCGATGTCGCCGAAGTACTTTCGCGCTCCGGGGGATGTCACGCCTTCGACGCCGCCGCCGACGGTTTCGTGCGCAGTGAGGGCGCCGGGGTGGTGGTGCTCAAGCGCCTGCGCGACGCGTTGCGTGACGGCGACCGGGTGTTGGCGGTGGTGCGCGGGTCGGCGGTCAATCAGGACGGCCGGTCCAACGGCTTGATGGCGCCCAATCCCGCCGCGCAGATCGCGGTGTTGCGGGCGGCCTACGCCGATGCCGACGTCAATGTGCGCGAGGTCGGCTACGTCGAGGCGCACGGGACCGGAACGCTGTTGGGCGACCCGATCGAGGCCCGGGCGCTGGGCACGGTGCTGGGCAAGGGCCGTCCGGCCGGGGCCCCGCTGCTGATCGGGTCGGTGAAGTCCAACCTCGGCCATCTCGAGGCCGCGGCCGGCGTCGCCGGACTGGCCAAAGCGGTGCTCGCGGTGAACCGCAGCGTGATCCCGGCCAATCGCGGCTACGCCAATCCCAATCCGCACATCCCGTTCGCGAACCTGCGGTTGAAGGTCGTCGCCGAGCCGACACCCTGGCCGGGCGGCGGCAGCCAGCGGATCGCCGGGGTCTCGTCGTTCGGCTTCGGTGGCACCAACGCGCACGTGGTGCTCGAATCGCTCCCGGAACCTCAGCCGGAAGCCGTTGCGCCGCAGAACGATTCGGGCTCTTCGTCGGCCGTCACCACTCTGGTGGTGTCGGGCAAGACCCCGGCGCGGGTCGCTGCCTGGGCGGGGGAGCTTGCCGACTGGATGAGTAGCGCCGGGGCCGGGATCGACCTGGAACAGGTGGCCCACACGCTCAATCACCACCGCACCCGGCACCCGGTGTTCGCCACGGTGTGCTCGCGGGACCGGGCCGGCGCGCTCGCAGGTCTGGCAGCGCTGGCCAACGGCCAGTCCGCGCCGGGCGTGGTCGCCCCGCACCCTGGCCGGTGCGGCGCCGGAACGGTGTTCGTCTACTCCGGGCAGGGTTCGCAATGGGTCGGCATGGGCCGGCAGCTACTCGCCGACGAGCCGGCCTTCGCCGCGGCAGTGGCGAACCTGGAGCCGGATTTCGTTGCGCAGGTGGGTTTCTCATTGCAGAAGGTCCTGGCCGACGCCGAATCGGTGGTGGGCGACGCACGGGTCCAACCGGTTGTGATGGGCCTGCAGTTGGCTTTGACCGCGCTGTGGCGCGCCTACGGCGTTCTTCCGGACGCGGTGATCGGCCACTCCATGGGCGAGGTGACCGCCGCGGTGGTCGCGGGGGCGCTCACCGCGGAACAGGGCTTCGCGGTGATCGCGGCGCGGTCGCGGTTGATGTCCGAGCTGGCCGGGCCGGGGGCCGTTGCGCTGCTCGACGCCGACGCCGACACGGCCGAGGCCCTGATCGCCGACTACGCCGGGGTGGAGATCGCCGGCTATCTCTCGCTCCGGCAGACGGTGGTGGCCGGCCCGGTCGCCGCGATCGAGGCGCTGTTGGCGGCCGCGACCGCCGCCAACCGGTTCGCCCGCCGGGTCAACATGGAAGTCGCCTCCCACACCGCCTTGATGGACCCGGTCTGCGAGCCGCTGCGCGCCGCGTTGGCCGGGCTGACGCCGCGGTTCCCCAACGTCGCGATGCTGTCGACGGTCGTCGAGAACGGGCCGGCGGCGCTTCCGCCGCTCGATGCCGACTACTGGGTGGCCAACGTGCGCCGGCCGGTGCGGTTCCACCAGGCGATCAGCGCCGCGGCCGCCGAACATGCCACCTTCATCGAGATCAGCCCCAACCCGATCCTGACCCACGCCATCGGCGACACCCTGGCCCAGGCCGCCGGCGACGACGTCGCCGGGACCCACCACCACGCCATCGGCACGCTGGTCCGCGACACCGACGACACGGTCAGCTTCCACACCAGCCTCAACACCACCCACACCGCCCACCCGCCGGTCACCCCGCACCTCCCCGAGCCGCACCCGGCGCTGCCCGTCACGCCGTGGCAGCACAGCGACCACTGGGTCCCGGCGCCGCCCGCGCACGGAACCGCCGTCGCAGCCACGGCCGGCGGCGGGCTGGCGGCCGAATCCGTGGTGCCGGCCGGCTGGGTCACCGCACTGCACTGGCCGGCGCTGCCCCTGGCGCCCGCACCGGCCCGCGCCGACGATCACTGGCTGGTGATCGCCGGGAGCGACCTCGGCGCCGAGATCGGCCGGCGGCTCGGCGCAGAAGCGGCGGTCACCGTCGTCGCACCGTCGGAACTGGTCGACGATCCCGATGCCGTCATCGCCGAACTCGCCACCGTCACCGATGTGCTCTATGCGCCCCCGACTCCGGCATCTCCCTGGAATCCGCTGTGCGCCAGAGAAATCTTCGCGGCGGCGCGTACGCTCGCCGTCGCGATGGCTGATCGTCCGCTGCCCCCGAGGCTGACTTTTCTGACCCGCAACGCCGCTCCTGTCGACGCCGGCGACCGGGCCAACCCCGCGCACGCGGTGCTGTGGGGGCTGGGCCGAACCCTGGCGCTGGAACACCCCGAGATATGGGGCCGCGTCATCGACCTTGACGAATCCGTCGACGCCGACCTCGCCGCAGCCTGGGTGCTCGCCGAGGTGAGCGCCGGCGGCACCGAGGATCAGATCGTCTACCGCGCCGGTGTGCGGCGGGTCGCCCGACTGCGGTCGGCGTCCATTCCGGCAGAGCCGGTGCATCTGGACCCCGACCGCAGCCATCTCGTCGTCGGCGCGACCGGAAACATCGGTCCGCACCTGATCAACTACCTCGCCGCGCAGGGCGCCGGCACGATCGTCGCGGTGTCCCGCAATCCGGCCTCTCGCCTCGACGATCTGACAGCGGGGTTGTCGCAGCGGGGAATCCGGCTGGTGACCGTGGCCGCCGATGCCTCCGACGAGGGCGCCCTCGGCGTGCTGTTCGACCGGTTCGGCGCCGACCTGCCGCCGCTGGCCGGGGTATACCTGGCGGCGTTCGGCGGCGGCCCGGTGACCCTGCGGGACATGACGGACCGCGACGTCGCCGCCATGTTCGGGCCGAAGCTGGATGCGGTCTGGCTGCTGCACAACCTGTCTCGTCAGCACCCGGTCAGGCAGTTCGTGCTGTTCACCTCGATCTCGGGGCTGCTCGGGTCGCGGTGGCTGGGCCACTACGCGGCCACCACGACGTTCCTCGACGCCTTCGCGTACGCCCGTCGGGCGGCGGGCCTGCCCGCCACCGCCGTCGAGTGGGGTTGGTGGAAGTCCCTGGCGGACAACCAGTCCGACGGCGAGCGCCAGGTCAGCCTGGAGTCCGGGCTGCTGCCGATGCCCGACGACACCGCGATCCGGGCGCTGTCGGTGCTCACCGCACCGGACGCGCCGGTGTGCTGCGCCATCGTCGCCGCCGATTGGAATCGCCTGGCCGGCGCTTACCGCAGCCGCGCAGCGCTGCGGATCGTCGATGAGCTCATCGGCGGTGGCGGCGCCGAATCGAACTCGTCGGCAACGGGTTTCCGGGCCGCGCTGGCCGACTGCGAACCGGCCCTGCGCCACCAGATGCTCACCGACACGGTTTGCGAACTGGTGGCCGAGGCGATGGGCGTCGCTTCGCCGCAACTACTGGATCACGGCGCCGGCTTCTTTCAGTCGGGGATGAATTCGCTGCAGAGCGTGGCGCTTCGGCGCTCGCTCAGCGAGGCCATCGGGGAAGAACTGCCGGCGTCGGTGGTCTTCGACTACCCGACGGTCGACGATCTCGTCGGCTACCTGGCGGCCCGCTTGCCGGAAACCGCAGACGCCGTCGCCGATTTCGGCGCTGTTGATGACGACTACGACGACCTCGCCGAAGACGAATTGCTGCAGAAACTATCGGAAAGACTGAGTTAAATCCCATGACAGCCCCGTCGTCCGACCGCCGCGCGATCATCACCGAGGCGTTGCGCAAGATCGATGACCTCACCGCGCGCCTCGCGATCGCCGAGAAGGCCTCGACCGAGCCGATCGCCGTGGTCGGCATCGGCTGCCGGCTTCCGGGCGGGGTGAACAGCGCTGAGGAGTTCTGGACACTCCTGTGCGAGGGATCCAGTGGCGTCATCCGGGTCCCGGCCGACCGGTGGGACGCCGACGCCTACTACTCCGCCGACCACACCGCCCCGGGAACCATCTGCAACCGCGAGGGCGGCTTTCTGACCTCCTGGCAGCCCGACGAGTTCGACGCCGAGTTCTTCAACATCGCCCCCCGCGAGGCGGCGGCGATCGACCCCCAGCAGCGCCTCCTGCTCGAAGTCACCTGGGAGGCACTGGAAAACGCGGGCATCAACCCGCAGTCGATCCGCGGCACCCAGACCGGCGTGTACATCGGGCTGACGACCAACGACTACTACCACTCGGTGGCGGGGAAACTGCGCCGCGAGCAGATCGACGCCTACATCCCGTTCGGGAACGCGCCGAACTTCGCCGCCGGCCGGCTGTCGTACTTTCTCGGTGCGCGCGGGCCGGCCGTGGTGATGGACACCGCGTGCTCCTCGTCGCTGGTCTCGATCCACCTGGCGTGTGACAGCCTGCGCCGCCGGGAGAGCGACACCGCACTGGCCGCCGGGGTGAACCTGATCCTCAGCCCGGAGAACAGCATCGCCTGCTCTCGGTTCGGAATGCTGTCCCCGGACGGCACCATCAAGACCTTCGACGCCGACGCCAACGGCTACGTCCGCAGCGAAGGCTGCGGCGTGGTGGTGCTCAAGCGGCTGGAAGACGCTCTGCGCGATGGTGATTCGGTGCTCGCGGTGGTGCGCGGGTCGGCGGTCAACCAGGACGGCGCCAGCAGCGGCCAGACCGTGCCCAACGGCCCGGCGCAGCAGGCGCTCATGCGCCAGGCGCTGCACGCCGCCCGACTGGCCCCGTCCGAGGTGGACTACATCGAGGCGCACGGCACCGGGACCGGCCTGGGCGACCCGATCGAACTCGATGCACTCGCCGAGGTCTACGGCAACCGCGACGGCTCGGCGCCGCTGATTCTCGGGTCGGTGAAAACCAATCTCGGACACCTGGAGTCGGCGGCCGGGGTCACCGGCTTCATCAAGACCGTCCTGTCCGTGGCCCGCGGCCACATCCCGCGCCAGTTGAACTTCACCCGGCTCACCCCGCAGGCCGGCCCCGGGGCGTCGAAGTTCGTCATCGCCGCCGAGCCGAAGGACTGGCCGGCCGTCAACCGTCCGCGCCGGGCCGCGGTCTCGTCGTTCGGGGTCAGCGGCACCAACGCGCACGTGATCGTCGAACAGGCCCCGGTCACCGAACCCGCAGCGCCGCAACAGGAGCCGCCGGTCAGCACACTCATCCTCACCGGCCGCACCCCGGAGCGGATCGCGGCGACCGCCGGCCGGCTGGCCGACTGGCTGGACAGCTCGCACAGCGACGGCGTCCCGCTGGCTGACGTCGCTCACACCCTCAATCACCACCGGGCCCGGCACCCGCTGTTCGCCACCGTCACCGCAGGTGACCGCGATCAGGCGCTGGCCGGACTGCGGGCCCTGGCCGGGGGATACCCGGCCCCCGGGGTGGCGGCCGCGCACGCCGGTCCGTGCCGGGGTGGTGTGGTGTTCGTGTTTTCCGGTCAGGGTTCGCAGTGGGCGGGGATGGGCCGGCGGTTGTTGGTCGAGGAGTCGGCGTTCGCGGCGGCGGTGGACGAGTTGGAGCCGGATTTCGTTGCGCAGGCGGGTTTTTCGCTGCGTGAGGTGCTGGAGTCCGGTGAG
>CAIRCP010000118.1 GCA_903877095.1 uncultured Actinomycetes bacterium | reverse complement strand
CGACGGCCCCAACATGCGCCGACACGGCCATCAGCAGGACACCACCTGACCACAGCGCAGGCGCGGGGACCGCTACCAGATCCCCGCGCCCGCGCTACCACTTCCTCACACAGCCGCTACCAACAACCCCGGCTAAACACCTCGGCCGGGACTGCGGCCGCGGCGTCCGTGATCGGCGCGGCGTCGGGCGCCGGAGCGGCCTCAGGAGCGGGCACGGCCTCGGGCGCTGGAGCCGCGTCCGGAGCGGGGGCTGCGTCCGGCGCGGGAGCCGCCTCGGGAGCGGGGGCTGCGTCCGGCGCGGGAGCCGCTTCGATCACCGCCACGGCGCCCGCCGCGGGCACTCCGGGCTGCTCGGCCGGATTCGCGTCGGCGCCGGCGCCGGGTGCGTGCAGGACGGAAGCAGCCACGACCGCCCCGGCTGCTAACGCCGACAGCTTCATACTCAGATCACGGGAACAACGCCAAAACATCACGAAACCATAACGGACGATCGCGCCGGTTGGGGGCGCAACACCCCCCCAAAACGCTTTGGATTCGTCACACCGCCGAGAATTCGACAACGGACAATCCACGGCGTGGACACCCTCGCCACGAAAAACCCCCGGCTGAGCAGCGGTTTCTCGCTGGTGGAGCTAAGTGCTCGACGGCCTCCGCACGCGCCGACAGATCTGCTACCTCGACGACGCCTGAGGTCACAGGGCCAGCGCAACCCTGGCGTGCTGTCGTGGGTGTGCTGTCGTGATTCGAAATTGCTGCGTTTCCGCAGTTAAACCTGGTGGAGCTAAGGGGAATCGAACCCCTGACCTTCTCGATGCGAACGAGACGCGCTACCAACTGCGCTATAGCCCCATTGCGCTAGCAGATTACCAGCCCGGTCGGGTGAGCGTCCCTACAGCCCCGCCGCCCGCCGCAGATCCGTCGGCCCATGCGTCGGGCGATAGCGACTCCCGCTGTAGGCCATCTCGTCGAGATGCTCGAAAACCGGATCCTCGTCGTCGACCTCCAGCACCACTGCTCCCGGGCGCTGGAGCCGGGTAGGGAACTCGTCGAAGTCCACCTCCGGCCTCCTTGGCGGCGCGACGTCCTCGACGAACGGGCGGACACGGGACTGCCGCTGTTGACGCCGACGGCGCACCTGCGCCTCAATACGGGTCTGCCTTCGCAGATAGCCGAGATAGAGCACCATGACCCCGCCGACGGCTCCGGCGGCCCACCACAGCGCGGGATCGACGGCGAACGACAGCACCGCGGTGATCATCAGCAGCGCGGCCAGCACGGTCAGCACCCGCCTGCGGAAGCGGTACTTGCGCGCGTCCACCGCGGCGGCCGTGGTGTTCTCCATCCGGCGCTGACGGCTCGCTGACAACGAAGGCGCCGCAACCGCGGACTCCTCTTCCTCCTCCAGACCCGAGGAGTCATCGATGTACTCGTACTCGTCGGAAATCCGCGTGCGCGATCCCGAAATCCGTTCGCGCGCAGCGCTCTTTGCTGACCGGACCCGCTCTGTCGGGACGTCGGGCACCGGCTCCGGCTGAATGGGCTCCGGCTCGGCCAGAATCTCAGCCTCCGGCTCGGCCAGAATCTGAGCCTCCGGCTCGGCCAGAATCTGAGCCTCCGGCTCGGCGACGGCTTCGGTCTGCACCTCGGCCACCGCCTCGGCGACAGGCTCGGACTCGACACGCGCCTGCGGTTGAGCCTGCTCCTCGAACAAGCCGGCCTGCACGCCGCCACCGACCGGCAGCGCACCGGAGTCCTCATCGACGATATCGACGTCGAGGTAATCCGATTCGTTGACCGTCTTCTCCGACATCGCCGCGACGACAACCACCGACCTGATCCGGGTGCTGCCCATCCGGGCATCCCGGACAGCGTCGTCGTACACGCGAATGACATCCTGCTGCTCGGCGAATTCCTCCGCCTCGTCGAGGAGGTCCGGGTAATCCTCGGCCTCCGGCTGCCAGTTCGGATCGTGCCGGTGGCCGGCCGCGGGGCCGCCCTTCTTGATCAGCCGGGATTTGGCGCCGCGATTGAGGACGCGGGTCGCCAAAGCGACGTCACTGGTCCGGCGAACGGTGTCGCGCTTGTTGATGAGCATCGGCACCAGGACGAAGAGCCACAGCACCACAAGCGAAATCCAAAGCAGTGACTGGGGGATGCTTGGCATAAGGCCTGCTCCTTTCCCGACCAGGCTAGGTCTGTGACGACCGCTTTCATGGGCGGCGCGCCGAGGCAATTACACACGTGTAATTCCCGTATGACAAGCACCAACAGCCCCAAACGTCACATTCGTAACAAGATCGGAGCCGCGGTCACCACTCAGCCAGGCCGCGGCGCACCAAACCGGCGCAGACCGATCCGTCGACCTCTTCTGCGGTGATGGCCATCAGGAGATGGTCCCGCCACGCCCCATCGACATTGAGATAGCGCCTGAGCAGGCCTTCTTCTCTCATACCGGCCTTGGCAAGCACCCGGCGGCTGGCATGGTTCTCGGGACGAACGGTGGCCTCGACCCGGTGCAGGCCCACCGGGCCGAAGCAATGATCCAGTCCAAGCGCCAGTGCGGCGGTGGCGATGCCCGCCCCCGTGACCTCGCTGGACACCCAGTAACCGATCCAGGCCGACTGCAACGCGCCGTGGCTGACGTTGCCGATCGTCAACTGACCGCGGAACCGGCCGTCGACATCGATGACGTAGGGCAGCATGCGCCCTCTGCGGGCCTCCGCGCGCAGCCCGGCATACACCGGCGGCCAGAACGAAAAGGCATGGCGCTCTTCCCAATCCAGCTCCGCCGACGGTTCCCACGGCTCCAGATTGGACCGCTCGGCCAGGCGGATGCGGCTCCAGGTAGACCCGTCGCGCAAGCGCGCCGGGCGCAGCCGGACCACACCGCCGCGCACCTGCAGCGGACCCACCCGCCGCGGCCAGCCGGGATGCGCCGCATCACGGCCCCACAGGGTCACGACCAGACCACCGGCGCGCTCAGCCCCGCTGGGCCAGGAAAGCGACGTCGACGTACTCGCCGGTCCGGATCTCGGTGACGCCGCTGGGCACCACCACCAGACAGTTGGCCTCGGCCAGCGATGCGAGCAGGTGCGACGAACCTTCGGCCGATTCGCCGATGGCCTCCACCAGGTAATCGCCGCTGTCTTCATCGCGCAGGAGCTGGCCGCGCAGAAAGCCGGTGCGACCGGCCACCGAGGTGATGGGTGTCAGCGTGCGAGCCCGGACCGTACGACGCATGGCTTGACGTTTACCCAGCGAGAGCCGGATCAGCGGCCGCACCATCACCTCGAAAACCACCAGTGCGCTGACCGGGTTGGCGGGCAGCAGAAACGTCGGAACCCCGTCGGGCCCAAGCTGACCGAAGCCCTGGACGGAGCCGGGATGCATGGCGATCCGGGTGACTTCCACATCCCCGAGCTCAGCGAGCACGGCGCGCAGGCTCTCGGCTGCCGCGCCCGCGACCGCGCCGGCGATCACTACCACTTCGCTGCGATTCAGTTGACTTTCGACGACCTCGCGAAGTTGCCGCGGATCGGTGCCGACGATGCCCACCCGGGCGGCGTCGGCGCCGGCGTCGCGGGCAGCGGCGGCCAGCGCGTAGGAGTTCACGTCATAGACCTGGCCGTTGCCGGGGGTACGCGAGATGTCGACGAGCTCGGCTCCGACGCTCATCACCGACACCCGTGGGCGCGGGTGCACCAGCACCCGCTCCCGCCCCACGGCCGCGAGCAGCCCGACCTGTGCCGACCCGATGACGGCCCCGGCCCGGACCGCGACATCGCCGGGCTGGACATCGTTACCGACCCGCCGGACATAGGCCCCCGAGCGCACCGCACGCAGTACGCGCACCCGGGACTGGCCGGCATCGGACCAGCGCAGCGGCAGGACGGCGTCGGCCAGGTTGGGCAACGGGGCGCCGGTTTCGATCCGGGCGGCCTGCCGGGGCTGCAGCCGGCTCGGCATCCGGGAGCCGGCCTCGATCACGCCCACGACCGGGAACACCAGTTCACCGTCCTCGGCGGCGCTGATGTCGGCGCTGCGAACGGCGTACCCGTCGATGGCCGCCTGGTCGAAGCCGGGCATCGGCACCTCGGCGACGACCTCTTCAGCGCACATCAAGCCCTGCGCCTCGGCGATCGGCAGCCGCACCGGCCGGGGTGCGACGGCCGCAGCGGTCACCCGGGCTTGCTGTTCCTCCACCGAACGCACGAGTGCGCCTTTCTCACCTGGCCGGCCGGGGTCCGTGGCACCTATTGGTCGGCGCCTACTGTTCAGCTAGGCCAAGCCGCCCGACCAACCACTCCCGCAAATCCGGACCGTAGTCGTCGCGATCCAAGGCAAAGTCAACCGCAGCCTTCAGATAGCCGCCGGGATTTCCCAAGTCGTGTCGGGAGCCGTGGTGCACCACCACATGGACCGGATGCCCCTCGGCGATCAGCAGTGCGATGGCGTCGGTGAGCTGAATCTCGCCCCCGGAGCCACGCGGCACCCGGCGCAACGCGTCGAAGATCGCCCGGTCCAGGATGTAACGGCCCGCCGCGGCGTACCGGGACGGCGCCTTGCCGGCGGGCGGCTTCTCGACCATTCCCTTCACCCGGAGGATGTCGGGGCTGGACGCACCCTCAGCCGGCTCCACATCGAACATGCCGTAGGAGCTGGCCTCGTCGGGTTCCACCTCGATCGCGCACAGCACCGTGCCGCCCCGTTTGGCGCGAACTTTGGCCATGGTCACCAGCACCCCGGTCGGCAGCACCAGATCGTCGGGCAGCAGCACCGCGACGGCGTCCTCGTCGGGTTCGAGGACCGGTTCGACGCAGCCGACCGCATGACCAAGACCGAGCGGCTCGGCCTGGATCACCGACTCGACCTTGATCAGCGCCGGAGCGCGACGGACCTTGGCCAGCATGGCCTTTTTGCCGCGGGCCTCCAGAGTCCCTTCCAGCACCAGGTCTTCGACGAAGTGCGCGACGACGCTGTCCTTGCCCTCCGAGGTCACGATGACCAGGCGCTCGGCACCGGCCTCAGCAGCCTCCTCAGCCACCAGCTCGATCCCGGGGGTGTCGACGACAGGCAGCAACTCTTTGGGCACGGTCTTGGTAGCCGGAAGAAATCGGGTTCCCAGGCCTGCCGCCGGCACGATCGCCGTGCGCGGAATGGACACCCTGTGGCTGTGCATGGAGGTAACCCTAACTCGCCGTGATGCTGGCGTCCCACCTGCGCCACTGTCAGGCTGTAGGCGATGGCCACCACACCGAAGTCGCCGTTGCGCCGCGAACTGCTCGCTGCCCGGCGCGCGGTTCCCGAGGCCGTGCGCCGGGCGGAGTCCGAGCAGTTCTGCAGGCATCTCGGCGAGACGGTGGACGGCGCCGACATCGTGTGCGCCTACGTACCGATGGGAACCGAACCAGGCTCGCCGGACATCCTCGATGTGCTGGCCGGGCTCTGCGACACGGTGTTACTGCCGGTCGCCCGCACCGGGCCGAACGGCGAACACCTGCCGCTGCAATGGGGTCGCTACGTGCCCGGAGGCCTGATCGCCGGCCCCTTCGGCACCCGTGAACCCGCTGGTCCCTGGTTGCCCCCGTCAGCGGTGGCGACGGCCGGGATGGTCCTGGTCCCGGCGCTGGCGGTGGACCGGAACGGCGTACGCCTGGGCCGGGGCGGCGGTTTCTACGACCGCAGCCTGGGCCTGTGCGGCCCCGGGACCCGACTCGTCGCCGTGGTCCGCGACGGTGAACTGCTCGACGAATTGCCCGGCGACCCGCATGACGTGCCCGTGACGCACGCGCTGACACCCGGCGGCGGCCTGATCCGGCTGTCGGGGATCCCCATCGGCCGATAGCGGTTCTGGCACTTGGCGCGGTAGAGTGCTAACAATTCGATTCCCCCGGGAGGTTGATGTGCCGACCTACAGCTACGCGTGCACCGAGTGCGATAACCGGTTCGACGCGGTGCAGGCCTTCACCGATGACGCGCTCACGACCTGCCCGCAGTGCTCGGGCCGGCTGCGCAAGCTGTTCAACTCGGTTGGGGTCGTTTTCAAGGGCAGCGGCTTCTACCGCAACGACAGCCGCGAGTCGGGGTCGTCGAAGACCGGCGGATCGTCGGCAGGGTCGCCGGCATCGGAGAAATCAGGCTCCGAGAAGTCGTCGTCGGAGAAATCGTCGTCGGAGAAATCGAGCGGGTCGTCGGGCGATTCTTCGTCGAGTTCCGGGGCCGCGGCGAGCAGTTCTGCTCCCGCGACGTCATCGACCTAGCTCAGTTATCCACAGCGGCCCGCCTGCGCGGCGGGTCCGCCCGGGGCGGAAGCCCTATCGTGACCGTATGGGCGAGTCGCTCAATCCCACTCTGCTGGAACGCTTTTCGAAAGCCATACGGCCGGACTTCGCCCGCACGACGGCGGCACGGCGGATAACGGCCGGGCTGTTGGTGGTGTTGGCCGCCGTCATCGCCCTGCGCCCCGATCCCGGACACACCCTGCATGAGGTCGTCGTCGCTGCGCATGATCTGAGCCCCGGGGTGACGCTGCGCCCCGAGGACGTGACGTTGACGAAACGCCCGACGGCCTGGATTCCGGACGGAGCTGCTGACCGGGTGGAAACGGTTGTCGGCGCGACACTGGCGGGACCATCCCGCCGCGGCGAGGTCCTGACCGACGCGCGGATCCTCGGCTCTCGCCTCACCGGACTGAGCACCGGACCGGACGCCAGAGTGGTGCCGTTGCACCTTGCCGACAGCGCGGTTCTCGATCTGATCCGGCCCGGGGACGTCGTCGACGTCCTCGGCGCCCCCGCCGCCGAGGCCGAGGCCCACCCCCGGGTGGTGGCCAGCAATGCCGTGGTGGTTCTGGTGTCATCCGCATCCAAAGCGCCCGGCGCAGCAAACGACCGGGTGGTGCTCGTCGCCCTTCCGGCATCCGCCGCGACTGCGTTGGCCGGCGCAACATTAGTGCAAACCGTGACCCTGACGATCCGCTGAAATCGGCCGGTCCGGAACCATGCTGCGCTACGACTCTCCACGCTCGAAGCCCATTCAGCAAAGAGAGGCTCACTGTGTTAAAGGGATTCAAGGAATTCATCACCCGCGGCAACATCGTCGATCTGGCGGTCGCCGTGGCTATCGGCGCCGCATTCACCGGCTTGGTCACGAAGTTCACCGACAGCATCATCACGCCGCTGATCAGCCGGGTCGGCGCGGGCAAGGAATCGTCGTACGGCATCCTCAGGATCAACATCGGCGGTGGTCAGACCATTGATCTGAACGTGCTGTTGTCGGCGTTCATCAACTTCCTGATCGTCGCCGCAGCGATCTACTTCGTAGTGGTGGTGCCGTACAACAAGTTCCGCTCCAAGGGCAACGCCGCACCCGAGGAAGCCGCCGCCGATAAGCAGGTCCGCTTGCTCACCGAAATCCGCGACGCCATGGGCGGCCGGGACGCCGCGCCGGAGAAACTGACTAAGTAGTCCCGGTTCATCGAACGCAAAAAGGCGCCTCGGCCTTCCTTGAGCGGAAGGGCCCGGGGCGCCTTTTTGCGTTGGTGACTGGTTAGTTCATGTTCCAGGGCTCGCTGTAGGTGGTGACGCTGTCACCGGCCTTGGAGATCAGCCGGGCGAACGGGCGCAGCAGCACACCGCCGGCCGCGCCGGTCACCGTGCCGTGGGCGTTGGCCACCGCGACCGAGCCCTCCGGGCCGGCGACGTCCACCGAGAAGGTCGCGACTTCCTGGATGCCGGGGCCGTTGCCCAGATCCGAGCTGATCGAGGCGCCGGGGAACAGGTTCGGGGTGATGATCGAGCCCAGCGGGTCGAAGGCCAGCGGGGACAGGCTCACGTCGTCGAGCAGGATGTTCGGGGTGGTGTAGGCGAAGTTGATGCCCACACCCAGCGACCACGGGAAGCCGACCTGGTAGCCCAGTTCCAGGGTGCCCTCGAACTTGTCCGCACCCGGGCCGGCCACGTTGTACTTGGCCTTGCCGGAGTGGAACCACTCACGGGTCAGCCGGTTGCGGTCCAGCGGATACACCCCGTCGAGGAAGGTGTCCCACTGCTGG
>CAIRCP010000117.1 GCA_903877095.1 uncultured Actinomycetes bacterium | reverse complement strand
TGCTGTCGGGCACGACGGTGGGCGGCGCATTGCTGTCGGTGAGCGCAGCGGTCGCGGTGGCGTTGGGTCTGTGGCCGAGACTGAGTGAGTACCGGTGATGAGCGCTCGCGCGAAGAATCAACCAGACGTGATGAGCGCTCGAAAGCGGATACTCGCGGCGCTCATGGTGGCGGCAACCGTCTCCGCATGCGGACAGCCCGCGGACCCCGCCGCGCTCAGTGTTCCGACCCTGGCCCCGCCCACTCCGGCGGGGATGGAGGAAGTACCGGCTCCGGCCTCCGCACCCTCCGACGTCGACGACACCTGCGACCGCACCGCAAGCCTGCGGCCGTTCCCCACCAAAACGGAGGCGGACCAGGCAGTCGCCAAGATCCGCGAGCGCGGCCGACTGCTCGTCGGCCTCGACGTCGGGAGCAACCTGTTCTCGTTCCGCGACCCGATCACCGGCGAGATCAGCGGTTTCGACGTCGACATCGCCGGGGAGGTCGCCCGCGACATCTTCGGTTCGCCGGCGGCCGTCGAATACCGCATCCTGTCCTCGGCCGACCGGATCGCCGCACTGCAGAAGAACACCGTCGACATCGTCGTCAAGACCATGACAATGACCTGCGAACGGCGCAAGCAAGTCAACTTTTCGACGGCGTATTTCGTTGCCTACCAACGGATTCTGGCACCGCGGGCATCCGACATCGCACGCCCAGCCGATCTGTCCGGCAAACGGGTGTGCGTGGTGCGCGGCACGACGTCGCTACAGCGGGTCCAGCGGATCGATCCGCCGCCCACCGTCGTCGCGGTGGTCACCTGGGGCGACTGCCTGGTCGCCCTGCAGCAACGCGAAGTCGATGCCGTCAGCACCGACGACGCGATCCTGGCCGGGCTGGTGTCCCAGGATCCGTACTTGCACATCGTGGGACCGACCATGGCCGAGCAGCCCTACGGAATCGGGATCAATCTGGCCAACACCGGGTTGGTCCGGTTCGTCAACGGAACCCTCGAGCGCATCCGCACCGACGGCACCTGGGACACCCTCTACCGCAGGTGGCTAACCGTTCTGGGGCCCGCGCCGGCACCTCCCGTCCCGAGGTACCTGGACTGATGAGCACCGTCGAGCACCCCCACGACACCGACCTCGACGTCGGAACGCAACCGGCGAGCCCGTCCGAATTGACCACCGATTCGGTGTCGACCATGCGACCGATGTCCACCCAGGCGGTGTTCCGACCCGTTTTCGACGACGACGACGGCAACTCGGTTCGCAGCGAGCCCATCGAGATCGAAGAGCCGACGTTGGCCCGCACGATGTCGCCGAGCCGCCGCCTCGGCGGCGGCCTGGTCGAGATTCCCCGGGTGCCCGAGATCGACCCACTCGCCGCGCTGATGGTCAATCCCGTGGTGGCCGAATCGAAACGGTTCTGCTGGAACTGCAGCCGGGCGATCGGGCGGGCAGGCGACGATCATCCCGGCGAGTCCGAGGGGTTCTGCCCCTACTGCGGGAGCCAGTTCACCTTCCTGCCCCAGTTGAGCCCCGGCGACATGGTCGCCGACCAGTACGAGATCAAGGGCTGCGTGGCCCACGGCGGACTGGGGTGGGTTTACCTGGCTGTGGATCACAACGTCAACGAACGTCCGGTGGTGCTCAAAGGCCTGGTGCATTCCGGCGACGCCGAGGCGCAGGCGATCGCGATGGCGGAGCGGCAATTCCTCGCCGAGGTGGTGCACCCGTCCATCGTGAAGATCTACAACTTCGTCGAGCACTCGGACGCCCGCGGCGAGCCGGTCGGCTACATCGTGATGGAGTACGTCGGCGGCAAGTCGCTCAAACCGGAGAGGGGCCACCGGCTGCCCGTCTCCGAGGCGATCGCCTACATGCTGGAAATCCTTCCGGCACTGGGCTATTTGCACTCGATCGGTTTGTGCTACAACGACCTCAAGCCGGAGAACATCATGGTGACCGAGGAGCAGCTGAAGCTGATCGACCTCGGGGCGGTGTCGCCGATCAACTCCTTCGGCTACCTGTACGGCACTCCGGGTTACCAGGCTCCCGAGATCGTTCGGACTGGCCCGACGGTGGCGACCGACATCTACACCGTCGGTCGGACCCTGGCGGCGCTAACCCTGCAGTTGCGCACCCGAAACGGTCGTTACGTCGGCGGCCTCCCCCATGACGACCCGGTCCTGGCCCGCTACGACTCGTTCGCCCGGCTGCTGCGCCGCGCGATCGACCCTGACCCGCGGCGGCGGTTCGCCACTGCCGACGAGATGTCCGCGCAGCTGCTCGGGGTGCTGCGCGAGGTGGTGGCCGCGGACACCGGAGTACCCCGGCCGGGCTTGTCGACGGTGTTCACCCGGACCCGTTCGACGTTCGGGGTGGAACTGCTGGTGGCCCACACCGACGTCTATCTCGACGGCCTGGTGCACACCGAGCGGTTGACGGCTCCGGAAATCGTTATGGCGCTTCCGGTTCCGCTGGTGGATCCGACCGATGTGGCCGCGACGGTGCTGTCAGCGACAGTGCTGTCCCAACCGGTGCAGACCTTGGACTCGCTTCGGGCGGCGCGCCACGACAGCCTGGACTCCGAAGGCGGCGATCTGTTCGAGTCGGTGGAACTGCCGCTGATGGAGGTTCGAGCCCTTTTGGATCTCGGCGACGTGGCCAAGGCCAGCCGCAAGCTCGACGACCTGGCCGAGCGGGTCGGCTGGCGCTGGCGGCTGGTCTGGTTCAAGGCGGTGTCGCAGTTGCTCACCGGCGACTTCGACTCCGCCAGCAAACACTTCACCGAGGTGCTCGACACCTTCCCCGGCGAGTTGGCGCCGAAGCTGGCCCTGGCCGCCACCGCGGAACTGGCCTCGACCTCGCAAGAACGGCCGTTCTACGAGACCGTCTGGCACACCGACAACAGCATCATCTCCGCGGCCTTCGGTCTGGCTCGCGCCCAGTCGATCGAGGGTGACCGCGCCGGCGCGGTCACAACTCTTGACGAAGTGCCCATCGGCTCACGCCATTTCACCACCGCGCGGCTGACCAGTGCGGTCACGTTGCTCTCCGGCCGCTCGGCGCACGAGTTGTCCGAGGAGCAGATCCGCGACGCCGCGCGACGCGTGCAGGCCCTCCCCGACAGCGAGCCCCGCGTTCTGCAGATCCGCGCTCTGGTGCTCGGTACGGCGATGGACTGGATCGCCGACAACCAGGCCAGCCCGAGCCCGATTCTGGGCTTCGCGTTCACCGACCACGGCCTGCGCCTGGGTGTGGAGGCGTCGCTTCGCAGCCTCGCGCGGGTGGCCACCAGTCAGGCGCACCGCTATGCGCTGGTCGACCTGGCGAACGAAGTCCGCCCGATGACGACATTCTGATCATCTGACTCTTACCACGGACACGCAGGCCATTGAGCAGTAAAGTCCTGACTGCAACGTCAAGGAGAGGCGTGCCGTGCCGACATGACCCGGAATCCGGGTCCGTCTGAGTCCGGCAAAGCTGCACGTTCTCCGAGAGGAGGATGTGATGCACTCTGAATCGCAGTGGCGCTACCGCGCGAAGCGGCTGGGATGGCGACTAGTCCGGTACAGCCAGTCACTGGGCTACCAGCAGTACGGTCCGTACGGCCTCGTGGAGCTTGGGACCGGCCGCGTCGTCGCGGTCCGACTCGGCCCGGGGGATCTCGAGCGGATCCTGTACGAGGAGAAAACCGAGGACCTCCGCCTCGTCTAAACCTCGATCCACTGATGTAGTGGGCGAATGGCGGGTGTCGGAATAAGGAAAGTGCCTTCTGAGCTGGGATGATTGGAGTTCTCACACAACAATCTGACCGGCACGAGAAAGGCACTTCCGGTGATAGTGTCCCACAGGTTCA
>CAIRCP010000116.1 GCA_903877095.1 uncultured Actinomycetes bacterium | reverse complement strand
TCGGCGATCTCGGTGTCAGACAAGCCCGACTCGATCCCGACCGCGATGTCCGCTCGATCCTCGAACGTCAACATCCTGCGCGCCAACCTGCAACTCCCTCCCGCTCAGTGGGTCTGTTGCTACGACGCTATGACACCGCCGGATCGACATGATCACCACCACCTCACACCGCATCACCGCCACCGTTGCCGCGGCCCTGATCTCCGCCGGCATCCTGGCCGGAGGCGCCGCGGTCACGACGACGCAGCGGGTGAACCTCGCGGACTACGGTGCCGCGATCACCGCCGACGACGCCACCGACACCGCCCGCTCCGAAGGCGTCCCGCACATGTCCGACAACCATCGGGGCGACGGGAACTACTTCGAACGGATGGATGGCGCGCGGTCCATGTAACGCCCCCCAGTCACCCTTACGAGTGGAGCGCCCCGCCGAAACAACGGCGGGGCGCTCTTTCCGTGACACCATCGGAACCCATGCGTGCCTTCGCCTGTCCGGTCTGCCACAGCTTCGTTCCGTTCGAGGCGCAGCAGTGCCGGTCGTGCGGGGTGGCGGTCGGCCTGCATCTGCCGACCCGATCGATGCTGGCCGTCCCCGACGAGACGGTCTGGGTGGACGGCCAACGGTGGGTGCGATGCACCCAGCACGAGCCGCTGGGGTGCAACTGGCTGACGCCGGCCGAATACGACGCCGCCGCCCGCGGCCGCTGCCTGGCCGACTCGTTGATCCGCCGCGAACCCGCGCAGGACGACACCATCGCCCGGGAGAAGCTCATGCCCACCGGTCTGGCGTTGCGCCGGCTGGTCTACCAACTCGCCGACTTGGGCCTGCCCATCGATCCGTACTGGCGCCATGACGGAGGCCTGGCCTTCGACCTGCTCTCCAGCTACAGCACCGGGGAGAAGATCCTCATCGGTCACGCGAACGGGGTCATCACCATCGACCTCGTGGAATCCCTTGACGCATACCGGGAGTCGTTGAGGGTGCGGCTGGGCGAGCCGTACCGCACCATGCTGGGCCACTTCCGGCACGAGGCCGGCCACTACTACCAGAACGTCCTGGTGGAAACCGGGCCCGGAGCCGCCGAGTATCTGGACCGGTGCCGCGAGCTTTTCGGCGACGAACGGGCCAGTTACGCCGACGCTCTCGCGCGGCACTACAAGCTCGGCGCGCCGGCGGACTGGCAGACGTCCTTCATCTCCGAGTACGCCACGATGCACCCCTGGGAGGATTTCGCCGAGTGCTTCGCGCACTACCTGCACATCACCGACACCCTGGACACCACCCGCGAAGCGGGCATGGTGCTGCACGCCGACCGGGTGCGGTTCGCCGGCCCGCGTGACATCACTGTGCTGGAGTCCTACGCCGACGCCCCGATCGAACGGGTGCTGTTCGACTGGAAGTGGATCGCGCTGTTCTTCAACCGGGTGAACGCGGCGATGGGCAAGGGCCCGCTGTACCCGTTCGAGATCAGCCCGCCGGTCGCCGCCAAGCTCGGTTTCGTCCACACCGTGCTGCGCCGCAGCGCTGCCGAGAGCAGCGCGGCCTGATTACTGCCGAGCACCGGGCCGTCCGGGTGGGGATGCTGACGGTCGCCTTGGGGATCGCCGCGACGGCCGGGTGCGGGTCGGCGTGGGCGGACGACGACTCCCCTTCGGACGCGACATCACCGCCGGCCCGGACTGCGGCACGATCATCCGAAGCAGCCCACTCCACGCCGCCGGCGACCCGCGCTCACACCCGAACCACCCGAGGACCGGCCGCCGTGACCGCGCCTCTCACATCGACGGTTCCGCGCCCATCGAGCACAACGCCGCACAACGCCGACCCGACGCACATCGCCGATCCGGTCGTTTCCCCCGAGCCGGTCGCCACCACAATCCAGCGCGGCAACGGCGCACTTACGGTCGATCCGCACCTGGACTGGCAGGACGGCATCCTGCGCGGGACCCTCGACGCGAAATCCACTCAGCCCCTGGTGTTCTCGGAGACCTCCGCCCATTCGCTCGGCGGCAAACTGGGCAGCGACGCCAACAGCAACCGGGTGCTCTTCGGTCCGGCCGGCGAGTTCTCGTACCTGCCGCCGGCACTGGCGCTCACCGACGACACGATCACCGAATCCTTCTCGATCCAGGTCTCGGAGAACACCCCCTTCGATCGCCTGGTGACCGGCATTCCGCTGCTGGGCCTGCTCGCCCAACAAGGCCTGCAACTGCTGCACCGCACGCCGGTGCTCGGTGACCTGCTGGCACCGATCATCGGCGCGAGTACGGTGGCGACGTTCACGGTGCATCCCGCGGCCGAAGCCGCCGGCCGGCCCACCGCGTTCACCTACCTGATGCCGTCGTTTGACGGAGTCGGCATCAGCCTCAATTACTTTCCGGCACTGAACGTCGCAAGAGGTCAATCCAGCTCGGCACCAACGGTTCTTATGGGCCCCGGACTGCCCGCTGCGGGCGATACCGATCCGGACAACCCCTACGGGCAGATGCTGTCGGCGAAGAACCAGTTCGGCAGCCTGGTGCCGGGAATCCCCCTGCTGCGCAGCGACTCCTGGACGCCTGCGAGCGGCCCGTCCTACGACGGTGGCGGCGGCTACAACGTCGTCACGTGGGATCCCCGGGGCGAGTACGCATCCGGAGGTGTTCTGCAACTGGACAACCCGTTCTACGAGGGACGTGACGTCTCGTCCATCATCAGCTGGGCCACCAGCGGCGCCAACCCGGCGCACGCCCAGGTGGACGTGGACGGGCGGGGCGATCCGCTGATCGGCATGGTCGGCGGTTCCTACGGCGGCGGAATTCAACTCAGCGCGGCCGGCGTCGACCCGCGCATCGACGCGATCGCGCCCCAGTTGGCCTGGAATTCCCTGCTGTCGTCGCTCTACCCCAACAACAACCAGTTCAAGACCGCGATGGGCGCGGGGCTGACGCTCGCCCTGACGGTCACCGGCGCGCGGATCAACACCCAGATCTACGCCGGCGTGCTGACCGGTGTGACGCTGGGATTGCTCACCCCGACCTCGCAGGCCGCACTGGGCAGTGCCGGCCCGTCGGCCCTGCTGTCGAAACTGACCGCCCCGACCCTGCTGTTCCAGGGCATGGAGGACGTCCTGTTCGGGCCGTCGGAGGCGGCCGCGAATGCCACGGCGATCCTCGCCAATGCGACCGACGCGATCCTGGCCAACTCCTACGGCACCCCGGTGAAAATGGTGTGGTTCTGCGGCGGCCACGGCACCTGCCTCGATCCGCTCAATCCGAACCAAGACAGCCTGGGTTTCATCGACAACCTCAAGTGGCTCGACGAGTACGTCGCCGGGAAATCGCCCGCCGATCCCATTCCCACGTTCCAGTGGTACGACCAGCGCGGCACGCACTGGACCGCCGGCCTGCTGCCGTTCCAGGCCGGTTTTGTCAGCCAGAATCCTTTCCGCACCAACGGATCAGGTGGCGTGCTCGGGATAGTCCCGGCGCTGGGCGGTTCCGGGCCGGGCCCGCTTGACCGCATGCCGTACTCCATCGGCAACGCCGGCTGGGCGCCGAATGCCCTCAATCTCAAGGTGTCTCCGCCGCCCGGCAGCCAGGTCGTCGGCGCACCGCAGCTCAGCTTCTCCTACAGCGGAGTGGGCATCGCCCGGACCGTCTACGCCCAACTCGTCGACAACACCACTCGACGGGTGCTCGGCAACCTCGTCACACCGGTGCCCGTCACCCTTGACGGGCGCAGCCACCAAGTGACCATCCCGATGGAGAACATCGCCTACACCGTGGCCCCCGGCGACTCCCTCACCCTCCAGATCACCAGTTCGGCGGCCAATCTGGAGAACTTCACCTCTTTCGGGCTGGTAAACGTCTCCGACGTCAGGATCGACCTGCCGATACGCGCCGCCGGCGACTCCAGGTTCTGACAGGATTCGGATATGTCGACAGCTGAGCACTTCGTGGAGTCCTCCACCGGCCGCCGGGTCGGCGAACTGACCCCCGACGACCTCGAACTCGAGCGCTACCTGCTCGACCTGACCCTGCAGCCGCTCGACGAGTTCGAGGGCTTCTCCCACATCGAGCAGTACCTGCTCTCCGCGCTGCGCTACCAGCTGAACTACTCCTGCTACGCGCTGGCGACGGCGCAGTACAACTACACCCCGGCGTTCACCGGCTACCTCACCGAGGCGCAGGCCAACACCATCGAGAAGATGCGCAACAAGAAGGTGTGGGGCTACTGGGCGCACGAGATGCTGGTCGGCTACCAGCGCTGGGACCCGGACCCGATGAAGTTCGCCAACGTCATGTACACCGGGTTCTTCGGAGTGATGATCGGGCTGTTCGAAACCCTCAACGACCACCGCTTCTCCAAGCCGGGCGCGTTGAACCTGCGCTGGAACGACGACACCGAGTACCACTATGAGTTCAACTCGCTGTGCGAGGCGATCGTGCACAACATGGACATCAGCAGCCACGGCCCGCTGTATCCGTGCGAGCCGCGGCTGATCTACCCGATGTGCAACGCCTTCTCGCTGTCGACGCTGCTCATTCACGACCGGCTGCACGGCACCGACTACGGCGACGGCCGCGTCGAGCAGATGCGCCAGGCCTTCGCCGAGCACGGGTACCTGCGCCCGGACAACCGGTTCCTGGCCTGCCGGGGCCCGCTGAAGTTCAGCATGAGCCCCTCGGTGGGCAACGACGGCGTGATGTCGTTCTGGCTGAACTACCCGATGCCCGACCAGGCGGAGCGGACCTGGGAGAACCTGCGCGCCAACCTCATTCGTATCGAGGGCGACGACGTCAAGATGGATGCGACCAGTTGGGAGGTCATCGATCCGGGCAACTACAGCCGCGGGACCGGCATGAGCCGGGTGTCGGTGATGGCCTCGGCCAAGGAGCACGGCGACAACGAGATGGCCGACGCCCTGGAGCGGTCGCTGGACAAGCGCTACAAGACCGTCCGCAAGGACGGCGCCCGGGCCTACACCGGCATCTCCAGTTGGGGCAACGCCGGCCACGTCCTGGCCCGGTTCACCACCAAGAACTCCATGCGCGACCTGCTGAGCGGCCACGTCCCGCACGAGTGGCGGACCGGGCCGGTGCTCGCGCAGGCCGCCTACCCCGACGTGCTGGTGGCCCGGGCAGTCACCGACGGAACGGTGCTCGATCTGACGTTGCGCCCCGGGAACGGCGGCGGCAGAACGGCGTTGAGGGTCGAGCGTCTGGAGCCCCGGCAGGACTACGTCGTCACCGGCGGGGTCGACGACACCGTCACCGCCGACGACGATGGCTGTGCGCTGGTGACCGTCGACCTCGTCGACCGCCGCGAGGTGCTCCTCCGCCCGGCCGCGCCGTAGAGCAGCACCCCTGCGCCGATTACCGCGATCAGCGGACCGACGTTGTGGAACACCATGTCACCCAGAAGGTTTCCGTGGTCGACCTCGATGACCCGGAAGAGATGCATGTCCACTACGCCGGACTCGAACACCACCGCACCGAGGACCACCAGCAGCCAGCCCGTTCCCCTGACGTTGCGCAGCACGCCCACCGAGCGGCTCAGTGCGACGGCCACCCCGATCAGCGCCAGATAGCAGACACCGCGGAGTAGCCACGTCGCCGCAGGCCCGGTGTTCTCCAACACCCCGAACCACACCAGCAGCGGAGCGGCGACCAGACACAGCGCCACCCCCACGGCGCAGTATCGGAACACCGCAGAGGTAACGGCATCAGCGGCAACGGCGCTGGGCGCCAACGGTTGCGGCACCGTCTCCCCCGGCGCCGGGCGACGGGCAACGGGCGCGAACAAGGCCGGTTCGTCGACGCGGCCACCGGCAGCCCGGCGGATCCGGTTGACCACCGACAGGATCAACAGGCCGACAATGCAACAGGTCATCGTTGACCATCATGGCCCATGAAGCGTCGCGGTAATGGCAGGATGCCCTCACAGGGGTCCGATGGCGGGCCGAGCGAGAAGCGTGCAACGAGACGCAACGATGGAGGATCAGGTGGCCGACAGCCCGGAGAACGAAGCCGCGGCGGAGGACAGAACGCCGGCCAAAAAGGTGGCCGCCAAGAAATCACCCGCCAAGAAGGCCGCGGTGAAGAAAGCCCCCGCGAAAAAGGCCCCTGCACAAAAGGTTCCGGCCAAGAAGGTTCCGGCCAAGAAGGTTGCGGCCCCCGCGGCGAAGGCTCCCGCGAAGAAGGCGCCGCCCGCCAAGAAGGAACCCAAGAAGTTGCGCGGCGACGACACCGTCACCGGCGCCCGGCGCCTCGGCGGCTGGGACTTCGCCACCTGGCGGATGGCCACCGACGACCCGGTCATGCGGTCGACCATTCTGGGTGTGCTGGTGCTCGACAGCAGCCCGGACTGGGACGCGCTCAGCGATCGCTACGAACGGGCGTCCCGGCTGGCACCGGTGTTGCGGTCCAAGATCGTCGAAGGCCCGACCGGTCTGGAAACGCCCCGGGTGGTCGTCGACCCCAACTTCGACCTGAGCTTCCACATGCGGCGCTTCGGCATGCCCGAGGGGTCGACGTGGGACGACGTCCTGGAGGAAGCCCGCCGCCAGAGCATGGCCGACTTCGACAAGGACCGCCCGCTGTGGCGGGTGACCCTGCTGGAGGGTTTGCCCGGCGGCAAGTCGGTGCTAGTCCAGAAGCTGCATCACGCGATCGCCGACGGGCAGGGCGCGGTGCAGCTAGGCCTGGCACTGCTGGACTTCACCCCCGAAACCCCCGATCTTGGACCCATGCCGGACGCACCGGACCCGGTGCTGCTCGACACCAAGGGCTTCATGCAGGCCGTCATCCGCAACAACGTCGGCTGGGTGGCCCGCACCGCTGAGGACGCCATCAAGGGGTTCGGCCCGCTGGCGATGACGGCGCTGATGCACCCGCGCACGCTGTTCGGCAAGATCCGCGACACCGCCGGATCCGTGGCCCGGTTCACCAAGACGAACACCGAGCCGCTGTCGCCAATCCTCAAGGGCCGCAGCATCAATTACCACTTCGACACCATCGACATGGACTTCGACAAGTTCAAGGCCGCTGCCAAGCAGCGCAACCGGACCGTCAACGACCTGTTCCTGGCGGCGATCAGCGTCGGCATGAACGACTACCACGAGAAGATGGGCCACCCCGTCGACGAGTTGCGGATGAACATGCCGATCTCGCTGCGAACCTCCGCCGACGAAAGCAACGCGGTGACCATCGCGCGCTTCGAGATCCCGGTCAGCAACATCATCGACGACGTGCTGGAGACCGCGGCCAACACCGTCCGCAGCTGGCGGGCGGAGCCGGCGCTCAAGCTCGCCGACTACCTCGCCGAGCTCAGCCGTTTCCTGCCGCCGGAACTGGTGTCCGCGGCCGCGCAGACCTCCGACCTGACGGCGTCCAACGTGCCGGGCGTCCCGGTGCCGGTGTGGCTGGCCGGAGCCAAGGTGGAGCGGATGTATCCCCTGGTGGGGACCATCGGCGCGGCGATCAACGTGACCATGCTGACCTACACCAATTCGGCCAGCGTCGGGATCAGCTCCGACGACGCCGCCGTCGGCGACCGGGATCAGCTCCTGGAGAGTCTGCGCGTGGGATTCCGTGAGGTGATCGGGCCGGAAGCGTTCGTCGGGGATCCGATCAGCGGCACCTGACCACGCCGCCGGGCTGGGGCTGACTGATGCTGGCTGATCGCGCCGGCGCCGAGCAGGGCGCGGCCGCGCTCGACGGACTGCGGGAACGCATCCTTGCCGTTGACGGCGACATTCAGAATTTGGTGGCTCACCGCCAAGCTCTGGTCAACGAGTATGAGCGGATTCGTTTCACGCTGATGGGTGCCGTTAACGGGGCGCCACCGCCGATCGCGGCGCCCCGGCCGGTGCCGGCGGCAGCACCACAGGAGTGGTCCGCAGCCCGGGTGCGCGGGCTGCTGCTGGGGCTGGGCGCCGCATTGCTGGCCATCTCGGCGCTCGCCTTCACCGCGGTGGCCTGGGCGCGCCTGGGCGAGACCGGCCGAGCCATGTTGCTGATGGCGGTGACGGCGGCGGTGGCCGGACTCGCCGTCGCACTGCGCCGCCGACTGCCCGCCTCCGCAGAGGCACTCGCCGGTCTGGCGGTGGTGCTGGTGCTCGTCGACGTCTACGCCGTGCGCCGCGCCGGCGTGGGCGCCGGCATGTCCTGGCAGGTGTGGTGGGCCGCAGGCGCCGCCGCGGCCGCCGGGTTCGCCGCCGCGCTGAGCACAGTGGTCGGTCGGCGCACCACCCGGTTGGCGGTGGCGGCGCTGTTGCCGCTCGCCCCGGAACTGCTGGCCGGCCGCTTCGCCGAAACAGAGTGGGTGGCCTCCGTCGCGTTCGGGACGCTGGCGGCGCTGCTGATCGCCGCGGTGGTGTTCGCTGCGGCGGGACTGGCGCGCGCCGAACGTAGGGTCCTGCGGCTGCACGCCCTGGGTTCGTGGCTGGCGGCCGCGGCGCTGGCGGCCATGGCGGCCGGCGGGGCGCGGACCGTCGCGGCGGCGATCG
>CAIRCP010000115.1 GCA_903877095.1 uncultured Actinomycetes bacterium | reverse complement strand
CCCGCCACATCGATCTGGAAGCATTGCAACCGTCAATCAACCGATTGACCAAGACGAAGTAGCGCAAGCCCCCCACGCGCTCACCATGCGTGAGGCACCAGCCACTACTTCGCGCTCACTTTTAGGTGAGGCACCTCGCCGCTCAACAACAACCGCTACCCCGAGCCCCGCGGCGCCGCTGACCGCCGCGACACCGTAGCGGCCGTCGCGGCGTTCGAGTTCTTCCAGACAGCTGCCCACCAGGATCGCGCCGGTCGCCCCGAACGCGTGCCCCATGGCCATGGTGCCGCCGTTGGGATTCATCCGGTCCGGCCCGGCGTCGAGTTCGCGGCGGAACTTCACACACAGCGCGGCGAACGCCTCGGCGAATTCGAAGACGTCGATGTCGGCGGGTCGCAGGCCGGCGCGGGCGATCACCTCGACCACCGCGCTCTGGCCGGCGGTCAACATCAGCACCGGGTTTACCGCGGTCGTCGCCGCGGCCACGATGCGACCCCGCGGCGCCAGCCCACAGGCTGCTGCCGACTCATGAGTTCCGAGCAGCAAAAGTGCTGCGGCATCGGCCATCTGGGGCGAGGTGCCCACGGTGTGCAGATGCTGGATGGCCGGCACCGCCGGGTAGGCGTTCAGGGCGATTTCATCCTGGCCGGCGGCGCCCAACTGCGCGAAGGCCGGCGGCAGCGCGGCCAGAGCTTCCAACGTCGTCTGCCCGCGCACCATCTCATCGTGGTCGAGTCCCGGGCCGTGCTCGGACGCCGGAACCGGCACCACGGACCGGTCGAACACCCCGGACGACCAGGCGTTGGCCGACTTCTGTTGCGTTTCAACGCCGTAACGGTCGAGTTCGTCGCGGCCGAAACCCTCGATCGTCGCGTTGAGGTCGGCGGCCACCCCCATGTGCACCGACCCCACCGCGCGGATCGTCGCGGGATCGGTCCACAGCGGCCCGCAGTCGGCGAACAGTGGAACCCGGGATACCGACTCCACCCCGCCGGCCACCGCCAGGCGCAAGTCCCCGGTACGAAGACGGGCCGCCGCGTGCGCGACGGCGTCGATGCCCGAGGCGCAGAACCGGTTGAGTGTCATGCCGGGCACGCGGTCGCCCCAGCCGGCCAGCAGCGCCGATGTGCGTGCAATGTCGGCACCTTGCTCATCGACCTGCGATGCGCAGCCGACGATGACGTCGTCGACCCGCGCCGGGTCCAGGGCGGTTCGGTCGACGAGCGCGTGCTGAAGGTGAACGAGCAGATCGGTGGCGGTGCGGTCGTGCAGTGAACCCTTCGCCGAGGCTTTGCCGCGCGGGGTTCGCACATAGTCCAGAACAAGGGCGTCGCTCACCCGGCAGGAGTGTAGTCCGCCGACTGAGCGACGCCAGGGCGTTAGCTGACCGTCACGTGCACGTGGTTGAAGTGCGCCGGCACCCGCCACATCGTGTATTGGACGCCGAACCGGCCGGACTGGCTCTGGATGTCGGAGTTGATCGCGTCACCCAGGCCCATGTTCGAGCCGATCATGATGTCCAGGGCGTGGCCGCTGGGATGGTCGGGCCGCGAGTCTGCGCGAACGCCACCGATCGACTGCACACCCGGGTAGTTCGCCATGACGTACTGAGCAAGGTTCCAGGCATTGGGCGACAGTCCGTTCATGCCGACCGTGGGGACGGCTGACGCTGTGGCCGACGAAAATGCAACCAGACCGGCGGTGATCGTCGCTAGTGCAATTTTGTTCATGTGAGGAGTTTAAATTGGATTGCCGGCGCGCAAAAGGTCTGAACTGCGGCATGGACTCCGTCGCGTGTCGCGAGCGTGTTTGCTGTGTTATTGATGATTTTGTCGGGCAATTCGGTAGCGGCGGTGGTAATCCCAGACCGCAGCGCCGACCGTGAGATGCGAGAAACCCCAGCTAGATGGCATGGGCAATAAAACCTTCGCAGATGGAACGCGCTGCAGAGCGGCGCGTCTTCCAGGCCGAGAGTTTTCGTTTGCTCTCGGGTAGGCGTGGTCCGAAATGTGTTCTCGCCCACACCAAGTGGTGACCAGCGCTTTTGCAGTCCTGTGCAAGTGTGTCGAAAAGTGTTGTTGCGAGATCGAAATAGTCTCGTTATACGTCTCAGGCGAGCCGTGCGACGACGAAATCAGCTGCCTGAGAGACCATCCCGTTCTGTACATACGCGAGGTGAGCCGAAAAGCTCTGTCCCCCAGGCCAGCAGTAGAGATCGTCGGGCGCGCACTGGTCAATGGTCTTGGGGCCGTAGCTTGTACTCATCGAAGTGAGTGAACCGCCACCGGGCATGGTGCCGGCCGGGTTTCCGAACACCGCCACAGCGGCAACATGATTGGCGACAGCGGGTGGCATCGGCACCGGTGTGTACTCGCCGAGGGGGCGGGGGTCCATCGTGATGAGGTCGATGACGCCGGCGCCTTGCGAGACGCCGCTGAGCACCAACTTCGTGCCGGGGCAGTTGGCGACCATCGACTGCACCCGGTTGGCCGCATCGGAGGCGCCGATGGGCACCGAGTTGGCGAAGTCGAAGCTCGCTGGGTAGTTCACCGAGTAGACCGCCACCGAACGGCCCCCGGCTCGGGCGCGCACGCCGTCGACGAACGCCTGGCCGGCATCGCCGAGCCCTATGGCGCCGGTGCTCCGGGCGAGGATCACCTCGACGTCGGGGCATGGGTCGGCCACCGCTGAAGGCGGCGGGGCCGCCGTGATCGCAACGCCGGTCAGCGCTGCGGCACTTAGCCGGGTAAGCCGCCTCACGAGCGGCCGGCGCGGGCGGCCTGGCGGGTGGACAGCCTGCGACGCAGCGAAACTGTGGAACCAACAAGCACCATCACGCACTCCCGGAGATCGGCTGTCGATCGACACCAGCACTGTAAGCGATACGGTGACCCCCGAGCCGGAGCCAAAGCCCGGGGAAACGGAGCGCATCGGGTGAACGCTGGCGAGAAGGTCGTCGACTGGCTCTACCGCGAACAACTGCATGTCGACGAGCAGTGGTCGGTGCGCACCGAGCGCGGTTTCACCTGGTGGGCCGACCAGAACGCCCAGATCGTCGAGGTTCTCGGCGAGGATTCCGGGCCCGACGGCCGGGTCGGCTACCTAGTCGGCGTGCGCACCGAGCTGCTCTACGACCTGGAACTCACTGAGACCGCCCTGGCCGAGATCAACGACGGGCCGATGCGGTTCGCCGCCCTGGCCGGTCCGGTCTACGACACCGCGACGCGCACCCTCAGCATCTGCTCGCTGGCACGGGTCAACGATGAGACCGCCGACTGGACGGGCGCGGTGCTCGGCGCCGCGGCCGTCACCCAGCTGGCCGAGGCCCACATGCTCGGGCCGGCGCTCGCCGAAGTCCTGGGCGGGCAGGCGGCCGTCAGCGGCCACCCGGACAGCGGCGTGCGGACCGCTCCCGACGACATGCTCTTCGCCCCGCGGGTCTTCATCCAGCAGGGCAAGGCGCCTTGTCAGTGGCCGGCCGCCGAGTTCGGCGAGGCCGTCAACGAATTCATGAGGCAGCCACCGGCGGTCAAAGCTTCGGCCGCCGGGCAGGCGCTCACCGTCGAATTCCCCTTCGGCCAGAAGACGTCCCTGTGCCAGATGATGGGAGGCCAGTCGCACCCGTTGTACGGCAACGGGATTCTGCTGTTACAGCGCTTCCCCTTCACCGCGCCGTCGCCGGCCAAGGGCGTCGAACTGGCGCTGACTCTCAACGCCGCAGAGCTCACCGGCAACGTCACCGGCTACGGGTTCGGCAGTTACACCTACGACCGGGACATGCTCTGCTTCGCCGGGTTCGTCCCCAACTCGCTGCACCACCAGGTGGCGCTGGCCAATCTGTACTTCGCCGCGGCTGCGCGGGCGCACGCGATGTCGGTGTGGTTGCTCGATGAGGAGTGGGACGACGTGGGGCCGGTAGTCTCGGCTGTCGAATGACGTCCTTGGGGGGACGTCAGGAAGGTACATAATGCGGACCGCTTTTGTTCTGTTGGTCGCGGCGATCCTGTCGCTGATCGGATGCGCCACCGCCAACGGCGACGAAGGAGGGCCAGTGCCTGATTTCCTGACCTTGACGGGATCGGTGACGCTGCGCCAGCCGGCCGACCTGCCGGCCGGGGCGCTGCTCACCGTCACGCTGGAGGACGTCTCCCGCGCCGACGCGCCGGCGGTGACGCTGGCCCAGACCCAGACCAACCTGCAAGGCCAGCAGGCGCCGATCGGGTTCTCCCTGGTCTACCCCGGTCCGGCGGTGCAGCCGGGCGCCATCTACGCCGCCCGCGCCCGGCTGACGCTGGGCGACCAACTGGTCTACACCACCACCGAGCAGAATCGGGTGGATGCACTCAATCCCGCCCCGATCCAACTGGTGATGGACGCCGTGCCCGCGGCGGCCCAACCGCCCAAACCCGACGGGTCGCTGACCGACACCTACTGGAAGCTGACCGAGGTCGACGGCCAGCCCGTCTTGGTCAATGACGGCATGCACGAGCCCAACCTGGTGTTGCAGGGTCAAGACGGCCGGTTCGCCGGGTCCGGCGGGGTGAACCGGTTGATGGGCGCCTACACCGTCGACGGCAACTCGCTGACGTTTTCCAACGCGGCGTCGACGATGATGGCCGGCCCGCCCGAGGCGATGGCGCAGGAGCAGACCATCGTCGGGGCCCTGCCGCGCGTGCGCGGCTTCGCGATCAGCGGCGACCAACTGACCCTCCTCGGCGACGCCGGCCAGCCGGTGTTCAAGGCTGTCGCCGTAGCACTGCGCTAGAGCGTCGATCACCGTTGCGAGAACTCCGCGGGTCGGTGTAACGGTGCGTACGATTCGGCGGTGCGTACGATTCGGCGATGACGACCGACCCCTACGCGACGGCTCGCGAACTCGGCCTCATGCAGGGCTTCCCGCCACCGCCGGACAAGCGGGTCGACCGCTCCAACGCGTTGATGGTGCCCCCGTACAACCGGTGGGCGTATCTGCACATGCGGACCATCTACCCGTCGGCACCGGTCCGCAACAGCGATACGCCGCGGCCGCTCAACGTCGATATCGACTCGGGCATAAGCCAACTCGGCGTGACTCGCCCCGACGGCAGCACGGCCGGCTTCGGCGCCTTCCTGCGTGAGACCTACACCGATTCGTTCCTCGTCGTCACCCCCGACCGCGTGGTGTTCGAGCACTACGACAACGCGATGACCCCGACGCAGCCGCACCAGATGATGTCGTGCACCAAATCGTTCGCCGGCCTGTTCGCGTTGATGGCCGCAGCCGACGCCCTGCTCGACGAAAGCGCACCCGTCACCGGCGTGGTGCCGGAGTTGGCCGCGGCGTCGGCGTTCGACGGCGCGACCATCGGGCAGGTGCTGGACATGGTCAACTCCATGGACTTCAGCGAGGACTACGCCGACCCGGCCTCAGGCATCTGGCGCTACGGCCAGGCGCTCGGCTGGTTGGAAATCCCGGGTGCGCCGCGCCGCGCGATCTGGCCCGATTCGCCACGATGCTGCTCAACGACGGGGCCGTCGGCGGCCGGCAGATCGTCGCCCCGGCCATCATCGAGACCTTGGAGCGCGGTGGTGACCGGGATGCGTTCGGCCGCGGGCCCGAAGCGGTGGGTGCGTTCGCCGACGGCGACTGGAGTTACCGGGCGCAGTGGTGGATTCGCCACACCCCGGGACGGCAGGCCGTCATGGCCATCGGCATACACGGGCAGTGGATCTACGTCGACCGTGCCCACCGTGTTGCGATCGTCAAGCAGTCCTCGCAACCGACGTCGGTGGACCTTGAGATCGATCAGTTCATCCTCAATGCTTTCGACGCCGTCGTCGATCACCTCACGGGGTAACGAGCGCTACTTGCCGCGCAATGGCCCCACCGGCGCGGGGCAGGCATCGTGGTCCTGGAGGTTCTCGCCGGCCGCCGGGTCGTCCGAACCCGGTGCGGCCGTGCGGCGCAGTACCACGAAGCCGGGGTGCTCGTCGGTGCCCGCACCGACCACCACGACGGTGCTCAGGGCCGCGTCGGCGGAGTCAGTCGCCAGGGCGAACGGGTTCACCGAGTCCAGCGACGTGATCGCGATGGCCTGATAGCTGTCGCCGACCAGTGGCACGGGCAGTGGCGCCCATGCCGGGCCGATGCGACCGGCCGATTCGGCGAGCGCCTGGTGCACGTCGGCCCGCAGGCAGTCGATGTGGATGTGCAGTTGGTCCTGGGTGCGCCCTGGAACGGAGTTGACGGCCAGGCTGATCCAGTCCCGCGGCAGTGCGCCGCCGGCATCGTTCTCGGTGTAAACCCTTGCGTACCAGGCGTCTTCGAAGTAATTCGGCGCGCCGGGGGCGCGCACCGCGGGATCCTCGATTCCGGTGATCCGGGCCGTCGGAATCAACAGGAACTGATCCGGGCCCTCGGAGTCTTTCAGGACAGCGGAACCCCGCTCTTCCCCCGCGCGCACGTCGACGTCGACGCACGGTGCAGGATCGCCGTTGCCCAGTTGGTCGGGCACACACTGCTCGTGCACGATGTGCCACAACGCTTCCCGGTCACCGTGGGCGTGGGCCTGACCGGGAACCGCGACGAGTGCGATCGCCGCCAGCGCGACGACGCGACTATTAAGGGACATTTTCGGCTCTTCTGACCCTTCCGTGGGTCGGTTTTGGCGCTGATGGGGCGCACGTCGTTGTCGCTTAGGGTTTCTGGCTTGTCGAAGGTCAGGAACCAAGGGAGCGGGCAACGACGTGCGCAATGTGAGGGTATGGCGGGCGCTG
>CAIRCP010000114.1 GCA_903877095.1 uncultured Actinomycetes bacterium | reverse complement strand
CCCGCCACATCGATCTGGAAGCATTGCAACCGTCAATCAACCGATTGACCAAGACGAAGTAGCGCAAGCCCCCCACGCGCTCACCATGCGTGAGGCACCAGCCACTACTTCGCGCTCACTTTTAGGTGAGGCACCTCGCGGCGGATCGCCCTGACCGCCGCCCGGATCGACAACGAGGCCTCCGGCCTGGACTACGCCGCCGAATCCCTCGACCAGCACCGCGCCACCCTCGACCCCGACGACCCGACCGCGATCGTCGCTGCCGGGATCGCTGACCAGCACCGCACCCGCGCTGCGGCTCTCCGGGCCATCGCCGCCGACGCCCGCCGGGACACCTAATGACCAGCCTAGATTCCCGAGCCGTGTCGTGGTGGCCCGTCCACCAGTACCTGGCCGCTGCTGTCGCCCAGGCCGAGCACCTGCCCACCGCCGGCACCCCGGCTTGGTGCGCACTCGACGACGCCGACCCGCTCAAGCTGCTCTCACTGGCCGTCGAAGCGGAGCACCTGATCCTGCACCGCGAGATGCGGCAGGAGGCCCACGCAGAGGCGTCCAAGGCGGTCGCTGCGGCTGTCGATTGGGCGGCCATCGCCAACGAAATCCGTCAACTCGACGCCGCCCGCCGCGACGGTGCCCGCATCGAAAGGACCCACGTTGCCTGACGCGACAGACCAGCAACAAGAGCCGAGCAACGAGGCCCCCACGCTCGACAAACGGCCGATCTTCCCACCGCCCGTTGCACCACTCAATGTGGCCCACGAGCTCTACATCAAGCACCACGAGGGCCGCGTCAAAACCCTCGTGTGCTGGAACAACTCATGGTGGAAATGGCGTACGACCCACTGGGCCGAATTAGACGTGGCCGAACTCCGAAGCCGCATCTACCGAACCCTCGGAACGGCCATCTACGAAGCGGAGGTAACCACCCGCGGCGTCACGGAAACCGAGCAGCGGCCGTGGAACCCCGACAAGCGCAAGGTCGCCAACGTCCTCGAAGCAATGGCCGCCGTCGGGCATTTGTCGACGGAGTGCGATCAGCCGTGCTGGATCGTACGCAGCGCGGCGGCCGATCCTCCCGCATCTCAGATAATCTCCTGCACCAACGGGCTACTTGACCTGGGCCGGCGGGAGCTGACTAAGCACACCCCGCGCCTCTTCAATGCCGTCCGTGTGCCGTTCGACTACCAGCCGGACGCTCCAGAGCCCAAGGCCTGGCTGGCGTTCCTCGCGACGGTTTGGCCGTCTGATCCCGATTCGATCGCACTGCTGCAGGAGTACATCGGCTACCTGATTTCCGGGCGTACCGACATGCAGAAGTTGCTGTTGCTGATTGGGCCATCGCGATCCGGCAAGGGGACCATCGCCCGGCTGATCACCGAGCTGATCGGCCGCGGACATGTTGCCGGCCCTACGTTGGCCGGCCTGGGCACCAACTTCGGGCTCTCTCCGCTGCTGGCCAAGCCGCTGGCGATCGTGTCCGACGCACGCCTCGGCGACACCCCGTCACACACCGTTGTGGAGCGGCTGCTGTCCATCACGGGTGAGGACATGCTCACCGTGGATCGCAAGTTCCGGGAGCCGTGGTCAGGGAAGCTGCCGACCCGGTTCGTGATCCTGTCCAACGAGTTACCCAAGTTCCGCGACTCGTCGGGAGCCATCGCCAACCGGATGCTCATCCTCCAGATGACGCAGTCATTTCTCGGCAGAGAGGACACCACGCTTGATGCCCGACTCCGCCCGGAACTGCCCGGGATTCTGCTGTGGGCGCTTGACGGGCTGGACCGCCTCAACCGAAACGGGCGATTCACTGTCCCAAAGGCATCGCAGGTCGCCACAAACCTGATGATGGACCTCGCCAGCCCGATATCAGCGTTCGTCCGGGATCGGTGCATCCTCGGCCCGGACAAGATCGCCGCCGTAGATCAGGTGTTCGACGCCTGGAAGTTGTGGGCCGGCGAGAACGGCCACGCCCCAGGGTCGAAGGTCACCTTTGGCCGGAATCTACATTCGGTGCTGCCGACGTTGCGCCCTTGTCAGCCCACGGTCGCGGGCAAGCGAATCCGCGCCTACACCGGTATCTACGTGTGCAATGGACTTAATCCCTTGCATCCCGTGCATGGGTCGCTTGAGTCGGCCCGCACGGCATCGTGCACGGGATGTGGGCGTGCAGAGGACGCCGCAAATCCGCTGGTAGAGAAGTTGTGCACGGGATGCACGGGTCAAAGTGCATTGCCAGTTCCATATGGAGAACCGGCACAGGATGAATCCCGTGCAGATGGTCTGCGGCGTGCAGCGCCGCCGTCACGCGACAGTGTCTCCCAGGCAGAGTCGGTCGCCCAGCGTCTCAATGCCCTTGCCGAGGCCGACCACACCGCCAAGTCGACGGAACAGCACTGCGCTTGCGGTGAGCCACTGATCCATCCCGATTCCCAGGCCCTAGGCATGTGCGTTGAGTGCCGCCTAGCCCCGGCGGGCGGCTACGCCTCAACGACAGGCGGCCTAGCGTGACTGATCCGACCGACTCGGCACCGTCACCGCTTCCTCTGCCGCTGAAAGTCCGGTCCCCGTCGTGCAAAGGCGCCCCCGGAAACTTCTGCGCTACCCGACTGCGCGCGGCTATCACCTTGTTCGCGCCGACAAGGCCGTACGCGCCACCAACCGCGAGAGTTACACCACCAACACTGAAGGAGCACTACCCGTATGAGGCTGCGGCACATCTGCGAAGTCTGCGGACGAGACGAGATTCTCGACAGCGACGAGGCGTTCGACGCCGGCTGGGACTACCCGCCACGCATGGGCGTTTTCGGCGTCGCGGGCCCGCGCACATGCCCTGATTGCCCGCTCGCCAAGACCGTGTGGGCCGCCATCGCACTCGACGGCATCACACCCGACCAGCTCTCACAACGGCACCGCGCCGCCCTCGACCGCATCGCCGGAGAGCCCGAATCGATCCTCGTACCGGCCGACAACCAACCCGACTGACTAACCTGCCGCGCTATGTACGATGCAGCACCCACCCGGCCCTCTGTGCTTCCCTTAAACCACGAAAGGCGCCCCGGTGACCGAAACCCCAGCAACACCCGACGTACCCGCGCAGTCGCCCGCGGAGCTTGCCGGGACTGTCCGGTATTCGGTGTAAGCGGCGTTTGGTTGGATTTTCTCGAGTTAGCGTTCTTCGGCGGCTGGCATGCGATCGGCGAAGCTGATCGCCAGGGCGTTGAGCGCTGGTTTCCAGCGTACGGCCCACTTGGTTTG
>CAIRCP010000113.1 GCA_903877095.1 uncultured Actinomycetes bacterium | reverse complement strand
GCCCCGGCAAAGGCCCGATTCCGTTGTCCCACTGAGAAATTCATACCCACCCGAGGATGCCGCCCCGCCATCACTCCCACTGCGAACCCGGCAGCAAAAACATACCCCCACGCCACCCGCATAATTCAGCATTCTCCTAGTCAGACTTCGACGCGCGCACCGATGATCACCGTGCGGTCCAACGGCAATCCGAAATACCCCGCGGCGTCGCCCGTCATGTGGGAGATCGCGATGAAAAGCCGTTTGCGCCAGGGCGCCATCGTGGGTTGCGTCCCGGCGGCCAGATCCACCTTCGACAGGAAGTAGGACGCGTTGTCGAGATCGATCCGGCCCTCGGTGTCGATCGGGTCGACCAGGCGCAGCGCGGCCGGGACGTCGGGCCGTTCCATGTAGCCGTAGCGCGCGGAGACGAAGTAGATGCCGTCGTCGCGGTAACCCAGATCGTCGACGGTGATGCGCTGCTCTGCGGGAACCCTTGGAACGGGCGGGGTCTCGATGGAGACGATGATGACGTGCTCGTGCAGCACATGGTTGTGGTCGACGTTCGCCTTCATCGACAACGGGGTGGTGATCCCGCCGCGGTTGAGGAAGATGGCGGTGCCCGGGATACGAGGTAGGGGCGGCCGGCGATCTTTGAGGTCCCGGACGAATTGGCGCAGCGAGCCCTCCATGCGGTCGCGGATGTCGGTGACCACCTGACGGCCGTGCTGCCAGGTGGTCATCACCGTGAAGGCGATGAGCCCGATGAGCAGCGGAAGCCAAGCGCCGTGCAGCAGCTTGGTCATGTTGGCGGCCAGGAACATCAGATCCACGGTCAGCAGCGCTCCCCCGCCGACGACGATCAGCCACATCGGGACATGCCACTTGGTGCGGGCCACGTAGAGGAACAGCAGGGTGGTGATGGTGATGGTGCCGGTGACCGCCATGCCGTAGGCGTAGCCCAGCGCTGCCGAACTGCGGAAGGCGAACACCAATATCAGCACCGCCACCCACAGGATGCCGTTGATCCACGGGACATAGATCTGGCCGATGGACGACTCCGAGGTGTGGGCGATCCGCAGCCTCGGCAGATAACCGATCTGGGCGGCCTGGGAGGCCACCGAGTACGCGCCGGTGATCACCGCCTGCGAGGCGATCACCGTCGCGGCGGTCGACAAGACCACCATCGGGATCTGCCCCCATTCCGGCACCAGCAGGAAGAAGGGCGCATCGACCACGCTCTGATCGCCCAGCAGCAGCGCGCCCTGGCCGAAGTAGTTGAGCACCAGTGCCGGCAGCACCAGACCGAGCCACCCCCAGGTGATCGCCGCGCGCCCGAAGTGCCCCATGTCGGCGTAGAGCGCCTCGGCGCCGGTGACCGACAGCACGACGGCGGCCAGCGCGAAGAACGCGATGTGGAAATGCCCGGCCATGAATTCCAGTGCGTACAGCGGGGAGAGCGCCCGCAGGATCTGCGGATGCTCGACGATCCCGCGCGCCCCGAAGATGCCGATGACGACGAACCACACGATCATCACCGGCCCGAAGAACCGGCCGACCGCAGCCGTGCCGTGCCGCTGCACCAGGAACAGTCCGGTGATGATCACCGCGGTGAGCGGCACGACGAGTTCGGCAAGGCCCGGGTCGACGACCTTGAGCCCTTCGACGGCGGAGAGCACCGAGATGGCCGGGGTGATCATGCTGTCGCCGAAAAACAAAGCCGCACCCAGGATTCCGAGCGTCGACAGCGCCGCGATGACCTTCGGGTGGGACTTCCCGCCGATCCGCTGGACCAGGGTGATCAACGCCATCACCCCGCCCTCGCCGTCGTTGTCGGCGCGCATCACCAGCGTCACGTAGGTCAACGTGACGATGACCATCACCGACCAGAAGACCAGGGACACCACCCCGTAGACATTGGGCACGCTGATCGGCACCGGATGCGGGTCGTCGGGGTTGAACAGCGTCTGCAGCGTGTAGATCGGACTGGTTCCGATGTCACCGAACACCACTCCCAGAGCACCGACGATCACGCCCGCGCGCAGGCGTTGGGCACCGGGGTGTGACGTCGTGGCAGTTTCGGTGAGCACAAGGCGACGATCGTATCCGCCGTGTCCCGCCCGGTCGCAGAGAATCCGGCCTGTCGGTTTCCCGGCAGTCAGGCGATCGCAGCGCCTAGATTTCCATCAGGGATCACGTCGAGGGAAGGCAACGATGCGCGGCTGTTGGGCGGTCTTCGGCGCGGTGTTGCTCCCGGCTGCCCTGGCCCTGGCGCCGCCCGCCCATGCGGGCTTGCAGATCGGCCACTACAACGCCTACATCGACGGCCGCTACGACTTCCACACGTGGATCTTCACGTTCACGTCGTGCAACCCGCCCGAGGGTGTCAGTGAGTGCGCGAACGTCTCGGCCAATCCGATGCCGATCGCCAAGGCGTTCCAGTGGTACGCGACAGCGCACCAGACGGGTGGGACCTACACCCTGACGGTCGACGTTCCCGACGGTCTGCGGTGCGGCGACGTCTACTACGGGCCGGTGCTGCCGACCCACGACACCTACACCTGGGATGCGGCGACGCTGACCGGCACCCTGCAATCGGTGTTCGCCGCGGGCTGCGACAACACCCCCGGCACGCTCACCTACCCGTTCCGCCTGGTGCGGTTGTAGTTCAGCGACGCCCGGTGACCTGGGTGGCCAGATCGAGGATCTCGTGGGTGCGCCAGGTGACCAGCACGTAGAACAGCGCGAGCAGTCCGATGGTGAATCCCGCCTGGACCAGGGTGCGCTGGGCGCGGGGGGCGTAGAGGTAGGCCGCGGCGACCAGCGCTCCGGTGATCAATCCGCCGATATGGCCCTGCCAGCTGATCCCGGGAACGGTGAAGGTGATGACCAGGTTGATGCCGATCAGCACGATGAGCGAGCGGACGTCCAGACGCAACCGCCTGGCCGCAACCAGCGTGGCGCCGAACAAGCCGAAGATGGCGCCCGACGCGCCGGCCGTCGCCGCGTTGAGGGGGGAGAACAGGTACACGACGACCGAACCGCCCAGCGCGCTCAACAGATACAGAGTCGTGAAACGCACCCGCCCGAGGTGGCGCTCCAGCGGCGGCCCGAGCACGTAGAGCGCGTACATGTTGAACAGGATGTGGACGATCCCGTAATGCATGAACGCCGACGTCAGCAACCGGTAGTACTGGCCCCCGGCCACCGCGACCGGGAACAGCGACAGCTTGTACTGGAGTGTTCCCGAGGCCATCTGCAGGATGTAGACCGCGATGTTCACGGCCATCAGCGCATAGGTGACCACGGGCGCGCCCTCACGCAGAAGGCCGCCGGCTGCCGTGCGGGCAGGCGGCACTGAAGCCGCGGCAGCCTGGACGCAGTCGACGCACTGCTGCCCCACGGCTGCGCTGCGCATACAGTCCGGGCAGACCGGACGGCCGCACCGCGTGCAACTCAACGCGGTGGGGCGGTCGGGGTGTCGATAGCACGAGAGTGGCCCGTACGGACTCTGTGCTGGATAGGGCATGGTCATGATTCTCGCCACGACCATACTGTGCCGGACGGCGGGAACGGGCCAGTCGACGCCATCTCCCCTGAGGCCGCGGTTTCAGCAGGTTTTGGCGCGTTTCACTGCGGATTCCGTTGGACTTACCGCGAAACCGCCCCATTTCAGGTGATCTGAGTCGACCCCTCTCTGGGAAATCCGGCGATGTGAACTGGTATTTTGCCTCTCGCCGCTGGCCCCTGGCTCTGCGACGAAATCCGTAGTAGATTTTGCAGAGGTTGAGTTCACAGCCGTTCTCACGACGTTCGGAGCGAGGTCGATGACCTCTGGGCGCGAGGCCATTTCCCTCCTCGCCGCGGCCGCCGTTGACAGTCGTACGGACCTGGAGGCCTCATGCTCGTCACCCGCACCGCCAACCCCCTCGCGATCCCGCGTACCGCCGCCAGAACCAGCCCCGACCTCGTCCGCATCCGAGAACTCAGCGCGACCACCGTCCTGGTGGCGGCGTTCGGCGATGTCGACGCCGCCGGCGCGGCCCACCTGTCCGAGACCATCGAGCGGTATATCGGCGGCGGCTACCGGCAGCTCGTTCTCGACCTGTCCCGACTGGCGTTCTTCGGCACCGCCGGCTACGCGGTACTGCACCGGGTGCACTCTCGTTGTCTGCGGGCCGCGGTGGACTGGGTTCTGGTTCCCGGCAAAGAAGTTGAGCGGCTGCTCCGCGTCTGCGATCCCGACGGGATTCTGCCCACCGCCCCCAACATCGTGTCGGCGGTCGCCACCCTCGCCCGCACCCATACCGGCCAGGTGAGTTGAACCGAACGGCGCGATAGCTCCCCCGTGCCTGCGGCATACTGCCCTTTCACGGACGACACAGTGGAGACGAGGCGGGTCATGAGCACTCCGGGTCGGCAGTTCAACGCCGCGGTGACGCGGTTCTGGAGCATCGCGTCACCCCTCTACGATCTTCCGTTCCTGCAGCGCTGGGTCTACCGGCCGGCGCAGGACGAGGTGGTGGCCGAAGTGCGCGCCCACGGCGCCGCCCGGGTCGCCGATATCGGTTGTGGCACAGGAATTTTGGCGTCCCGGATCGCGGCTGAACTGCATCCGGACACGATGTACGGGGTCGATATGTCCGACGGCATGCTGGAGCAGGCCAAAGCCCGCTCCGGCGCCGTCGCCTGGATGAAGGGCCCCGCCGAGCGCCTGCCGTTCGACGACGACTCGCTCGATGCCGTCGTCTCCACCTCCGCATTCCACTGGTTCGACCAGCCCGCGGCCATGCGGGAGTTCTACCGGGTGCTGGTGCCGGGCGGCATGGCGGCCGTGGCCACCATCAGTCCGCCGCCGGCCAAGCTTTTCGAGCGGCTGTCCCAGGAGTCCTCCAGCGTCGCCCACAGCCCGTCGCCGGCCGAGATGCGGCGGCTGTTCACCGACGCAGGGTTCACCATCACCAGTCAGCGCCGGGTGGACCGGCCGGTGTGGACGCCGGTGTGGGACTCCATCACCGTCGGCACGAAGCCTCGGGACTGATCAGTGTCCGTGGAACGGCTCGCCAATGGCATCGAAGTCGGCGTGGTGACCACCAACGTCGGCGCGATGGCGGACTTCTACGGGAACTTCCTCGGCCTGCCGCACCAGGCTGATCTCGACTTTCCCGGGGGGTCGATGAAGCGCTACGCCGTCGGGAACAACGTCCTGAAACTGGTGACCTACGACGTCGCACCGGCGGCTCCCACGGTTCCCGGCGGTGGACGCGCCCAAGCCGGCCTGCGCTACATCACGCTGGTGGTGGCCAATGTCGGACAAGCGGCACGGCAAGCGGCCGAGGCCGGCCACCCGGTCGTCGAACCACCCACCGACTTCGCCGCGGTGCCGGGTATGGGGTGGTGCTTCGTCGCCGACCCGGACGGCAACTGGGTCGAACTGGTCGGCCCGATCTGAAGCGGGTGAGTACCGTTGCAGGCGTGCCCGATCTTCATCCCGGCATCGCCGCGCTGGCCCCACTCCTGGGAACCTGGTCCGGCGCCGGACGAGGTGACTATCCGACGATCCAGCCGTTCCGCTACCTCGAAGAGATCACCTTCGGCCACATCGGCAAACCGTTCCTCGCCTATACCCAACGCACCCGGTCCGAGGCCGGACAGGCGTTGCACGCCGAGACCGGCTACCTGCGGATGCCGTCGCCGCAGCGGATCGAACTGGTCCTGGCCCACCCGACCGGCATCACCGAGATCGACGAGGGCGAACTCACCGAGCGCGACGGTGAGCTGTACATCGAGGTGCACTCGACGACCATCGGCCTGACCGCGTCGGCGAAAGATGTGATGGCCCTGCGGCGTTCGATCACCGTCAGCGGCGACGAACTGCACTACACCGTCCTGATGGCCGCGGTCGGCCAGCCGCTCGTCCACCACCTCACCGCGACCCTGCACCGACAGTCGTGACGGCGGGTCGCGACGGTCGGGTCCCGATCCTGTCGAACCTCGACGCCGTCACCGACGTCGGCGCCGAAGAATCCTCGGGCCTCTCCCCCGCCGCCGTCGACCGGATCTGGGAGGCGGTCCGGCACTGGTATCGCGCCGGCATGCAGCCGGCGATCCAGCTGTGCCTGCGCCATGACGGGAAGGTGGTGCTCAACCGCGCCATCGGACACGCATGGGGCAACGGACCGGCCGATCCCCCATCGGCGGAACGGATTCCGGTCACCATCGGCACACCGTTCTGTGTGTACTCGGCAGCGAAGGCCGTCACCACGACGGTGGTCCACCTGCTGGTCGAACGCGGCGAGTTGTCCCTCGACGCGCTGGTCTGCGACTACCTGCCGAGCTACACCGGGCACGGCAAGGAACGCACCACCGTCCGGCATGTGGTGACACACAGCGCCGGCGTTCCGTTCGCCAACGGCCCCCGTCCGGACCTCAAGCGGATGAACGACAGCGACTACGCCCGGGAGAAACTCGGCGAGCTCAAGCCGATCCACCCCCCGGGCTTCATGCACATCTACCACGGGGTGACGTGGGGTCCGCTGATCCGCGAAATCGTCTCCGCCGCAACCGGACGCAACATCCGCGACATCCTGGCCGAGGAAATCCTCGACCCGCTGGGCTTCCGCTGGACCAACTACGGTGTCAGCGCCGCCGACGTCGCGTTGGTCGCGCCGAGCCACGTGACCGGACGGCCGTTGCCCGCCCCGATCGCCGCGGCCATGAAGGCCGCGCTCGGCGGGTCGATGGAACAAGTCGTCAGGCTTACCAACAGTGAGCGGTTCCTCACCAGCGTCGTGCCGTCCTCCAGTACCGTCTCCACCGCGGACGAGCTGTCGCGGTTCGCCGAACTCCTTTGTCGTGGAGGTGAACTCGACGGCGTTCGGGTGATGCGGCCGGAGACCCTGCGGGCGGCGGCCCGGGAGTGCCGGCGGCTGCGGCCCGACCTGGCGACCGGGCTGGCGCCGATCCGGTGGGGCACCGGATACATGCTGGGTTCCAAGCGGTTCGGTCCGTTCGGGAAGGACGCGCCGGACGCGTTCGGCCACACCGGGCTGACCAACATCGCGATCTGGGCCGATCCCACGCGGCGGCTGTCGGTCGGCCTGGTCAGCAGCGGCAAGCCGGGGCGTCATCCCGAGGCCGGCCGGTACCCGGCCCTGCTGGACCGGATCAATGCAGAGATTCCCCGCGGGTGAATTGCCGACCGCCGCCGGCGGAGTTAGCGTGGCCGCATGGCTGACTCGATGTTGCAGCAACAACTCGATGAACTGCGGTCGCTGATGCAGCGGGCGCGCGAGTTGTTCGGGTCGAATCCCATTGCGCCGCCGCAAGATATCGGCTCGGTTGGTCAGGACCGCCCGGCCCGCTAGAGCTGGTCGTCCGCAAGCAGGCGGTGGTCCTGCAGAGCCGCTTCGGCGCGGCGCAGGTCGGCCGGGGTAGCCAACTCGTCCGAAGGGGTGAAGCCGGCGTCGGTGATCTGCCGGCGTATCTGCATCACCGCCCGCAGATGTGAGACTTCGGCGGCGAGCAGCACGGCCTGGGCCAACGACTCCGCGTCGCAGTCGAGTGCCGCTTCGGACAGCACCGCACTGTGCAGGTAGCCGCCGCGACACGACCTGAACATCAGGTGGCCGCTGGGGTGTGTGACGTCGAACTGCGGGTCGGCGTCGAGTTCTGGTTCGCTCACATGCCGCCCCCGGCGACATCACGCAACTGCCGCGCGGCGTCCTCGTCGTGCTGCTCCCAGAAGTCCGCGGCGCGGTCGAGCCGGTGTGCCAGCTCGGCGTGGGCTGTGGCCTGCTGTTCGTAGCAGAACTTGCGCTGGTCGAGTAATTCCCTTCCGGCTTCCCGGAATTCGGCGAAGATCGGGCCCAGCGACTCCAGCGTCGACATGATGTCGGCCTGACGCCCCGGCACTGTAGCGAGGTAGTCCGCGGTGTCGCGGTGCTCGCCCGCCGCCTGCCGAAGCTGCGCCGGAACCACGTTGAGGTGTTCTGCCACTGCTCACTCCTTGTCAGGAAGGGACCGTCGCCGCGGACCGGTCGGGTGCCGGCAAGACCGGCGGGGTGGTCATCGGGTCCGGCTCCGGCGGATGCTGCCACCCTATGAATCCGGGGCCGGTCACGTTGCCGATAGGTTGGATCTGCTTATCCAGGAGCACTTTGCCGTCACCCAGGGCGAGGGCGTGCCGGTCGGCGAGTACGGCAATGTCGCCGGGGACCAGGCGGGCCGGATCGACCGGCGCAACGACGGGGGAACCGGGCGCCGGGATCGTGATGCCCTGCCGGCTGAACGCGTCCGGGATCGGCGCGCCGGCGACGGCAGCGGTGATCACCGACGCCAACTCGGCACTGGGCGCGATGACGGTCTGCCCGTCGGGCAGGAACACCGGCGTCGGCTCGGTGTGCGCCCCGCCGGACGACTCGGCGGACTCCTCCCCGACGGACGCATCGGTGTCGGGTTCGTCGGGTTCGTCGGAGGTGTCCGGCGGCCCACCGGGCTTCGCCGGCTCGTCGGCACCCCGCCCGTCGTTGCCGAGCAGATCTGCCGCGGACAGCCCCGCGGGCGAGAGGTCTGGCCACGGCGAACCGGCCAGGCCGGGCGCAGCGCCGAACGGCGCGGACGACGGACCGCCGCCGAACGGTGCGCCGAACGGCATGGCGCCGCCAAAGGGTGCCGCGGCCGGCAGTCCACCGCCGAAGGGCGGCATCAACGGCGCGGCGGGCGCGGCCGCGGTTGTCATCGCCGGCGCGTGCGTGGGGAGCGGGCTCGGGTCCGTCACCGGAAAGTCGGTTGGGAGGTAGTCCGGCAGCAGGTAGTCCGGCAGCGCAGCACCCGAGTCGTCGAACACCGTCGAGGCCGGCAGGCCCGCATCGCCGAGGCGGGTCGTGGTCAGCGGGTCGCGACCGGCCGGGATTGCAGCCGTTGACTTCTCGGGTCCCACTATGGGCGGCCGGTCGGCCACTTCGGGAGTCGACGACGCATAGAGGGCGAGGAGTGCTTCTGCCAGCGACGCCTTGGATCCGGCGTCCAGGCCCGCATGTTCCACCACATTCCGGATGTCGCGCGTCTTGCCGATAAGGAAACGCTGGAGCTCACGTGCACCGGCCGGGGTGTCCAGATCCGTTCGTGACGCCACCACGGTCTCGATCTCACGCTGCAACCCCGACAGCAGGGCCAGTCCCTCAGCGGCAGTTGCGTGCGCGTCGGCGACGGCGGTCAGAACCTGCAGATCCAGGTGCGCGGCGTCGGAGCGCTGCCGCGCCAGGACGCTCTCCGCGCCGCGGATCGCATCGGCGGTGGCCCCCTCTGCGGCTGTCGGAGGCAATGGGTCCTGGGCCGTGGTCGGCGCGAACACCCCGGGGTGGGCGGCGGCCACCTTGGCCAGCACGGCCGCGACCGCATCGGGTGGGCTCATCGGCGTGCACGCGACCACCACATCGGAACCCGTCAGCCCGTCCTTCCAGGCATCCGGATCACCCGTCGCCGCCCGGACGCGGGCTATCGCGTCGAGCAGATCGTGATACGACGCCACCGGTTGCCTCCCATGCCGCTGACTGTAGGTAGGCAGACGCGGGTGAACAATTCACCTTGGGGATAGCGGGCTTCAGCCGACCGCTGGAGTGCGATAACGCTCCTGAAGTTCCTTTAGCGCAACCGTTTTCGCTTGCGCCGCGGCGGCAGCTTCGGTGACGATCGCGGCGATGTCGCGGTTCTTGGTGACGAGATGGCGACCGAACTCACGCGCGCTGACGGCGCTGTCCTTCGGTTGGTCGCTCACCGCGGCATCGACGTCGGCCTTGATCGCGTCGATCCGGCCGATCGACTCGACGGCGATGGCGTGGGCATCGGCGACCGCGGCGGCCAGAGCGCGGTCCGCATCAGCCAGATCGGCATCGCGGGCAGCCAACGCTCGACGGGCGGCCTCGAGGGCCGCCGCCGAATTGCCCTGCTGCGACATGGGCACGACCGTACCGACGGGCTGAGCGCGGGACAACTCACCCGCGCGGGTCGAGTGCCGATTGTCCGACTCCTCCTCGGGCTAGACCATGCGGCGGATGGCGACGCTGGGACCCATCCGGCTGATCTGGACCACCGAACCAGGCTGCGGCGCTTCGACCACCATGCCCCCGCCGATGGCCAGTTGGACGTGCCCGGTGTGCGGGAACACCAGATCGCCCGGGCGGACCTGCGAGGGGGCCACCGCAACACCGTCGTGGATCTGCTCATAGGTGGTGCGGCGCAGGCCGATTCCGGCCTGTGCGTAGGACCACTGCACCAGCCCGGAGCAGTCGAAGCGGTCCGGTCCGGTCGCCCCCCAGACATAGGGCGTCCCTAATCGGCTCAGGGCGGCCCGCACCGCCAGCACCGCACGACTGCTGCGTCCGGCCACGGGATGCTGCCGGTAGTGCAGGCTGCGCAGCGCCGACCGGTGCCGATGGGCGCGGGCATTGGCGTTGCGGACGTGGGCCTGCTGGTGGCGTAAGCGAGTCAGCCTGCGCCGCAATAGTTCCCGCGCCGCGATGGGGTTGTCGGGATGGCTCGCGGCATCGGCCCGCGCGGCGGCCAGAACCGCACCCGTGCTGCGCCGGGCGTCGGTGTGATCGCGATACGCCTCGGCCAGCACCCGCGCGAGCCGAGCGTCGACCTCGCGGGCCTGACGCAGTTCGTCGCGCCGGTCCGACACCGCGGCCCAGTAGGCCGTCGCCATCCGACCGGCGGTGGTCGCGCTCTGCGGACGGGGCGCCGACGCGACGTCGAGCACCGGATCGGCCGGATCGCCGTCGAACAGGGCATGCGCGCGCCGCAGGATCTCGACGTCGTTCCCGCTCACGACTCGGCCTCCGCGAACGCTCGCACCCGCGGCAGTGCACCGGGCGGGATGAGGCCGCGGTTGCGGATGTTCCACATCTCCTCGGCCGTGACGCCGAGCAACGTCGTGATCACGACGTCGGGCAGCCCGCTGCGTTGGCACGCGCGGTCGAAGCGGGCACCGATACTGCCCGGCATGCGCGACAGCAGGCCGGTGCGGATGTCTTCAAGGGTCTTGAGGTGGGTCATCAGCCGGGCGGAGGATTCGGCTCCCGCGTTGACGGCGACCCGCCACGAGTTGGCGGCCAGCATCTCGGCCTTCACACACTGGGCGATCACGGACTGAATATATGTCTCGTATTCGTTTGACGTCTCCGGCGGCAGCCGGGCTATCAATGAATTGAGCGATTCCAGGTGCGCCTCGGCGTGCGCCTCCAAGACATCGGCGTCGGTGTGACGGCTGACGACCACCACATCCTTCGGTCGCGGACGCCCCGACGTGCCCGCCATCAACTGCGCCAGTTCGGCGTCCGGATCCTCGGCGACGAGCAGCCGAGAGTAGGTGCCCGGCGGCAGGCCGAGGCCGTTCTCGATCTTCTGAACTGTGCCTTTGTGCGGTTTACGGGCTCCCCGCTCCAAGTAGCTCAGGCCCATGATGCTGACCCCGGTGGCCGCCGCGAAGTCCGCGAGCGACCAATCCCTCGACTCCCGCAGGGTCCGGATGGCGGCACCTGCCGCCTCGCGGGTCACCGTTGGGCTCCGGCCATAGCCGAATCGTACACAGCCACCTGTTGTTATACGTTTCTGTGTATGTTTTTGTTGCGTCCGGGTGGGTTGCCGTATACGCTTTCGTCAACGAATTGCCACCCGAGGAGGCTCTGATGAACGCTCGCCCGTGCTCCGCCGATCCCGACCTGTGGTTCGGCTATGCCGACGACGACGCCAGCGACGGCGCCGCCAAGGCCCGCGTGTACGAACAGTCAGCCACCCGGGCCCGGACGGTCTGCCTGCGTCGCTGCCCGCTTGCCGAGCAGCGGCAGTGCGCGCGCCAGGCGGTGGAGGCCGGCGAGGAGTACGGCGTGTGGGCCGGGGTGAAACTGCCCGGCGGGCAGTACCGCAAACGCCACCAGCTTGCGCATGCCCACCTGGTGCTGCGGCAGATCGCCGAAGGGCTGATCAATCCGCGTGAGCTGCCGGAGAGCGCAGAGTTGCTGTCGCGCAATGATATTCAGCCCGCCCCTGAGGCCTCCGTCGTACACGTGACACTCGGCCGGCGGCCTACCGCCGCTTGAGCGCGGCCGCCCGCGTTCGCCTCGTCCTCGACCGCGCCACGGAGCAGGTCCGATCACGCGCGGTGCGCACGGCAGCGGGCTAACACGCGCACGCGAGTATGTGCGGTTCCCGGGCCGGACGAGCGCACACTAACGGTGTGCGCTCTGTAGCGATACTGACGATCTGCGGGGTGGTCGCCCTCGTGCTGGCCGTGCTCACCGGGAGCACTCCACTTGCCGTCATCGTCGTCGCTCTGGCGATCACCGGCATCGTCATGCTCGTACGGGACTGGCGCGCGGACCGTCGCCGCGTTGTCGCCGAACCGGTGCCGGTCATCGATGACGTGCCGGCCGAGGCCCACCATCTGACCCCCGACCAGTTCGCACCCGACATCTCCACCGATCCGGCAGGACCGTCGTCGGACGCTCGCGCCGACCAACAGTGATCCGCCGTACGATCAACCGCCATGACAAGGCGACGATTCGTCGATCTCTCGGTGTCGCTGCAGGCGGGGATCGCCTCGGACCCGCCCGGTCATCTGCCTGAGATCGACTACTACGACCACAAGCAGACCGCCGCGGAGGTGGTGTCGTTCTTCCCGGGGGCGACGGTCGATGATTTGCCCGCCGGCGAAGGCTGGGCGATCGAACGGGTGCGGATCACCACGCACAACGGAACGCATCTGGACGCGCCGTACCACTACGCCTCAACGATGGACGGCGGTAAACGCGCCATCACGATCGACGAGGTCCCTCTGGAGTGGTGCCTGCAACCGGCCGTGAAACTCGACTTCCGGCACTTCGACGACGGTTATGTGGTGACCGCCGACGACGTCGAAGCCGAACTCTCCCGGATCGGCCACGAACTGCGTCCCCTGGAGATCGTCCTGGTGAACACCAGTGCTGGAACGCATTACGGCCAGCCCGACTACGTCGGGAAGGGGTGTGGCATGGGCCGGGACGCCACGCTCTATCTTCTGGAGCGCGGGGTGCGGCTCACCGGGACCGACGCCTGGAGTTGGGACGCCCCGTTTTCCTACACCGCCCAGCGGTATGCCCGCAGCCACGACGCGTCGATCATCTGGGAGGGCCACCGGGCCGGTCGGACCATCGGCTACTGCCACATCGAGAAGTTGCACAATCTGGAGTCGCTGCCCACGGACGGGTTCGAGGTGTCGTGCTTCCCGGTCAAAATTCACGCGGCGTCGGCCGGATGGACGCGGGCAGTCGCGATTTTCGACGAGTAACCCGGCTTGAACCCGATTGTCTCGCTCCTCCTCCGCCTCGTCCCTCGGCGGCATCGGTCGACTCGACCCTATCCGGTGAACCTGCCGCTGCGGATCCGCTCGGCTTCCATCAACGCCAGTTCGTGAGCGCCAGGGATAACGACCTCGGGATCCGGCACGAAGTCGACGTCCTCGGCGCGGCCCTGGTAAGGGACGGCCTGCAGGATGACCCGCATCGCGTTGAGGCGCGCCTTGTGCTTGTCCTCCGAGCGAATCACCGTCCACGGTGCATCGGGGATGCTGGTGCGGCGCAGCATGTGGTACTTGGCCTCGGTGAATTCGTCCCAGTGCTCCTGTGCCTGAACGTCGATCTCACTGAGCTTCCACTGCCGCAGCGGATCGTCGCGGCGCCGTTCGAACCGCCGGGCCTGTTCCTCCTTGGTGACGCTGAAGTACAGCTTCACCAAGATGGTTCCCTGGCGCACCAGATCCTTCTCGAAGCCGACGACGCCCTTGAGGAAGTTGCGGTACTCCTCGTCGGTGCAGAAGCCGAAGACCGGCTCCACCATGGCGCGGTTGTACCAGGACCGGTCGAACAGCACCATCTCACCGCCGGTGGGGAACTGTGCGACGTAGCGCTGGAAATACCACTGGTGACGCTGATCTTCGGTGGGCCGGCCCAGCGCCACCACCCGGTAGTGCTTCTCGTTCATGTAGCGGGTGACCCGGCGGATCGTCCCGCCCTTGCCGGCGGCGTCGCGGCCCTCGAACAGCACGATCATGCGGCGGTTCTCGGACTCGAGGTGGCGCTGCAGTTTGAGCAGCTCCACCTGGAAGGGCTTGAGTTCTTCTTCCTCAAGGACTCGGCGGGGGAGGGCCATGTGTCCATCTTCGCCGACCAGACCCGGCCCGCGGTCAGGTCTGGGCGATCTCGTCGGACTCGGCGCCGTCGATCACCCACCGGCGGGCCTGCCCGGCGTGGTCGGGGGGATAGACGCGCCACTCGCCGGGGAACAGCAGGCCGAAGAAGCGGGTGGCCCAGACCATCCATTCGACGTCGGTGACGATCGCGCCGCGCTCCCAGTGAAACCAGCTGCTGAAGCTGGACTTCCAGTCCGCCCAGGCCGCGTCGAGTCCGGAACCGGTGTAGTCCGGAGCGACCTCGCAGTACATATTGAGCTTGTCGTGGCGGGTGAGCTTGTCGTCGATGTCGCGCATGACTTCGGAGTAGTCGGCCTTGGTGAGGTGGCCGTGACAGGAGTAGGCCGCGACGTTGTCGGGGAAGTGGGGGAGGATCTCGATCATCGCGAGCGAGGCTACCGACTGCTGCGTCGCCATCGACGACGACCGGGTCTCCTAGAGTCACCCGAGGTGCCTCACCTAAAAGTGAGCGCGAAGTAGTGGCTGGTGCCTCACGCATGGTGAGCGCGTGGGGGGCTTGCGCTACTTCGTCTTGGTCAATCGGTTGATTGACGGTTGCAATGCTTCCAGATCGATGTGGCGGG